>SKKK01000202.1 GCA_007121535.1 Planctomycetaceae bacterium | reverse complement strand
GTCGGAGCTTCGTTCACGTCCAGGACGGTGATCACCAGCATCTGCTCGACGCTCAGTCCGCCACTGTCGGTGCTCATGATGCGGACGCGATACTCGTTTTGGGTCTCGGGGTCCAATTCCACGTTTGTCCGCAGTTGGTCGCCGTCGATGATGAACGCCGCGTTATCGTCATCGCCTTCGCCTTCGACGAACGCGTAGGTGTGCGTATCGCCTTCGTCGGGATCCTCGGTCGTCAGCGTACCGACCACGGTGCCGATCGGGGCATCCCCTGCCACCTCGCTGGGCGTCAAAATGACCGCCGTCGGAGCTTCGTTCACGTCCAGGACGGTGATCACCAGCATCTGCTCGACGCTCAATCCGCCACTGTCGGTGCTCACGATGCGGACGTGGTACTCGTTCTTCGTTTCGAAGTCCAATTCCACGTTCGTCAGCAGTTGATCGCCGTCGATGATGAACGCCGCGTTATCGTCATCGCCCTCGCCTTCGACGAACGCATACGTATGCGTATCGCCTTCGTCGGGATCTTCGGTCGTCAGCGTACCCACCACCGTGCCGATCGGGACGTTTTCGGGTACCGTATCCGGCGTAAGCGAAACACTGATGGGCGCCGAATTCTCGGGGATGGCGGGAATTCCCGGTGTTGGCAGGCCGATGGCGCGCCGCAACAGATCGCTTGCATCCAAAGCGCTTAGAGTGCCATCACCAGTCACGTCGCCGATAATGACGGCATCGACCATGGGGTAGAGAGCTCGCACTTCCGTTGCGGGATCGGCGTGCGGCGGATCGGCCGCCAACCCGCTGTCAAGTCCGACGCCGACTCGGGCGATCAATCGTGCGTCCTCGACATCGTAACGCATGTTCCGATTGGCGTCTCCAACAAACGCTGCCACGTGAATGGCTTCGTCCGCCGTAGCTGCCAACGATCCGGCATTGACCTCCAAGCCGGTGATGCGGACGGCGTGGGCTTCCCCGTAGGGCGCCGATCGAGGCACATTCGCCACCAACGACAGAATCCGAGCCGCACCGCTTTCGAGGGGATCGAGTGCAAAGAAAGCGATCGTCGCTTGCCCCGGTTCTTCGGCATTGATCATGACCTGGCTTCCGTCGGGAGCGTCGGCGCCCAACATCACGTCGGTGATCCGCAGCATGTCGGGGTTGTAGTTCACCGTCAACAACACCGACGTCACTCCACCGGCGTCGCTCAGGTGAATGGGCAAGCCGCTCTCGACCGCTTCGCTGCCAATGGCATGAGGCAGATGGACGGCTTGACCCGGTCCCCGCGCAAAGTCGGGCATGCCCACCACGATCGCTTCGGGTTCAGCTTCGAACGTGATCACGAAGTCGCCGCCGGGCGTCCCGTCACCGCTGGGGAAAATCCCCGTGAATTCGCCATCCAGAATCGAATGACCGTCCAAGGCCCGCAGTCCGTCATCCGCGCTGCGCAGGCGGGCCGTATACGTGTCCTCGGGCAGCACACCACCGGTGGCTACGAAGCGGAGCCGATTGCCTTCGACCACGGCCGACCCTGCGACCGGCCCCGTATTCTCGCCCACCAGCGTCAAGTCGGCTGGGCCAAAGGTCCCGTTGGCCGCATCGTACAGATTCAGCACGCTGGTATCGACGGCCTGATTGAACTCGACTTCAAACCCGCTGGGCGTAGGAGTGAAATCCAGAACATTCAAGTCGGCTGCCAGCAAACGCCGATCCTCTAAACCTTCGCAACACAACGCTCGCCGCAAAGTAGATTGCCGCCTCTTGACGTTCCAGAACCCCTTGGATTTTCGCTTCTTGGACTTGACGGAACAACGTTCACGACTCATAGGTATTCCTTTATCGCCATGTGGGGTGGGTTACAAAGGCAGACCTCCTTGTCGATGACCTCGACGTTCCATGTCGAGAACGCTTGGAATGTTCAGCAAAATCGGTGCCAACGCCGCATCCGCGTCGAAGATGCCGCATTTTCGGTGATGCAAAGCTGGAATTCGCCAATCAAGTCTACCGCGCGTTTGTAAACTTGGCGTCGCGATTTGCAAGATTTTCCAAAACCTTAGTAGCTTGGTAACGCGTGCAGGTTCCCCCAAATCGCACTGTGCGCGAACAGATGGCACGTTTAGGCCCGGTCTTGGCAAGACCTGAGGCTAATCGTCGCCAGGCAACATGCTGAGGCCGATGCGAAGACGGCCCGGATCACGCCCCGAATTTGCCCAGTCGGCCGGCGTTCGCCAGCGCCAAGCACATCAAGTATTTGGCTTCAAAGTGTCCCAAACCACCGCGAATGCAGGTGCTTTCATTGAACTGCGTCAGACCGTCCGGACGGCAGCAACCGGAGACCAGCAACGTCGGCACAGGATGCCAACTGTGACTCTTCAAATAAGCCGGCGTGCTGTGATCGCCCGTAACGATCAATACCTCGGGATTCAATGCGGCGATGCGCGGGATCACCGCATCCAGCTCTTCCGTCCGCTGCACCTTGGCGTCGAAGTTTCCATCTTCGCCCGTGCTGTCGGTGTATTTGAAATGGAGGAAGAAAAAGTCGTAGGCATCCCACTGATCCTGCAGGATCTGAATTTGTTCGTCCAGCGTTTGCGCCTGGCCCAAGATATCCATGCCGACCAATCGAGCCAGCCCTTTGTACATCGGATAGACGGCCACCGCAGCGGCTCGCAATCCATAGACTTCCTGATACGAAGGCAAGACCGGTTTCGAGGCAAAGCCACGCATGGTGTGAAAATTGGCTTTGGGTTCGTCGGCCAACAATTGGCGAGCCTGGACCAGGAATTCTTTGGCGACTTCCACCGTCTTTTCGCTATCCGGATCGCTCGCGACCGGATCCAGCGGCGGCACCCCGGTGGCTTGCGGATCGGTGTCCCGCACGTTTCCACCCAAGCCCTCGCCGCGCAGCACAACAACGAACCGATGCTCTTTGACCGGTTCCACGATGATCTCGATCCCGGGAATCGAGACCTGCCGCAGCCGTTTGGCCAGCGGGGCGCTCTCCTCGGTGGGAATTCGACCGGCTCGACGATCCGAGATCTTTCCGTCCTGGTCCAAGGTGCAGAAATTGCAGCGGATGGCCACGTCACCGTCTTGCAGTTCCAAACCGATCCCCGTCGCCTCCAATGCCCCGCGTCCGATCAAATACTTCAGCGGATCATAACCGAACAGCCCCAAGTGGCCGGGACCGCTGCCAGGTGCGATTCCCGGTGCGACCGGGATACTGGCCCCCTGGACTCCGCGAGCCGCCAGCGAATCCATGTTGGGTGTCCGAGCCGCTTCCAGCTCGGTGGGCCCGCCGGGCTTTATGGGCAACCCGCCCAGCCCATCAGCTACCACCATGACAATCTTCGAATCGTTCGTGGTATGCAGATCCCGCGTCAGTTGGTGAATGTCCATCTTGTGAATCCTCTTTTCGAAAAAGTCCGTTTGATATCTTCCGATGATCATCGCCCCATTGTCCAGAAATTGCGATCGACGGCAAGCGACCTGCGAACACCTCTCATCCTTGGTGCCATCCACCAACGCTACTGCATGCCAATTGCCAAAAAAAACATCTATTCCACCTGCCACCCAGATGATAACAGCCACTTTGGGTAAGACGGTCAGGGCAATGCCACCCAGCTACTTTTATTGTTAGGTGGGTGGCACCTTTCTTAGTTTTGCTACACGCCAGACGTAGCGACTTGTGTCTCTAGTCGAACAAGAGTTGATGCTCGATGCCAATCACCTTGTCATCATGAACAACGAGCGTGAGCGTATCGCCGTTGGACAAACGATACACAATCCGAAATCGGTCGTTGACCCTCACATAATCGGGCTCGCCAAATCGCTTCTCGATAGCCTGAAGCAAGGGATCATCCTCAGGCAACGGTACTCCACGATCGTCTCCCCCTAAATGCAAGTCACAGACGTTACCAACATCGCTTACGATCCAGACTTCCAAATCGCCTGGTGTGGAGTACCGGCCTGGAACGGTTCGTCCCTGGATTGTCACAAATGACCGACCAACCGGCACCCGGTCGATGCTGAACCGCCCAGTCTCTACAACGCCTCCGACGAACCGTCCGTCGGGCTGATGAAAGGCGACTGTACCCGCCGTGAGCGGTTCACCATCAACGACAACTTCACCAGTCACCATCCCGTAAGCGGCTTCGAACTCCATCCCGCGCTGCCATAGAACGAACAGTCCAAGCAAGACCCCCACAACAGCTGTTGCGACAAGCAATGTGCGAAGGCGAAACTGATAGGGACGTTCAGCCATGGGTTCGTCTTGTGTCTTAGTTGGACAGAACTATTCATTCAGCCTGCGCGCCGGATGACGTTATTTTACGGGTCACGTGCCGGAATATCGCGCGGGCAGTTTGGGGTAATTTAGAACAGGTAACGGGTGTGGTGTCAAGCACTTGCGGCAACAAAATCTCCGGCAGGGAGGACGGGACATTTGGTCGGATAAGTGTCGAATCATGCGCTGGGCTTGGCGGGGATACTTGACCGTGGGCGATTCATGGTGTTCTTTGACAGGTTCATGCCGAAAGACCGTAAGGTGTTTCGCTGCCGTGGTTTAGGGACGTTTTCTCGGTCACGACACGCGCGTTCTTTGACGCCCGTTTTGTCAGGTAACGCACCAAACGAAGGGAATCGCGGTGGGGGGAATCTGAGTTTCTGGTGATCAAGACCATGCAAGTGGGCACAAGATCAGTCGCGTATGAATCGTTCCGCTTTGGGGCTGGGCGGGCGAATCAAGTAGATCTGGGGCGGGAAGAGATGCGGGTCCGGTACATGGCGCGGACTACGGTGAAGGTGTACGTTGGTGACGCAACGTGACGCAACGGGGTCGGGAGTCGTTTTCGGCCGACGATCTACCACATGGGAAGCGGATCACCCGAAAACGACTCCCGACCCCCTTTCGCCCGATTCGATCAAGAGATATCTGGCCGTGTGCTTACCGTGCCATGGAACGTCACCAATCGCTCTGGAGGGGGCGCGACCTGCGGCTGACGTCTGAATCGCAGAATATCACGCAAAAAGGTTGTGGCGAAAGACGGATGTCCGCTACAATTCCTGCGAAGATACTCGGTCTCGCGATATTCTTGGTGGCTCATCCAGTCGGCAGCAGCAAGGACGACAAAGTGGTTTCCAGGTATTTGGTTGCGGTTGTCTTGTTCTCGTTGGTTCTTACGTTGCAGCATTCACCGGTCTGGTGTGAAGAGGCCGGCGACGACGGAGCTGCCGCTTCGGTAGCGTATGCCGAAGTGGTGACGCAAGATGCCCCCATCGCTCATTGGCGGTTCGAGGGCACAAAGGAGCAGGCGTTGCGGAGCGGTGTCGCATCGGCGGACCAAGCTCTGACGGCGGAGATCGTCGGCAATGTGACGCTGCACGTCGAAGGCCCGCGTCCCGACGACTATCCAGATCTGGCGGTTGACAATCAAGCGATCGAGATCCGGGGCCAAGGCTATCTGCGCGTCCGGGATCCGGGCGTGGGCGGTCCGCTAAGCTTCGCGCTGGGAGATAGCATCACGTTGGAGGCCTGGGTGAGCCCGGACTCGGTGCGTGACGGAGGATTCTCGTATATCGTCGGCAAGGGACGAACCGGCAACGAAGGGTTCGACCCGGATAACCAAAATTATGCCCTGCGTTTGGTCGGCGGCCGAAACGCGGCCGGCATCGCGTTCCTGTTCCGCAGTGCTGGACCAGACGGCGATTGGCATCGCTGGACGTCCCAGTTCGCTTTGCCCGTCGATGGCCAGTGGCATCACGTGGCGATCAGCTACACATTCGGTGAACCGGACAGCATTCAAGGGTACATCGATGGCGAAGCGGTTACCGGACGATGGGACATGGGAGGTCCGACTCGTCGAGGACCGGTCGTGGATGACGACGATCTGTGGATCGGTTCTTCGATGGGCGGTGCTCGTGGCAGCACGTTTCAGGGACGGATCGATGAAGTTGCGATTTACCGTCGGACGTTGACGCCGCAGCAGGCTCACGCTCGCTATCGTTACGCGGGACCTGATCACCGGATCGATCCGGCCGAGATCCCTCAGGACGCGTTGGTGGTCGAATTGTTCGAAGGCATTCCCGATAGCAGGTCATGGCGGATCACGCATCGCCAGGCAGTTGCTCGCTACGAAGCCGATCACTTTGCTTTTATCGAAGTTCCCCACAAGTACACGTCGCGAGGCGTCCGAGACGATTGGTCTGACCCGTTCCTCTTACGAGCTGTCGGATACGCGACGGTTCCTCCGGGACCGCAGCGGATCCTTCTCCGTTGCCGCAACGCGGCGCGATTGTACATGAACGGGGAAATCATCGCTCAGACGGGTTTTCACAGCATCCCGTCCAGCGGGCATGCGACGGTCCACCCTCTGGACGCGAGTCTGGCGCCGAACATCCGGCCCTTGCCACGAGGTGATTCGCAGGCGATTGTCGAAATCCAAGGCGATGGCGGTCGGCACCTGTTCCAGTTGGAAGTGATTGTAGGCGGCCAAAGGCGGCGGCCGGAACTGGGTGAAACGTCGGTCAGTATCGCGGCGCCGGACGGTGAGTTCAACGTACTGGGGCCAGTGGAAACGTTCCCGCTGACCGATCAAGGTTGGATACAATTCCGCGATCGGCATCAGGCATGGTTGACGCAGATCAACGCGACTCGGCGCAAGGAGGCCAGTCAGGAAGAGACGGCGTATTGGAATCGTCGTCACGATCTGGCTCGCGAGACCCTGGCCCAGCGGCCTCGGACCGAGATACCCGAAATCCCGGACGGTTTTCCAGCCAATAATGCGATCGACCATTTCATCGCTCAGCGACTGGCGCCTACCGGGGAATCTCCGGCGGCGTTGAGCAGCGATCTGGAGTTCCTGCGTCGATCGACGCTGGATGTCATCGGCACGATCCCCACCATGGAACAGATCGAGGCATTTCTGGCCGATCGCGAACCCGATCGCCGAGCACGCTGGATCGACTATCTGCTGGAATCGGAAGGCTGGGCGGACCACTGGGTGGGATACTGGCAGGACGTGCTGGCCGAGAATCCGAATATCGTGAATCCGACGTTGAACAATACCGGGCCGTTCCGTTGGTGGATCTACGAATCGTTTCGCGACAACAAGCCTTTCGATCGGATGGTCACCGAACTGGTGATGATGGACGGCAGCCAGTATTTCGGCGGTACCGCCGGTTTCGCGTTGGCCACGGAAAACGATGCCCCGATGGCCGCCAAGGCGCACATCTTGGGCCAGGCGTTTTTGGGATTGGAGATGAAGTGCGCCCGTTGCCACGATGCTCCGTTCCACGACTTGTCGCAGCGTGATTTGTTCAGTTTGGCCGCCATGCTCCGCCGCGCACCGCAAGAGGTGCCCCCTACCAGCACGATCCCCGGCAGCGACGAGGAACTCAAGTCCATGTTTGTCGAGGTGACGCTGAGACCGGGGGACCGCATCGACCCGGACTGGTCCTTTGAAGAACTGGTCGCCGATCTTGTGCCGGACGGCGTCCTGCGATCGGCAGACGACTCGCGCGAACGCCTGGCGGCATTGATCACCATGCCTCAAAACCGCCGCTTTGCCCGGGTGATCGTCAATCGTTTGTGGCACCGGTATCTGGGTCGAGGACTGGTCGAGCCGGTGGATGATTGGGAGTACAGCAATCCTTCGCATCCCGAGCTGCTGGATTACCTGGCCGACGAATTGATCGAAAACGGCTACGATCTGAAGCGCGTGGCTCGTTTGATCTTGAACTCGCACGTCTACCAGCGCGTTCCACGAGGCGCCGAAAGCGTGTCATGGACCTCGCACTATCGTTTCCCGGCGCCGCTGCGTCGCCGGATGACCGCCGAGCAGTTGGTGGATTCCCTGTTCGTGGCCGCCGGTCAGTCGTTCGATGCCGGACGGATGAGCATCGATATCGACGGTGCTCGGTCCCCCGCGCAGTCGCTGGACCTGGGAGAGCCGCGTCGGTCTTGGCATTTTTCCTCGCTTTCCAACGAACGGGATCGTCCCAGCCTGTCGTTGCCACTGGCTCATCCCTTCGTCACGCTGCTGGAAACGTTTGGTTGGCGGAGTTCCCGCCAGGATCCGCTGACCGTGCGTCCGCAGGAAATGACGGCCTTGCAGCCGGCGATCATGGCCAACGGGGTGATCACCAATCGTATCGCACGGCTGAGCGACGACAGCCTGTGGACCCGGATCGCTCGAGAGGATCAGCCGCTGGAACGGCTGATCGACCAGGTGTACCTGCGTCTGCTGACGCGTTATCCCAGCCCGGCAGAGCAGATGCTGTTCCAGGACTTGCTGGCCGAGGGATACGACCGGCGACGATCGGAGGCGCCGCCGACCGCTCGCCCCCGCTGGCCCTATGGCCTGGTATCCTGGTCGAATCACCTGGATCCCGAAGCCAACGTTATTCAAGTGCAGCTCGAAGAGGCTGTGCGGATCGGTGCTCCTCCCACCGCTCGATTGGATGCCGATTGGCGTCAGCGGATGGAGGACATGGTTTGGACCATCATCAATTCACCGGAATTCGTTTTCGTACCCTAGTGCGTTGTCCAGGCGAAATCTTGGGGTCGCGATGAGTGAGCGGCACGGCGCTAGCCGCCGTTGGTGTCCATAACCGGCGGCTAGCGCCGTGCCGCTCACAAGCCGCATTTTTCGCCTAGACAACGCACTAGATTATTTCCGCTTTCGCTTGGGGAACCCATCATGAATCAGAAACCTTTACGACGCCGAGATTTCCTCCGTCAAGCCGGTTTGGCGGGTACCTCGGTGGCCGCTACCGCCGTCATGCCGCTGGCGGCGCGAGCCCGTCCGCAGGAATCTTCCCTGCCCATGGGCAAGGCCGAGCACTGCATCATGATTTGGCTGGGTGGGGGAGCATGCCACATCGACACGTGGGATCCGAAGCGGATGGGAGATGCCCAAGCCAGGAAACCCGGCTCGTACTATCCGGCGATCGACACGGCCATCCCGGGGACCCGGGTTTGCGAATATCTGCCGCGGTGCGCTGCGGTGTTGGACCGCTTTAACGTGATTCGCACCGTGCATCACGAAGTGATCGACGAACACGCAGCGGCAACCAATCGGATGCATACGGGCCGCCCGACCTCGGGAACCGTCATCTACCCGTCGATCGGCTCGATCGTGGCTCATCAGCGCGGCGCGGCCGGCGAAGGGGTTCCGGCCTATGTGCTGATCGGATATCCCAACGTCACTCGGGGGCCCGGATTTCTGGGCTCCCGTTACAACAACGTGTACCTGACCGACACGCAATCGGGTCCCAGCGGTTTCACGTTGCCACCCGATGTGTCGCCGTCGCGTCAATCACGCCGCGAACGTCTGTTGAATCAGGTGCGCAGCGAGTATTTGACGCAAGCGAATCCATCGCGCGCGGTCCGCGAATACGACGGGTCCATCGCCGAAGCGCTGCGCTTGTCCGGTCCCCAATTCATGAAGGTGTTTCAACTGGATACGGAAGCGGACGATTTGCGAGAAGCGTATGGCGGCGAATTCGGCCAGCGATGCCTGCTGGCCCGTCGTCTGGTGCAATCCGGAGTCCGCTTCATCGAGGTCTCTCACAATTTGAACTTCATCAATGGTACCGGCTGGGATACGCACAACGAAGGCCAACTGAATCAGCATTTGCTGATCGAGGAATTGGACAAAGCGTTGGCGACGTTGGTGCTGGACCTGGAAAAGCAACGGCTCTTGGAGAAGACTCTGATTTTTGTCGCCACCGAGTTCGGACGGCCCGCCGGTTTCGACAGCGGCGGAGGCCGAGGGCATCACAGCCGGTCTTTCAGTGTTGTGCTGGCCGGTGGCGGCTTGAATAACGGAAAGACGATCGGAGTCACCGACGAATTGGGCATGAGGATCGAATCGCGACCCGTCTCGGTACCCGACCTGCATGCCACAATTCACTGCGCCTTGGGCATCGATCCCTCCGCAGACCTGATGGCCACGGGCGATCGCCCCGTCCCCATTACGGACATGGGGCAACCCATCCGCGAACTGTTCTGACGTCGCTTCGCCGGCGACCACCCAACGGGCTTACGCTGCTTCCCCCGCGCGATCTGGTCTCGAAAGCCGGTTGCCGAACCCGGCGTCGCCGCGTATGATAATGGTATTGTTTCTGAGATACAGTATCACTAAGGCCGTCGTGCGGTTTTCAAGACAAGGGAAACCGCGGTAACCGTTGATCGATTTGCACGTTTTAGTTTGGAATTTGTGGCGTGAATGCATTGCTTCCCATGTTTCGTTTGGCGGCTGGCCAAGTCGGTGAGATCGCGTCGATTTCCGGCGACCCCAGCCAAGTTCATCGATTGCACGAGCTGGGCATGTACCAAGGGATCAAGGTCACCATGGTCCGCTCGGGAACCCCTTGTGTGATACGCCTGGCTGGCCATAAGTTGTGTTTTCGGCAAAACGACGGGCTGGAAATTCAGGTTAACCCGCTGGCGGGGGGCTAGATGTCCAGCGGTGAGCAGACCCTAGTACCGTCGCAGACGATCACCATCGCGCTGCTTGGCAACCCGAACACGGGCAAGTCCACGCTGTTCAATGCGTTGGCGGACGTTCGGCAGCACGTGGGCAACTATCCGGGTGTAACCGTCGAGAAGAAAATCGGTCACGTGGTGCTGGATGGCCAACGCTTCGCCCTGGTCGATCTTCCCGGAACGTACAGTCTGGCGCCGCGTTCGCCCGACGAGATGGTGACCGTCGACGTGCTATTGGGGCGACAGACGGACGTGGCGGCCCCGGACGTGATCCTGTGCGTCGTGGACGCCAGCAAACTGGAACGGAATCTTTATTTGGTCAGTCAGGCGATCGAACTGGGCGTACCGACCTTGGTGGTCCTGAACAAGATGGACTTGGCTGCCGAGCATGGCATCGAACTGGACATCGCGCTGCTGCAAAAGCGATTGGGGGTTCCGGTGATTCCCCTACAGGCGGATCGGCGGATCGGCCTGGAGTCGCTGAAGCAGGAGCTTTCGCAAGTCGACGGTCAGACCATGCCCGCATCGGACATCCCGTTCCCGGACGCTTTTCGGGAGGAGGTCACGCGGCTGCAAAACGATCTGCAGGACGCTTCGTCCGAAATCGAACCAACGGCGACGGTGCCTCGGTATCTGGTCGAGCGTTTGCTGCTGGACCAGGCCGGATACGTGGAACAAGCCGGTCTGCCGGGAGTAACCGAGGCGGTGTTGGAACAGGTGGGTGAGGCTCGAGCCCGACTGGCCACTGCGGGTTTTCCGGTCCCGGCGGTCGAGGCCAAGGCGCGGTACCAGTGGGTGTCGCAGGTGCTGGATGGGGCGATCGTCAGCCAATTCACGGACCGGATCACGCTGACCGACCGTCTGGACCACGTGCTGATGCATCGCGTTTGGGGCACCGCCATCTTCGTCGCGGTGATGGTCGTCGTCTTCCAATCGATCTTTGCCTGGGCGTTGCCCGTGATGGATCTGATCGAGGAGGGCATCGGCTGGTTGAGCGAATCGGTTTCGGCCGTCATGGCCGAGGGCGCGTTGCGATCTCTGTTGGCCGACGGAGTCCTGGCGGGAGTCGGCAGCGTGTTGGTATTCTTGCCACAGATCCTGATCCTGTTCTTCTTCATTGCGTTGTTGGAAGAATGTGGCTACATGGCTCGGGCCGCCTATCTGATGGACCGCCTGATGTATCGAGTCGGGTTGAGTGGCAAGTCGTTCATCCCGCTGTTGTCCTCGTTCGCCTGTGCCGTCCCGGGCATCATGTCCACTCGAGTGATCGAAGACCGGCGAGACCGTTTGGTCACGATCCTGGTCGCCCCGTTGATGACGTGCAGCGCCCGTCTGCCCGTTTACACGCTGCTGATCGCCGCCTTTATCCCCGACCGGCGCTGGTTGGGTGGTTGGTTGGGTCTTCAGGGGATCACGATGTTGGCGATGTACCTGCTGGGGATGGTGACGGCCGTGTTGGCCGCCTGGCTGTTCAAACGCACGCTGCTGCGCGGCCAGACCCCTGCCTTGATCATGGAACTGCCCCATTACCGCTTGCCCTCGTTGGGAACCGTCGTGCGTCGCGTGTGCGAAAACGGCTGGGCCTTCATCAGCGGCGCAGGCACGCTGATCCTGGTGGTCGCCATCCTGGTCTGGGCGGCAGCTTACTTCCCGCACCCACCCGAGCTTGCCAGCCAGGTACGAGCCGGCTATGCGGAGCAACTGGCCGCGTTGGAGCAGCGGGAACGAGGCTTGCAGCAGCAGGACGATCTTTCCGAGGATCAGCGTCAGGCTGCGACGGACCAGTTGTTGGAGGAGCGGGCCGAGTTGCGTGGGGAGATTTCGGCGGCCGTTGCTGCGGCGTACATGGAGCAGAGTTTTTTGGCGCGAGCCGGGCATTTCATTGAACCGGTGGTCCGGCCCTTGGGTTGGGATTGGCGGATCGGATGTGCCGTCATCGCCTCGTTCCCGGCCCGTGAAGTCGTCGTGGGCACCTTGGGCGTCATCTATCACTTGGGCGAAGGCGAAGACGAAACCTCCGAATCGCTCCGCGAGACGCTACGTTCGGCCACTTGGCCGGGCACGGGGCGCAAGGTTTTCAACGTACCCGTCGCCTTGTCGTTGATGGTCTTCTACGCCCTGTGCGCCCAATGCGCGGCCACGTTAGCCATCATGCGCCGCGAAACCAACGGTTGGGGCTGGCCCTTGTTCACCTTCGTTTACATGACTTTGCTGGCCTACATCGGCGCCTTTCTCACCTACCAAGGCGGCATACTGCTGTTCGGCGGTTCCCCCGTGGGTTGAAACACGAGGTCGCGATCCGTCGCGTAGCGACGATGTGACTTGCTCCGTCGCGTAGCGACGATGTGACTTTAGCCGTGGGTTTCAACCCACGGATAGGATTTCGCGGGGAAGCGCTAGTCGCGTAGCGACGACTGAATTCGTACAATCAACGGCTTGCCACTACGTTCGCACCCATCCGTCAACACGAATCGCGTGGCGACGGATGAATCATGCGACTTCTTTTCGGTTCGAGGAGCACGGACATGGCCAACACGTATACCGCGATGTATTACCATATCATCTTCAGCACGAAACATCGGCATTGATGGTTGAATGCGAATATCGAAGAACGTGTTTGTCGTATCTCGGAGGAATCGCTCGCGAGAACGGAATGACGGCGGTGCAGATCGGCGGCATCGAGGACCATATCCATGTCTTGCTGAACGCTCCACCGTCCATGGCGCCGAGCAAAGCGGTCCAATTGCTCAAGGGCGGAGCGTCGAAATGGATTCACGAAACGTTCTCGAACATGCGTGATTTCGCTTGGCAAGACGGGTTTAGCGCGTTTACCGTGAGCACATCCGCGGTTCCGGACGTTACCAAATACATCCGAAACCAACGCGAACATCATCGAACCACGACGTTCCAGGAGGAGTACCTTCGATTCTTGAAACGGCACGGCGTCAAATACGACGAGCGATATGTGTGGGGTTGACGGGCATTCATGGGGACGGGCATCGGTTCAGCCGTCGCTACGCGACTGGACGCTTGGGTGCCGACGCCCGACCGTGGGTTGAAACCCACGGCTGGTGCGCCGAGGGGGGTGCACGAAGGTGGATGCGTTATGTCCAAATCGATGAAAGGCTTTATGGGATGCAGAAACCCTCCTGTCCCGGTGCTTACCAGTCGTCGCGAGGGACCTGGGGAGTGCGATTCCACTGGACCTTGTACTGGCGTTCCAAATCTTCGTACCACTCTCGTACCAATCGATCGCGTTCAAAACGGGCGATGTTCATGGTGTCGGATGTGACTCCCGAACGCAGGAACGTTTGCCGCCGCATATCCTCGTCGGGCATTTGATTCAGCATGCGAACGACAAACACGACGCTCTGCGGCTGGTTCACTGCCACTCCGGCTTGCCCTGGCTGCAACCGGAAAACGCTTCTCATAAAGTCGGGTCCTGCTGCCTCGACACCGGGCACTTGGCTCAGCGTCGGCGAACCCATACCGGTTGGCGTTGCTCCGCGAGTCATCCAACTGAACGATCCCGTCTCGAAGACGCGATCCGCCCGCTCGTTATCGACGGTCTCGCGCAACGACTGGTCCCGACGCGCCGCTTGGGCCAATCGCTCGGCTTCGGCTTTGGCCAAGTGCAACGCCTCGCGACGTCTCCAAGCCGCGACCACATCCTCCCGGGCTTGTTCCAACGTGGGGACAAAAGCCTCTTCCTCTTCCACCTTCCAAAACAGGAACTCGACGTCCACCGCGGCCGAACGGATTTGATCCGGGCGGAACAGCGGGATACCCTCGACATAGGCGATTTCCGAAAACGGAATCGTCCGCAATTGACCTTGAGCGAAACTGAAACGGTAGGACTGGCCCAATTCGTAATCCTCGATTTCGAACTGGTCGACCAAGCTCGTTTCGCCGGGGATCAACTGGAACTTTTGAGCCAGCGCTTCGAGGTCCAACGGCGCCGGGACTGGCACGTCGCGGCCGGCTTCCCGCAAGGCTTGAGCACGGATGCGATTGCGAAAATAGGCTTCGACATCCCGCCGAGCACTCTTCATCGCCTCGTCCCTCGCATCTTGCGCCAACGGTTGAGCGATCGAGCGACGGATTTCGTCCGCAACCTCTTCCAACGGCCGATACCGGACCTCTTCCGGGGCTTCCTCCTCGGTCGGTGGGGTTTGCTCGTCCGGCAGAGCTTGTTCGTCGGCCGGTGGCGATTCCTCTTCCGCTGGAGCAGGTTCGTCGACCGGTGGCGTTTCCTCTTCCGGTGGAGCCGGCTCGTCGGCCGTTGGTGTCTCCTCGTCCGGTGGAGCCGGCTCGTCGGCCGGTGGTGTTTCCTCGGCCGGCGGTTCTTCCTCGGTCGTCAAGCTGACGAAGACGGCGTCAAACGCAGACGGATGTCGATTCGATTGATCGTCTTCCGATGGTTCTCCATTATCGGATGGTTCCCCATTGTCCGCAGTATCATCAGGTTCCTCCGGCACGGGTTGGTTTTCGGGGCCGGTCAATTCAGGCCCCGTCAACTCGGGCGCTGCGGCATCTTCTGCCTCTGGCTCGTCGGTCGCCTGGTCCGATTCCGCTGCATCCTCGGCGGGAATCTGCTCGGGCGTTTCGTCAGGAGTCTCTTCTGCCGGTTCGTCCGGCGTGTCGAACGTCGCGGGTTCCTCGGTTACCCGGAATTCTTGTTGATTTTCTTCGTAGTACGACCGAACCTGATCGTCGTCGATCTTCGCCATCTCGGCTTCCAGGAATTTCTCGAAATCGGCTTTCAGGTACTGGAAAGCGATCTTCAAGGGTCGTTGGAAACCCGGTTCGGGGCTGAACGGGTCGGGCACTCGGTCCTTGCCCTCGTCGAACAGAGCTTGAATCTGGTCTCGTGTGGGCTCCCGGGCCACCTGCTCCAAAAAATCTTCGACCGGCAGTGGTAGCATTTCGGTCTCGACGCGACGATCCAGACGATTAAAGTAGTCCCACGCACTGACCGGCGTGATGGCGAACAGACCGCTGTAGGCCATCATCCGCACGTTTTGGGCCTGCAGTTCCTTTCGCAATTTTTCGAACAACTGCAACTGGATCAGTCGCCCGCCGGTGGCCTCGCGCAGCAGTCCGGCGAATTCACGGCGCGGCACTTTTCCCGCAGCCAATCCATCCAGGAACTCCAAGATCGCCTGATCGCTGACTACAATTCCCAGCTCTTTCGCGTGGTGTGCGAGCACCGCCGTCTGGATCAAATCTTCTTCCGCAAACGATCGCGGTATGCCGGGATCGACGATTTGCCCCGTCATCTGATCTCGAGACAGCCCTGGTGCGAACGGAACGCCGCCCTGCTCGATCGCTCGCATGATCAAGGTGTCCAGAAACCGCACCGTCAAACTGTGCAGGTAGCGCATCTCGTCCAAGTCGTTCTCACGAAACCGACCATGTCGCCATGTGACGACGGTTTCGTTATCCTGGCCCGAAGGCAAACGGGAACCCTGGTAATACTCGATGCTCCCTCCTATGGTGAACGTAATGATGATCACCACGCCGAAAACGACGAGGAGCACTTTTTGGTGCCGTCGGAACATGGACAGCGGATTTCGCATGGAAATTATCCCCGGATGAAATAGGCAAGGTGCTGGCTACTACCCTTGACAGGTTGAACCAAGGTGTCTAAATCCTTTTCGCAGCGGCAGATATTACTCTGTCGTAAGATCTTGCCGATTTTAGCGCGAATCGACCTAAATACAATCCCAAAAAGGAGTGTCGGCGTCGACTGGCAGCCATTTTGTTGCCATCGGCCGGACGAGACCCCGCTTTCAGAATTCGACATTCGATAAAAAAGACAGCTTGGGCAAGCTGCGCAGCTTGCTTGCGCTACAAGGAACACTTATGGGCAAGGCATCGGCAGCAAAGACCGGGAAATCGCTAGTGATCGTCGAATCTCCCGCCAAGGCGCGGACGATCAGCAAGTTTTTGGGTAAGGATTTCGCGGTCGAGGCCAGCATCGGGCACATCCGGGATCTGCCACAAGGGGCCAAAGAGGTGCCCGAGCAGTACAAGGGCGAACCGTGGGCTTATCTGGGGGTGAACGTCGAGGACGGTTTTGTGCCGATCTACGTGATCCCTTCCGAAAAGAAGAAACAGGTCGCCAAACTGCGTTCGGCCCTGAAAGAGGTCGACGAATTGTATCTGGCAACGGACGAAGATCGCGAAGGGGAAGCGATCAGTTGGCACTTGCACGAGGTGCTCAAGCCCAAGGTTCCGGTGCATCGGCTGGTATTCCACGAGATTACCGAAGAGGCGATCCAGCAGGCGCTGGATAGTCCTCGCGAGATCCATGACGGGTTGGTCAAGGCCCAGGAGACTCGCCGCATCCTGGACCGGCTGTACGGCTACGAAGTGTCACCCCTGTTGTGGCGTAAGATCGGTCGAGGCTTGTCGGCCGGACGCGTGCAAAGCGTGGCGGTGCGTTTGATCGTCCAGCGCGAGCGTGAGCGAGCGGCCTTTGTTTCGGCCAGTTACTGGGATCTGCTGGGCACGTTCGCCACGCGCGATGATGTCCAATTCGATGCCACACTGGTTTCGTTCCAGGGGCGTCGGGTGCCGACCGGCAAGGACTTCGATTCGCGCACCGGGCAGATCAAAGACGCAGGGCTCCTGCTGCTGGATCATCAACAAGCGGCGGACATGGCCGAACGTCTGGCGGGGGCTCGTTTCCGCGTCGCGTCGGTCGAGGAAAAACCTTACACAACTCGGCCCGCGGCACCATTCACGACCAGCACCCTGCAGCAGGAGGCGAACCGCAAATTGGGCTTTACCGCGCGGCGGACGATGAACGTGGCGCAAAGCTTGTACGAAAACGGCTACATCACCTACATGCGAACCGATTCCACCTCGCTGGCCCAAGTGGCCATCGAAGCGGCAAGGGATCTGGTCCGATCTGAGTATGGTGAGCAATTCCTGCCGGACCGGCCGCGAGTTTATTCGGCCAAGGTCCGCAACGCCCAAGAGGCTCACGAAGCAATCCGCCCAGCCGGGCATCCCTTCCGAAAACCGGATTCGTTGCGCAGCGAATTGGATCATGACCAATTCCGGCTGTTCGATCTGATTTGGAAGCGCACGATCGCCAGCCAGATGGCCGATGCGCGCGGGCACCGCACGACGATTGTCTTGGAAGCCGATGGTGCGAACTTCCAGGTCAGCGGCAAGACGATCGAATTCCCCGGCTTCCTGCGGGCCTACGTCGAGGGTTCGGACGATCCCCAGGCGGAATTGGCGGACCGCGAGGTGGTGTTGCCCAAGGTGGCGGTCGACCAGCAGATCACGTGCCGAAACCTGGAACCCAAAGTCCACGAGACCCAGCCGCCGCCGCGGTACAGCGAAGCCTCGTTGACCCGAGCGTTGGAAGAGTTGGGCATCGGACGGCCCAGCACCTACGCATCGATCATCGACACGATCCAGGCCCGGGAATACGTCTTCAAGCGGGGCAATGCCCTGGTTCCGTCGTGGACCGCTTTCTCGGTCATCCGCTTGCTGGAACAGCATCTGACCGATCTGGTCGACTACGAATTCACCGCAGAGATGGAAGATTTCCTGGACTCGGTCGTTGCGAATCCCAGCAAATCGCAATATTACTTGCAGGACTTCTTTTTCGGCAAGGACTCGCAGGGCTTGAAGCAACGGATCGAGGGGAAGATCAAGGAAGTCGACGCTCGCGACATCAGCCGCTTTCCGCTCGGCAAGCCGACCGCCGGAGAGCATCAGGACGAGGTGTATCTGCGAGTGGGAAAGTTCGGGCCCTTTTTGGAGCAGGGCGAGCGGAGGGCCAGCCTGCCTCATAATATGCCCCCGGACGAACTGACGTTGGCAAAGGCCCTGGAACTGCTGGATCGAGAGAGCACGGAAGACGACCCGCTGGGCGTTTGCCCGGACACGGGCAAGCCGGTCTACCTGAAAAACGGTCGCTTCGGACCCTATGTCCAGCTCGGTTCGCCCGACGGCAAAGAAAAGCCCAAGAACGCGTCCTTATTGAAAGGAATGACGCCCGAGGAAGTCGACTTGGAATTGGCGTTGCGTCTGCTGTCGTTACCTCGAACGCTGGGCGAACATCCGGAGACCAACGAGCCGGTCGTCGCTCAAAACGGCCGTTACGGACCTTATGTCAAGTCCGGCAGCGAGACGCGATCGCTGCCCGATGACCTTTCGCCACTGGACGTCACGTTGCCGCAAGCCTTGGAGCTGTTGGCGACCCCGAAGGCGCGAGGCCGACGCTCGGCGGCGCCCAAAGAGCCGCTCAGAACGCTCGGCACTTCCCCGGTGACCGAACAGCCCGTGCATCTTCTCGATGGCCGCTACGGCCCCTATGTGACCGACGGAACGACCAACGCTTCGCTGCCCAAAGAAGCGGTGCCCTCGGAGATTTCCCTGGACTTCGCCTTGCAGTTGTTGGCCACCCGCGCCGCTGAGAAACCAGCGACCAAACGGAAAACGGCAAAGAAAAGCACCAAAAAGGCCGCGTCAGCAAGCTCCAAAAAGGCCGCTCCGAAAAAGGCGAAGAAGAGCGCAAAGAAAAGCGTGAAGAAGTCAACCGACCAGAAGCAGTAACAGCAGGGTGCAGGTGGAAGATTCTTTTGAAACCCGAAGCGTGCGCGAAAAAAGCCCCAACTCGCCCGGCTATCGCGGCGATCATCTTTCTTCCCACCGGACGATTCGCGGCGCTTCCGCACTCATGATAGCCAAGCGCCGTCGTCCTGCACTCGCAGATCGCCCAGAGGCCGAAGGTCGGCGCGGATCTCTTCCAGCATCGTGCGGGTTCCGTGCTGGTCGCACCAGCGAAGAATGTATGACCAGTCCAAGGCGTTGTCCTGGACGGCAATCACGCCTGCGATGTCTTCACGATCCTTGTCTCGAAACCATCGCAGCTTGGTAATTATCACATCCTCCGGACTGGGGAGTGCAACGTTTCGTCCCAGTAATGGGACCGACCGCCGGCGCTGAACGCGGAATTCCATAATAGTTGCTGGACAAGGATCCTGCGACCAAGTACGGCACGTCGGCCGATTCCAACGCGTCGATCACGGCCAACACGATGCTTTCAGGAGTCACGGGGCCTCTCCACACTCGATGGATAAGCCTCGCGGTGGCGTTGCCAAGCGAGTCGTTGCTTCAGGATCTGGTTGGCCCGCCGGTCATCGATCCCCGGGAATTGATTGCGGATACCGTCCAGCGTGATCCGGCACGCATAGTCGAACAGTCGAGGCCCCGCCAAAAACTTCTCCTCGGGCGACATCCCACGAGCCCGCAAGATGGCCTGCCGGTACAACGAGTCCATCGCCTCATTCGTCGGAGGCACGTCCGGGCTCGGTTTGATCGGATCGGGATTCATTCGAATACTGCTGTCGTGGAAATCATCCGCCAAGACTTCATCGTTTGGCCATTTCACCAATGTATCTTCGGTTGACTTCTTCGTCGACTCCGGCAATCACTGGGAAAAGAGCGTATCTGCGCAAACACCTGGACGATCCGGTGATGGTCGGCGATCAGCCTTCGTAGCTGTGCGGGTGAATCACCAGTTCGATGCGGCGGTTCTTGGCTTGCCCGACCTGGGTGCTGTTGGTCGCCAGCGGCTGGTTCGGGCCTTGGGCGCTGATGTAGAACTGGCGGATGGGCAATCGATTGCGGCGAGTTAGTTGGTCGAAGACGGCAAGGGCTTGCGAGTTGGCCAGATGATGGCTGCTGACGCCGCCGTACAGCGGTGTGCTGTCCGTATGGCCCTCGATGCCGATCGCTTGTCGCGGGTAGTTCTGAGCGATTTCGGCAGCGATTCGATCCAGGATCGGGAAAGCCGAGCCAACCATTTGAGCGGTTCCCGGCGAAAACAGTTGATCTGCGGGTAATTCAATCCGGACCAGATCACCGTCCATCCGGGATACCAGGCCCTCGATTTCGATCATGCGAACTTCTTGCCGCAAACTATTGTTGGCCGTGATGATCGCACTGCCGCGTCGCGTCGTCGAAGCTTTCAGGGTCCGTAGGTCCTTTTCTGCCTGCTCTTTCGCTACCTGCAGATCCTGAATCCGTTCGCCCGATTCGCTAAGCTGCTTTTGCAGCAACTGGATTTGCTCACGCAACAGCCCGACTTGTTGGCGTGATTGAGCCAATTGGGCGTGGAGATCGCGATTGTTCGCGTCCAGTTCGCTCGTGCGACGATTCATATCATGCGACACAGCCTGTTCGGGTTGCACGTCCGAACTGGTCGGCCACACGGCGGCCGCGGGTTGCGGAGCCAGATAGGGACTTTGGTTGCAGCCCCAGCCAACCAATAGCGCGCAGCACAAAACCAGACCGATCAGATATCGCGGTCGCGCCGAGCATCGATTTGTGGGGACTTCGGCGAAGATTTCACTCGCCATCCTGGAATGCCTCTAGCATAAGACGGTGATCGAGCGGCGGGATACTACCAATCGAAACGAACCCCGGCAATATCAAATCGACTGTGGGCCACGGTGGCCAGAAGGAAAAACGCTTGACGGGCCCGTTTCCGGTGTGTCATGCTAGACCAAGTGGTACTCTCGACAAAAGTGGCCCGAACCTTAGGGACCCCAAGGAATGACACGGAAATTGCTCGCTCGAACCGCGAAATCGCACCTGTGGCGGTCGATCCTGCCAGCCGCTGCGGTACTCCTGCTATTTGGTGATTTCCTTTCAACAAATGTGTGGCCTCAGGGCGTCCCTGGCTTGGCTGGCCGCATCGATCACCACCTACAAGCTGGTGAATTTGCGCCGGCGTTGGATTTGGCGGGTCGGATCGCTGATCCGGGGGACCGCGATCGGGCGCTGGCGCGGATCGCCGAGGCTCAGGTTCGCGTGGGGATGCGTCGAGCGAGCTTGGATACGGTCAGCCGGGTGGCTGACGATCGCTTGCGGACAAGCGTCTTGGATACGGCTGCCGGATATTCCAGCGATCCGGGCGGCGCGGCGGGCGGGGCCGCGATGGCGGATTTCGATAGTCTGATCAATCTGATCACATCGACGCTGTCGCCGGAGAGTTGGGAAGCGATCGGCGGTCCTGGCGCGATCGACTCGTTTCCGGGTGGCGTGTATGTAGACTCGGGCGGGCTGATGCAACGCTTGGCGGTCCGGGACTCGGCCGCGTTGTCACAGCTTCGTGAGCGATCGTTTCCCGCGACGGACAACCGTGATGTCCGTCAGTCCAGTCCGCTGAGGAAGGTCTCTTTAACTCGGCTGGAAAAGCAACTTCAGCTTCGGTGGGCTCAACGGCTGGGGCCGACGGAGGAGATGCGGTTGCTGGCGGGGATGGAGCGGTTGCGTTTCATTTTCGTCTATCCGGAAACGGGGGACATCGTGCTGGCTGGCCCGGCAGGCGATTGGAAACTAGACGCCGAAGGACGTTACATCAGCGCGACCACCGGCCGGCCGGTCCTGCAATTGGATGATTTCGTGGTGGTGTTCCGCAATGCGATCCACGCGGGTGGTCGGTTCACGTGTTCCATCACGCCTCGGCAACAGAATCTGGCGGCGGCTCGCGCGTACTTGGACGAAACGACGCGCAGGCCTTTGAAGGCTGGACAAGCGAAATCTTGGGTGGACGGATTGCGAGACGCGTTGGGTTTGCAGGACATCGAAGTGGAGGGGATCGATCCGAAAACGCGGGTATCGCGGGTGATCGTCGAGGCCGACTATCGCATGAAGCTGGTCGGCATGGGGTTGGAAGACGGCGTGTTGGGCGTGACCAGTTATCTTGATTCTGTGCCGATGGGACAGGCTCGACCGATGAGCGTACTGCGATGGTGGTTCACGCTGGGCCACGATGCCTTGCACGCGACGCCGTCCCGCGACGCGTTTGCCATTCGAGGCCAGGGCGTCAGGGTGTTGAGCGAAAACGAGATGCTGGACGAACTGGGTCAACGGATTCAAACGGGCGAAGCAGACGAATGGAACGCGCAATTCGCTCACGACTTTACCAAGCATTTCGAGGCGTTGGCCGCCAAGTATCCGATCTATGCCGATCTGCAGAATGTCTTCGATCTGGCCTTAGCGGCCGGATTGATCGTCGCTCAGGATCTGCCGGGCCAGGTCGGTTGGCACTTCCTGCACTTCGGTCAACCGGACCGTTTCCAGGTGGAGTTGGCTGCCGCTCCGCAGACCGTCCAAACGGTGGCCAACTATCGAGCCGATCGAAAGGGTGCGATCGTGGCGGGGGTCAGCGGCGGAGTCTCCGTGAATACGGCGCCGCTGGTGGTCGATCAGGCGATCCGGATCGACGATTACGGGGCTCTGGCGGCGGAGCATCATGGTGCGCTGCCCGACGATCTGCCCGGAACCGCCTGGTGGTGGGATTGAATCGCGCAAAGGGGTCGGGAGTCGTTTTCGGGCAACGACCAACCACATGGTACACACTTTCTCCGAAAACGACTCCCGATCCCGTCCCGCAAAACGCGACTGAATCGCGAAAAGCGTTCGGTAGTGGCTCCCGGGCGCCGAACGGGAGCCCACCCTCATGGCCGCATCATGCCGTCCGGCAAACGCTGCTTCATGGGGCGTACCTCGCGATCAGACGGTTGGCCAGCGTCGGCCACAATCGATCCAGCCAGACCAGCAGTTTGCCGCCGGGGGTCAAAATGATCTCGTCGCGTCCGCGTCGAATCGCCCGGATCGTGTGCCGCGCGACCGAGGCGGCGGATGCGGCGCGGGGGGCACCGGCTGTCACGCCATCGGCTCGTTCCAGCAGTCGATCGAAGAACTCCGTGCGCGTCGTGCTGGGGCTGACCAACAACACGCCGATGCCTTCGGGGGCCAGTTCGGCGCGCAGCGAGTCGCTGAAGCCATGCAGTGCAAATTTGCTGGCACAATATTCGCTCTTGCAAGGCACCGCTCGATGGCCCAAAACGGAACCGATGTTGACGATCACGGGCGTTTGCCCGGTTCGCAACAGCGGCATCGTCTCTCGGATCAGCTCGACCGCCGCGAAGAAATTCAACTCGAAGACCCCGCGCAAGCGTTCGGGGTCCGCTTCGGCGAACGGTCCCACCGCACCCACGCCCGCGTTGTTCACCAGCAGATCCAACGCTGCCCAACGCTGCTGCACGGCGTCACACAAACGAGTTCGATGGCCCGGATCGGTCACATCGCCGGCCATCGCGACCATTTGACCGGGCAGATCCTGCGACGATTCGACCAGCGAGTCCAGCGGTTCGGCGCGGCGGGCGGTGACCAGCAAATGTGCGCCCGCTGCGGCCAGTTGCTGCGCCAGTTCACGCCCGATTCCGCTGGAAGCCCCGGTGATCAGTCCCCGCATGCCCTGGATCGATCGGCGTCGCATGATTCACGCCACTTCTTCGGCCAGTTCGGCGTCCAACCACGGCGAATCGGCATCTTCGCCGAGTGGGGGGCGTCCATCGCGAGGTCGAATCTTCGTTCCGGGCTCGCGGATGCGTCCCAAAAACTTTTGGGGAATGCGGCAGTGCAGGACGGCGCGATGCCCATCGAATTGTTTGGACAGCACTTCGCCATGAGCCGCCAAGTAGGCCATCAGCCGACCATTCTCGACTCCCGTCTCGACGTCGACATCACGAAACGACCGGCTGAGCGCATCGCTGACTCGAAAAGCCAGACGGTCGAACCCGGTACCCTGGTGGGCGCTGACGGGAATGCCGTTGGGATAGCGGTTCATCACCGCGTTCAAACTGGATTGGGATGCCAGTCGGTCGATCTTATTCAAGATCAACAGCGTGTCCTTTTCTTCGATCCCGATCTCTTGAAGGACGGCATAGACCGAACTGACCTGGTCGCAGACGGCCGGGTTGCTGGCGTCGGCCACGTGCAGCAGCAGATCGGCCTGACGCGATTCCTCGAGCGTCGCTTTGAAGCTGGCGATCAACCGGTGAGGCAAGTCGCGGATAAAGCCCACGGTATCGCTCAACAGCACCGGTCCCCAATTGGGCAACTGCCAACGCCGCGTGCGGGTATCGAGCGTGGCGAACAATTTATCCTGGACCAGCACGTCGGCGTCGGTCAAGGCATTCATCAACGTGCTCTTGCCGGCATTGGTGTATCCGACCAGCGAGACGCTCATGTGGTCGTCGCGCGCGGCGACTTGACGCTCCTTGCGAGCCTCGATCGTCCGCAACTCGCCACGCAGATCGGAGATGCGTTTTTCCACCAGTCGCCGGTCCACCTCAAGCTGCTTTTCACCGGGCCCTCGAGTTCCAACGCCCATCTTCATGCGCGACAAGTGGGTCCACATCCGCTTCAATCGTGGCAGCGAGTATTCCAGTTGAGCCAATTCGACGGCCAAGCGAGCTTCGTGGGTTCGAGCGTTCGACGCGAAAATATCCAGGATCAGCTCGGTGCGATCCAGGACCTTGACCTTCAGTGCCTTTTCCAAATTTCGAGTCTGACCCGGATTCAGGTCATTGTCGAAAATGACGACATCCGCCTTGTGCTCGGTCAGCAACGTCCTGAGTTCTTCCACTTTGCCTTTGCCCAGATAGGTCGCGGCGTCGGGCGTCGTGCGACGTTGGACCAATTCGGCGACGACGGTCGTACCGGCCGTGGTCGCCAAACCTCGTAACTCCTCCAAGGGCTCGTCCACGAATCCCTGGCCGGTCAGGATCACTCGGACTAGGACAGCCGTTTCACTGGCGACACTCTGAACGCGCTGTGGCTCTTTCACGTTGTTGTTGTTTGCTCCGTTGATGAAGGGGATCAGACAATAGGCCGCAGCAATCCATACTGCCACCCGTCGCCTTGATTTCATTTTACACCATCGGTCAAGTTGCCAAAGGGGCAAGTGAGTCGTTTTTTGGTTTGGGTGCTTAAACGAACGTTCGGACGGACTTTCACCGTTCGGCGCGGGTCTCCGACCCCGCCGAAAACCGGGCTGAATGCGTCCTATTTTAACTACTAATCACCAATACAAACACAATCAAGACCACAATTCTTGGATCTGGCTGCGAATCAGGCGGGAGGTTGCCGGATTGGCCGAGCGCCCCTCATGCGTCGCTCCCGCGTCGGACTGGCGAGCCGACGCATCGGCGATGTGAAAGTGATGCAAAATGGCCTTGGGCAGAAATCGGGTTCGCTGGGCATAGCTGTGCCGGTCGCTGAAAGCGCCTCGGGCCGCATGATAGTAGCGTTGTGGATGGTACACGTCCAGACAATCCTTGGCTCGCGTCAGGGCGACGTAGAACAACCGCAGTTCCTCGTCGATCTCTTCCTGATTGCCGGTCGCCATGTCCGACGGGATGTTTCCATCGGCCGCATGGATCACGTACACCGCGTCCCACTCCAGCCCCTTGGCCGAATGGATGGTGCTGAGGATCAGGTAGTCTTCGTCCAGCAAAGGCGGGCCGGCCTCGTCCTCCGTGCTCTCGGGCGGATCCAACGCCATTTGGGTCAACAGCGTTTGACGGTCGGGAAACCGGGATGCCAATTGCTCGATTTGTTCCAGGTCGCGTTGCCGCGGCCCCGCATGGTCGTAGCGTTGTTGCAGGATGGGCTCGTAGAACTCGCGGACCAGACGGATCTGAGCCGGGACGTCGATCGGCTTGCCGGCAGTCAAGCGGGCGAACAGACGCTGCAAGGGGGACCAGAGCGGTTGGGCCGCTGCCGGGATCACGGCTTCGGACCAGACCGCGAATCGTCCGCCGGCATCGATCAACTGGTCCATCAGTTGGCGAGCACGAACCGGGCCGATTCCCGGCAACAACGTCAACAGACGGCTGCCCGCGACAACATCGCGAGGGTTCTGTGCCAGCCGGAGAAAGGCCAGCAGGTCTTTGACGTGAGCCGACTCGATGAATTTCAGCCCGCCATATTTCACGTACGGGATATTTCGCCGCGATAGTTCGCCCTCCAGCAGGATGCTGTGATGCGACGCGCGGTACAACACGGCTTGCCGCATCAGCGAGATGCCTTCTTCGCGCCGCTGCAGGATGCGATCCACCACGTATTCGGCTTGCTGGGTTTCATCCTGGCAAGTGAACAACCCCGGCCGCCCACCGCCAACCCGCTCGGTCCACAGATCCTTGGGTAATCGTTCGCAAGCTTGGCCGATCACCGCGTTCGTCACATTCAAGATGGCTTGGGTGCTGCGATAGTTTTGCTCCAGCTTGATCATCTCGGTGCCGGGAAAATGCGAGGGAAAGTCCAAGATATTGCGGATGGTGGCCGCGCGAAACGCATAGATCGATTGCGCGTCATCGCCCACGGCCGTCAGCCCTTGACCGTCCGGCCGCAGTCCCCGCAGGATGTCGGCTTGAACGCGGTTGGTGTCTTGATACTCGTCGACCAGCACGTGATCGAACCGTTCGCGGATGCCGGCGCCCGCCAACGGATCGGCCAGCAGACCTCGCCAGAAAAGCAGCAGGTCGTCATAGTCCAAAATAGCCCCCTGTTCTTTGCGCTGGCCATAGGCTCGGAACAATTCCTTCAACGCCGACGCCTCGTCGCGGCACCAAGGAAAGTGGCGTTCCAGCACTTCCTCCACAGGCCGTCCGGAATTGACGCAATGGCTGTAGATGGCCAGGCACGTCCCCTTGCGCGGGAAACGTTTGCGCGTTTTGGTCAGCCCCAGTTCGGTGCGTGCGACGTCCAGCAGATCCTCCGAATCGCTGCGGTCCAGGATGGTGAAGTCGGGATCCAACCCGGCCGACGGACCGTGAATTCGCAACAATCGGGCTGCCATGGCGTGAAAGGTGCCTCCCCAGACCAATCGTTGGGCGCCGGGCGTCAGAGGACGGACGTGGCTTTCAAGCGTAGCTGCCGGAGCGACTCGTGCTTCTTCACGGTCGGCCACAAGCAGATCGAGCTGGCCTTTGGGATTCACGGTCGCATACGCAGGCACGGCGCTCAGGGTCTGCAGCAGCGATTCGACGCGGCGGAGCATCTCGGCCGCCGCGCGACGAGTAAAGGTCAACAGCAGGATACGGGCCGGGGGTACGCCTCGAGCGATCAAATGGGCCACGCGATGCACCAGCGTTCTCGTCTTGCCCGTCCCGGCTCCCGCGATGATCAGCACAGGCCCTTCTCCGTGGATCACGGCCGCGCGTTGTTGGGCGTTCAAGCCGTCCAGGATCATGGGCTGCCGTGATGGTTCCGTCATCGAACTGTACCTCCGTGATATGATCGTCGCAAGACATGCAGCAGTCTAGCACGTTCCAGCCGACCGACCAAGGGCTTGAGTGCGAACGGGGTCGGGAGTGGCGTGTTCAATTTACGCCTTTCAAGGCCAATTGGCATGCTCCCGTTTTTGTTCCTATTCCGCCGCCGCATTTCCGGCCCCCACCGGTCCTGCACCGGTGGAGGCCAGGTTTGGCAACCAACGTTTCCGGCCCCCACCGGTCCTGCACCGGTGGTGGCCAGGTTT
>SKKK01000669.1 GCA_007121535.1 Planctomycetaceae bacterium | reverse complement strand
GTGTACCGATTTTGGGCGCATTCTAACAAGTTCCCATAATGGAAGCAATGGAAAAATCGGTTCATACCTCTGAATACCGGGCGCTTCGCGCGGAACTCCGGAAACTCCGGCAGAATGCGGGCTTCTCGCAGCGCGCGTTGGCTGCGCGCCTCAGTGTTCCCCACAGTTGGGTGGCAAAGATAGAAAATGGGGAACGCAGAATTGATTTGATCGAGTTCTGCTGGTTCGCTACCGCGTGCGGAGGAGATCCAGTCGCTATTTTAGAGGGGTTGTTACAACGGAGCCACGGAGTCGGAGCCGCACGGATAGGGAAGGAGCCAGAATCCTAATGGCGACCTCCAATGATGACACACGTACCCGCTTGTTGATGGCGGCCTTCCGGATGCCGTCGATCCAAACGATGAGATCGCGCAAGACAAGTATCACCAACGCGTTCGTTTCTGCCATCATTCCAAGCATCCGACCATCGGTTGACGAGATTGCTGAGGCGCTTGCCATTCTTCGCATGGAACCATCAGATGTGCGTTGCGCCTATTGTGGCGATAAGTCAAGCGAGTGGGATCACCTTCGCCCGCTGGTCGTAAAGCGCCGCCCGACCGGATTCATTTCGGAGATTGCGAATCTCGTCCCTTCGTGTGGAAAGTGCAACCAAAGCAAGGGCAACACGGCCTGGCGCGACTGGATGCTAGGAAAGGCGAAGCTGTCACCGACCGGACGTGGCCTACCAAACATCGCAGAACGCATCTCGCGTCTCGAAGCCTACGAACGTTGGCGCGCCCCAATACGAGTCGAATTCGAGTCAATCGTGCCGCGAGAATCCTGGGACCACTACTGGTCCCTTTGTGAGCAGGTCATCGATGACATGCGTCGCTGCCAGGAATTTGCAGACAAGCTGCGCGCACAGGTGGTCGATTCCCTGCCCCGCACATGAGCAACTTGGATACGCATAACGGGTCGCGTCCCGCCAGGTCATACTCTGTCAGGAGCTTGGCCAGACCGGTGGTGACGAGCCTGGTATCGCCAAGCGTTACCTGAGCAGTGTGGATATCATTGCCCTCGAAAGCACTATCTCAGCCGGACGGCACCAAGTATACTGGTTTCCGAAGGTAGATTCGGTTATGGTGCCCGTTACAGTTCGTTGCGTTTGAACGCAGCTTTTTCGAAAGGAGATTCCCTTCGCCAGATCACGCATTGTTCCCATGTCCAAGCCGATACCTGATGAAAAGCGATTCGTTCGCGAGCTTTTGAAGAATGCGGTTCACAGCCGCGATCAACTGCCGTACACCAGCGAGTTTGTGGAACTGAAGGCACGGTACGAAGGGCAGTTCGGCAGAATTAGCGACAGCGAATTTTGGGGGTTGCTGACTCGCATCGGAAAGAAGGGTGGGTTCGCACGCGATAGGTCAGTCCCCCGACGGGTGACTGCCCCGAAACTCAGTACCGAGCAACAACTTGAACTGCTGCGTTTGTTTCCGGACGGCATCGGCAGCCGCGATCAACTGCCGTACACCAGCGAGTTCGATGAACTCCACCGCCGGTTCTCTCGTTTGACGGGGTTGAAGCTCGACAAGCGCGAGTTCTGGCGGGTGCTCTCCCGCGTGGCGAAGCGTTCCCGGAAGCCGAAACCGCTGTTCGAATCGGCACCTCTCGGGGGCTTGCAGCCGGAACTTGTGCAATGGCTGGAGATCCAGAACCCATGGTGGAGCGGAAAGCCGGCCAAGCTAACCGAAGTGTTCCGACGTTGGGCCTTCGACCACGTGGTTCATCGCCTGGAAGCCAACGTCGCGCCGATCGTCGCGATTCGCGGTCCACGACAAGTCGGCAAGACGACCATTCAGCAACAAGTCATCGAAGAACTGCTCAGACTTCGGCAGGTCAACCCCGCTCGCATCTTCCGGGTTCAGTTTGACGAGGCGCCGCTGCTCGGATCGTTCGATCATCCCATCCAGGTGCTGGTTCGCTGGTTCGAGGACAATGTGGCGACGGACTCGATCAATGCCTTAGCGCAGCGCGGGCAACCGGTTTACTTGTTCTTTGACGAGGTGCAGAACCTGAAAAATTGGGCGCCACAGTTGAAATCGCTGGTGGATCACTATGCGGCCCGGACCCTGATCACCGGCAGTTCCGCCCTGCGCATCGCGCGCGGCGAAGACAGCCTGGCGGGCCGCATGTCCATATTGGAACTCGGGCCGCTTCGGCTCAGCGAAATTGCCGGAGTCCAGAGATTCGGCGATCTTCCAGCGTATCATCGTACAGCAGACCTGGAGCCGTGGACGAGACCGGATTTCTGGCTGGATCTGATCAGCCACGCTAGAAAGCACCGCGCGGTCTTGCAGAAGTCCTTCGAAGCGTTCTCCGATCTGGGAGGTTATCCCGTCTGCCACAAGGGAGGAATGGAACGCGGCGAGCTGGCTGACCACATCACCAGGTTCGTCGTCGAACGCACCCTGATCCACGATTGGCGGGCTGGCGGTGGGACGCGGAAGCAAGACGCCGAAGTCTTGCGGGAGGTTTTTCGGCAAGTTTGCCGCTATGCAGGCCAAGGTGTTCGCGCGGGGCGCATTCGGGAGGAAGCCGCTGCGATCCTGGGCCCAGGAGTGACCGACAAGTCTGTCCAGCGAGCCATCCGCTTCCTCGCGGATTCCCTGCTCCTGCAGGAAATCTCGCCGCTCGAAGCACTAACCAAGCGGCAATCGCATCCACCCAAGCTTTGCCTTTGTGACCACTTCGTGAGAGACGGCTGGCTGCAGGAAACAGTCCCGATTGCGCCTCGAATGCTGGCTGGCGCCAATCAGACGGTTTCCACGACCGCAGGTCACATCATGGAGAGCATCGTCGGCTACTACCTGAAAGGCATTCCCGGTCTCAATGTCAACTGGTTTCCTACGCGAAAGAACGAACCGGAGGTGGATTTCATCGTGACCATGGGGTTGCACCGGTTGCCGATCGAGGTCAAATACCGCCGAGGCCGGCCCGGAGGCGGCGACTTGGCAGGCATCCAATCCTTCTGCGGCCAGACCAAGTACAATGCGCCGTTTGGCCTGGTTATCACCCAAGATTTGTCCGGCAAACTGGACAAGTACACGATTGCCGTTCCAGCATACGCCTTTCTTGCCTTGCGGTAGTGTCTCCATGAATCCGTCTAACGTGGAATGGCTGATTCTGTTCCGTACCGCTGTGTTAGCAATCCCCTTCTGGGACTGACGACGGCCGGTGACCTTCCAGAATCGGGAGCCAGATGCCTTGCGAGGCTGCCGCAGCGGAAGACGTGACATGGGCGGTTCGTGCGCCCGTATTGCGGGCAGGCGTTCCCGGCACGTTTGACGACGTGGCCGTCAAGGATTCCACAATTGTGTATTACCACGGCCGTTACCATCGTTTCTATACGTCCAAGCAGCGGCTTGCCGCGAATCAATACCGGACAGCGTTGGGGTACGTGAGCGCCCCGACGTTGCAGGCGTTGAACACCAGGTCGAACGTCAGGATGGCCCGCGCCTCGTCCTGACACACGTCGCCAATCTGGCCGTCCGCATGGCCGCGTAGTCCCTGATCGAAAACGGTCATCGCATCATGCCCATGCTTCCTCAGCAAGTCGACCGCGTCGATGTGCAGGTTTTCGTCGATTTTGAATTGCATCCGATCTATCCTGTCGGCAGCAGGAGCACTCGATCCCGTGCGAGTTCGGCGGCGTAGTGGAGCGCCGCCTGAATGTCTTCCTCGTCGATGTGATATCCCCGCATGATCTCTTGATAGGTTTCTCCTGCCGCCACGTTGTCGACGATCACCGAGACCATCACCCGCGTTCCCTTGACACACGGCTTGCCGTGGCAGATGTTTGGATCAACGCTGATTCGTTCTTTCCAGGTCATGGTTTCCTCCTCGTTTCCCTTGTCGTCTGTAAATCCTCGCAGATTCACGATGCACCCGATGGTTTCGTCTTCCATCCAGAGGTGGCTCGTACATGGCAAAACGACTTTGGCCCTGTGATCTTTGAATGGACAGTTGATGCACAGCCTTTTCCGGCACGGTCCTGATCTCCGCTTCCATTCATCCGCGATACCGTGTGCATGACGCTACCCCGGCAGGTCGTAGGTTCATGATTTTGAGTGGGTTACCACATTACCACATCAGATAAAGTGCTTCGCGACAGCCACGAACGTCCGCCAGTTGCCGGGGACTCGGACGGACAAGTACGTCGAAAATATCCAATGCCCACATCGGTCCATCATCTACACCCCATGGTTGCGTCTAAAAGAACCGTTTGCCGATCCATTCAACGAGCGATTTCGACGCAACGTTGGCATCAACGGGGATCTTGAGCCAATTGGCGGACGATGGTCAGGGCTTCGGTGACGTGCCGCTGGCTCTGGAATTGGGCGCCGAAAACGTGTCGGACGATACCCTCGCGATCGATCACATAGGTGACTCGGCCCGGCAGCAGTCCCAGGGTTTTCGGAACGCCGAAAGCCTTTCGCATGGCTCCCCCTGAATCGGTCAGCAACACGAAGGGCAAACGGTGGTCCCGCGAAAAAGCCTGATGGCTCTCGGACGAATCGCTACTGACGCCGATCACGACCGCGCCCGCCCGGACAAAGTCTTCGTAGGCGTCCCGAAAGGCACAAGCCTGCTGAGTGCAGCCGGGCGTTCCGTCTTTCGGATAGAAGTACAAGACGACGACATTCTTGCCGAGAAAATCCTCGCGGCAGACCTGCTGACCGTCGTGAGTAACTCCGCTGAACGGAGGGGCTGGCTGGCCTACCTGAACCATGTCGAAGTCCTCCCGTCAAGCCATCGTTCGAGTATCAAGCATCGTTTTCGTAAACGTTGAATTCCAGCTTCCATCGTTTGTCACTCCTACTATTGACGCACCACGAATTCGACCATGCCGAGTTCCATAACTCGCGACTGGAATTCTACCGGGACATGGGACTTTGTCAAAAGGTGCCAGCTCCAGTGGGCTTGCCGAATGGGGCTGCTTGCGGCCCGACCAGGCTCGAATACGAAGTGAGCGGCACGGCGCTAGCCGCCGGTTTTCGCGGGAACGCGTGGTTCGTCGTCACCGGCGGCTAGCGCCGTTCCGCTCACGGGGAGCTCGACGAAGACCGGGGGAGTTGGTCGTGACGAGGGCCTTAACGTTCGCTGCCGCGGAATAGCAGCCAGTAGACGATGGGGATGACGACCAGGGTGAAGAGCGTCGAGGTCAGGATGCCGAACATGATGGCCCAGGCCAAGCCGGAGAAGATAGGGTCCAACGTGATGACCCAGTTTCCCAGCAGCGTGGTGCCGGCCGTCGCCAGGATGGGCCGAGTACGGACAGCCACGCTGCGGATCACCGCTTCCTGAAGCGGCGTGCCCTCGCGGACGGACATCTGGATGAATTCGATCAGGACGGCGGAATTCCGGACGACAATCCCGGCCAGCGCGATCATGCCGATCATGGCCGTGGCGGTAAAGAACATCGGGTCGGGGTAGCCGCCGGCGGGTACATCGAACATCGCGTTCAACAGCGAAAACCCGGGCATGATGCCGATCATGGTCAGCGGGATTGCCAACATGATCACCGCCGGCAGCAATCGCGATCCGGTCTGGAACATCAACAGCACGAAGATCAGCAACAACGCAACGCCAAAGGCGATACCCAGATCGCGAAAGACGTCCAGCGTGATCTTCCATTCCCCCTCGCCCGTCCAGACGACCGAGTATCCTTCGGGCATGGCCCACGGATCGTTGCCGCCCGGCGAAAACCAGGTACGCTGCGCGGCTGGTCGGATCGCGGCTGCCGCTTGGGGAACGCTGCCGTCAGGCTGCCGGTCGAAGTGCATGTCCAGGATGGCGTCGGCCGGTGGTCGCCCCGCAACTTCCCCGTACACGAAGACGACGCGTCGCAGGTTCTTTCGGTAGATCGACGACGGTTCCGTCGTTTCGACAAACTGGCCCAAGGCGCCCAACTGGACCAATTGCCCTTGCTGGCCCACCAGATAAGTCTCTGCCAGGTCGTCGGCTGCCGAGCGGATGGCGCGAGGCAGACGCAGTTCGACCCACAGCGGTTCGATCTCGCCCGGTTGCTGCAACACGGTGGCGCGCAGACCACTCAGGGCCAACTGCAGCGTTTCGGCGATCATCTGCGTGGATACGCCCGACAAGGCGGCCTTGGGTTTGTCAGTCACGAACAGCAGACGTTGTTGCGGGTCTTCCGCGCTCAGATCCACATCCACCACGCCCGGTTCGCGGGCCAGACGAGTCTCGACGCGTCTGGCGGCAGCGATCAAACTGGCGTAATCTCCGCCATCCGGCCCGTAGACTTCGGCGGTGATGGTCGCCAGCACCGGCGGACCCGGCGGGACCTCGACCAGTTTGAGCCGCGCTCCCGCATCGGCGGCCAACGCGGTCAGGTCGTCACGTATTCGCAGCAGGATCGTGTGGGATTGTTGAGCGCGCTGGTCTTTCGGCACCAGGTTCACTCGGATGTCGGCCAGGTGGGAACCGGTTCGCAGGAAATAGTGTCGCACCATGCCATTGAAGTCCATGGGAGACGGTACCCCGACATAGATCTGATAATCGACCACCTCGGGGACTCCAGCCAGATAGTCGCCCAGTCGCGTCGCAACGGCTTCGGTCGTCTGCAGGGTGGTTCCTTCCGGCATGTCGATGACGATTTGGAACTCGTTCTTGTTGTCGTAAGGCAGCATCTTCAGCGGAACGACCCGCAACGCCGGCAACAGCAGAGCGGCCAGGAACATCAGGCCGATCAACGCCAGCACGCTCAGCGAAAGCCACGTACGATTCAGGATCGGAAGAAGCAAGCCGCGGCTGATCCGATACAAGGGCCGTTTGGTCAGATCGAACGGTTCGTCCTGGTCGCTGCCCCGGCGGCTGGCCCTGCTGAAAGCCACCAGTGCCAACCACGGGGTAAGCACAAACGTGACCAGGGTGGAAAACGTGACGGTCAAGGGAACGTTCAACGCCATCGGCGCCATGTAAGGTCCCATCATGCCCGTGATGAACATCAGCGGCATGAAACTGGCGATGATGGCCAGCGTGGACATGATCAGCGCCGGGCGAACCTCCTGGACGGCGCGCAACAGCGCTTGACGCGGAGGCAAAATCCGCATGCCGAAGTAACGCGCGATGTTCTCGACGTCCGTGATCGGGTCGTCTACCAACAGGCCTAACGAGAGGATCAGCGCGAAGAGAGTCACCCGGTTGATCGTATAGCCCACCAGCAGATTGACGAACATGGTCAAGCTGTAACAGACGGGGATCGCCAAGGCCACGATCAACGCCGCTCGCCAACCGATGGTCAGCCCGATTAGACCGATGACGGTCAGCACCGCGATCACCAGGCTCTGGACCAATTCGTTGACTTTGTCGTTGGCCGTTTCGCCATAGTCGCGCGTGATGCGGAAGAAGACGCCGGTCGGCAGATGCGTTTCCGCCAGCTCGTGCATTCGCCGCTCGACCGACTGAGCCACCCAGACGGCATTGCTGCCTTTGCGTTTGGCCACCGCGATATGGACGGCAGGAAACAATTGACCGGCTTCAGGCATTGCGCGGAGACCCGCGCGAGCGGCGGGCGACGATTCCTTGGCTCCCGCCGGGTTGTTGGCTGCCGGTCCAAATCCGATCCACGTGAAGCTTTGCAATTCCTCGGGGCCATCCAGCACCGTGGCCACGTCGCGCAGGTAAACGGGTCGGTTGGCGAACAGATTGACGACCAGATCTTCCAATTCCCGGGCATCGGCGACGAACGTTCCTGCATCCACCAGGATCTCTTCATTTTGCTGGTCGAAAGCGCCGGCGCGCACCTGTACGTTGCTGGCTCGCAGGGCCTGAGCCACGTGCAACGCCGAAGTGTGACGAGCTGCCAGGCTGATCGGATCCAATTCGACGCGAATCCGTCGCTGGCGGCCACCGATCACCCAGACGCGGTTGCTGTCGCGAATGCCTTGCAATTCGTTCTGCAGTTCGGCCGCCATCCGGTGCAGATGGAAATCGTCATACTGCTCGGGCCGTTCGGACCACAACGTTACGTTGACGATCGGTACGTCGTCCACCTCGATCGGCTTGACCACCCAAGCTTCGACCGAAGGCGGGATCCGATCGACGTTGGACTGGATCTTGTTGTACAACTTGACCAGTGAATCCTCGCGGTCTTCGCCGACGAAGAAACGGACCGTGACGATGCTCTGGCCGGCACGGGACATCGAGTAGACGTATTCCACGCCATCGATCTGGTACAGCAGTTTTTCCAGCCGCGAAGTCACCTTGCGTTCGACCTGTTCGGCTGACAGACCCGGGACCGAAATCATCACGTCGGCCAGCGGCACAACGATCTGCGGTTCTTCTTCACGCGGCGTCAGCCACAGCGCAGCCAGGCCGAGAGCCAGCGAGACCAGGATGACCAGGACGGCCACGTCGCCACGGAGAAACACTTCGACGATGCGCGTCAGTAACGGCGGCTTGTCATCCATGGAATCCCTCATCCTCTTTTGACCAACGGCAAATCAGCGGAGCCTACATGTTGCGTTCCGGGATGGCGTCCGGTGGATCGTACAGCACCACGCGTTCGCCCGCTTCCAAACCGCTCAGCACCTCGACCTGATACGGGCTGCCGAATCGGCCCGTGGTGATGAAGCGACGTTCGATTGTCCGTCCGTCCTCGCCCACCACGTCGACGAACTCCAATTGTCCCAGCCTTTGAATCGCTGCGATGGGCAGACAAAGATGCCGTCGTACACCGCTGGGGATTCGCAGTCGTCCGAACATGCCCTCGTACAACCCTTGAGCGTCGGTCAAGGCGACTTTGACCAGAAACGACCGGCTGGCCGCTTCCGCCTGCGGGACGATTTCGTCGACCCGCGCCTCGACATCCCGCCCCACCGCGTCGATGTGGACCGTCAACAGATCGCCCACCCGCAACTGAATGGCCAGATTCTCCATCACGGGCGCTTCCAGTCGTAGCGAACCGGGATCGTACAAGACCAGGATGGGTACGCCGGGTTGAGCCGTATCGCCGGGCTCGGCCAAACGGTCGACGATCATCCCGTCCTGCGGCGCCACGATCTCTGCAAAGGACAGATTCACTTCGGCTTCGGTGACCGCCTGTTCGGACTGGCGGACCTGGGATCGAGCCAGTTCTACGTTCGTCTTGCTCTGTTCGTATTTCATCGTCGGCAGGATCCGCTCGGCGTGCAGTTTGGTGTCCCGCTGCAGATCGCTCTCGGCGTGCTTCAGCGAAGTGACCGCAGACTGCAGCGTGGATCGAACCTGCTCTAAGCGGGAGCGAAGATCGCGGGGATCGAGCTGGACGAGCACGTCACCCTGTTTGACCAAATCGCCCGCCTTGACGTGAATTCGTTCGATCGGCGCCAGGATCCGCGGCGAGATCTCGGTGCGGGTAGCCGCCCGAAGCGTTCCCACGGCTTCGGCAAAGTACTGCTTTTCAACCTCGTAGATCTCACCGATCTCGACCGATCGCTCGCGAGACAAGGTCCGCTGCACAGGGACCGTAGCCGTCGGCTGAATTCTTTCTGCAAACAGGCCGGTCATCACCGCGATGATCAAAGCCATCACGCCCAGCGCCCCAACGATCGGTAGGCCCGTTTTGAAGACCTTGAAAACGACGTCTCTTTTCACTTCGAAACTCCTGCCTTCCGCTTATCGACATCGAAGCTCCCATCCGAACCTTCTTCTATTGAACGATTTTTGGGCTCGTTTGTCGAGATCCGTGGATTCTGCGGAAGGTTGCGGAAGTGAATTTCTTCGTGTTCCGTCAGTACATAACGCTAAGCTAAGAGGGCTCAGCCCCCGTGGACGGCACGCTGAAAACGGGTAAATACATTGTGCCGGGAGTGGGGCATCCCCCCC
>SKKK01000216.1 GCA_007121535.1 Planctomycetaceae bacterium | reverse complement strand
GTCTAATGCGTTGTCTAGGCGAAAAATGCGGATTGTGAGCGGCACGGCGCTAGCCGCCGGTTCTGGACGCGAACGGCGGCTAGCGCCGTGCCGCTCACTCATCGCGACGCCAAGAGTTCGCCTGGACAACGCACTAGTGCCGTGCCGCTCACCGGCGGCTAGTCCTAAGCAACGCGAAATTGTTTTGTCCTGGATCTGTGTACCCGAGAGTTTGGAGTGTAAATCCCTATGTCCCGTGAGAATCTTTCTATGATGCTGCGTCGATCGAAATTCTTATGCTTGGCCCTGCTGTTTCTTGGTTTGCTGGGCCGCAGTTCGCTAAGTGCCGATCCGCCGCCGAATCTGGTCCTGATCATCTCGGACGACCAAGGTTGGACCGATTACGGCTTCATGGAACATCCGGTGATCGAGACGCCGCGGCTGGATCGCTTGGCTTCCGAAAGCGTTTTGTTTCGTCGCGGCTATGTGCCCACGGCGCTGTGCCGACCTGCGTTGATGACCTTGGTCACCGGTCATTACGCTCACCATCACATGATCACCGGCAACGATCCGTCGCCCAAGCATGCCGATCCGAAATCGAAGTTGTACCACGAGCGGCGGGCCAAGTTGATCTCGTACCTGGACCGGTTCGATACGCTTCCGTCCCTGCTGGGGCAACGTGGTTACCTGAGTCACCAGAGCGGCAAATGGTGGGAGGGCAACTACCGGCACGGCGGATTCACGCATGGCATGACACGTGGTTTTCCTGAGCCCGGCGGACGTCACGGCGACGATGGCCTCAGGATCGGACGCGAAGGTTTGGAGCCGATCAAGCAGTTCATCGAAATGGCGATCGCCGACGAAAAGCCGTTCTTCGTATGGTATGCACCGTTCCTGCCTCATACACCTCATAATCCCCCCGAACGCCTGCTGAAAAAGTACCAGCAACACGATCTGCCGTTGCCGATCGCTCGCTACTATGCCATGTGCGAATGGTTCGACGAGACCTGTGGCCAGTTGATCGATTTGCTGGAAGAGAACAAGGTGCGTGACAACACGCTGATCGTTTACGTCACCGACAACGGTTGGATTCAGAATCCCGACGGTCCCGGTTATGCCCCGCGTTCCAAGCAGACGGCGTATGAGGGCGGAGTCCGAACGCCGATCATGTTCTCGTGGCCGGCGCGACTGGAGCCCGCCGATCGTCCGGAACTGGTCAGCAGTATCGACCTGGTGCCTACGATGCTGGCGGCTGGCGGCGCGTCGATTCCTGAAGATCTGCCCGGCTTGAACCTGCTGGAACCTTTGTTGACGGGCGAGGCGATCGATCGGGATACGATTTTCGGCGAAGGCTTTGCGCACGACATCGCGGACATCGCCAACCCGGAGGCTTCCCTGCTGTATCGCTGGTGCATCGAAGGCCGCTGGAAATTGTTGCTGACCTACGATGGCGAGGTCAATCGACACGCCAGCACGCATCCGCGCACCGAGCGCCGCCCGCAACTGTTCGATCTGTTGGCCGACCCTCATGAGGAACATAATCTGGCGGCCGAGCATCCTGAAATCGTGGCTCGATTGGCGCAAAAAATCGCCGACTGGTATCCGGTGACCGAGCGCAATGTATTGACCACTTTCGAGTAACGTGATGTCTCCACGAATTCTTGGACTCGCATCCTCGTGTCGTCCGGCTTGATCGAGATCACCGACGATCGGGGATGACCACCCGCTTTGGAAAGGCAGGTTGAATGATGACGCGGGCTTCAGTAACGCGCAAAGCATCGTCCGGCACCGGTTCGGACGATCTGTCGGATGCCGTACAGATGGTCATGCAGTTGATGGCGATCCCCGGTCGCAGTGGCGAGGAAGGACAGGTCGCGGATTACATCCGCCGGCAATTGCTGGATGCCGGCGTCGATCCTGCGAGTCTGGTGGTCGACGCGGCTCATCAACGCACGCCGATCCGCGGCCAGACGGGCAACGTGATCTTGAAACTGCCGGGGACGCAGCGTGGGCCGCGGCTCATGCTTTCGGCACACATGGACACGGTGCCGATTTGCGTCGGCTCGCAGCCCCAGCGGCAAGGGGATCTGGTGCGATCCCAGAATCCCGATACGGGACTCGGCGCGGACGACCGAGCGGGTGTGGCCGTCTTGCTGTACACGGCAACGAAGCTCCTGCGCGGTGGCTGTGACCATCCTCCGCTGACTTTCTGTTGGTTCATTCAGGAAGAAATCGGCTTGCACGGATCGCGCTGCGTCCAGAAAGGGCTGTTGGGCCGGCCCAAAATGGCCTTTAACTGGGATGGCGGCGCACCGCATAAGCTGACGATCGGCGCGACGGGCGGGTATCGGATGGCGATCGAGGTTCGCGGGATCGCCAGCCATGCAGGTGGCGCGCCGGAGTGGGGAGTCAGTGCGATCACGATCGCTTCGCTGGCGATCGCCCAACTGTATCGAGGCGGCTGGCTGGGCGATGTCCGCAAGGGCCGGAAACGGGGCACCAGCAACGTCGGGGTCATCCAGGGCGGCGACGCGACCAATGTCGTGACCGATCGCGTGGTGTTGAAGGCCGAAGCGCGAAGTCATGATCCGGTGTTCCGGCAGCAGATCATCGAAGCGATCCAATCCGCCTTTCAGCAGGCGGCGACGCGAGTCAAGAATGTGGCCGGCAGCCAGGGCCGTGTGCAGATCGACGGGAACCTGGACTACGAAGCCTTTCGTTTGCCCGAGGATCATCCGTGTGTCCAACTCGCGGCGGCGGCCGTGCGCGGCGCCGGATTCGAGCCCGAAACGGTGATCGCCAACGGGGGACTGGACGCCAACTGGCTGATGGAGCACGGCATCCCGACGGTCAGCCTGGGCTGTGGACAACTGAACCAACACATGACCAGCGAAGCCCTGGATGTCATCGCCTTTCAAAACGCCTGCCGAATCGCCATGAAGATCGCTACGGGCGACCCGTCCGCCTGATCCATTCCGATCATCGCCGACCCCATGCGGCTAATCGATCGGTTCCGCCATCTCGCGGGCGTGATAACTGCTGCGAACGAACGGTCCGCTGGAGACCTTGACGAATCCCATCTGCCGAGCCGCCTCGCCCAACTGCGTGAATTCCTCGGGTTTCAGGTACCTTAGCACGGGCAGGAAACGTTTCGTGTCCGGCTGCAGGTATTGTCCCAGCGTCAGGTACTCGACCCCCCGATCGCGCAGATCGGCCAGCGTGTCCAGGATTTCTTCGACGGATTCGCCCAGCCCCAGCATCAACCCGCTCTTGGTCTTGATTTCCGGACGAACCCGTTTGACCTGCTCCAGCAGTTGCAGTGTCCAGCGATAATCGGATTGAGGCCCGCGAACTCGGCGGTACAACCTGGGAACCGTCTCGGTGTTGTGATTGAACACCTCGGGTGCCGATTCGATGACGCGATCTATGGCGGCGGGCTTTCCGATGAAATCGGGCGTCAGCACCTCGACCGTCGCCCCCGTCCTACCGCGTACGGCCACGACGCAACGATAAAAGTGGTCCGCTCCACCGTCCGGCAGATCGTCACGAGTCACCGACGTAATCACCACGTGCCTCAAGCCCAAACGTTCGGCTGCTTGAGCGACCCGTTGCGGTTCGTCATCGTCGGGCGGTTCGGGCCGGCCTCGAGAAACAGCGCAAAACCCGCAGCTTCGGGTGCAGATGTTTCCCAGGATCATGAACGTAGCCGTTTTCTGCGAATAGCACTCCATTCGATTCGGACACTTGGCATTGTCGCAGACCGTTTCCAGCCCAAGCTCGTCCAACAATCCCGCCGTGAAGTGATTCGCATTGCCCTTGGGAACCCGGCGCTTCAACCAGCGAGGTAATCGATGGATGGGTTGGTCTGCATCGGGGCGAGCCAGCACCGGTAGTTCAAGAGTGGAAGATGGGGAATGCACGAATGTCCTCGGGAAAAAATTCTGTTACGATCGGCAAAGAAATAACTGAGCGGAATGGCGCTAGCCACCGTTCCCGAAACGACGGTAAGACCGGCGGCTAGCGCCGTACCGCTCACGGGCTGTTCTTGCCCAAACTCCTGACGTTGCCACATTATAGCCCAGATGCAGAGATCAGGTAGCCGGTTGGGGAAATCGAAAAAGGTCCGGGTTCCAAACTCTGGTGGGTGATTTGCTTGCGGACAATTAAGTACGCAGCAGCTTGGCGCGGCACATCGATCTCGTGCCCGAAACGAGCGGTTCCGGTGCGGCGCATCAGGGTATCTTGGCCCATTTCGCCATAATGGCAATGCACGATTTCGCTACGGCCGCGGCAAACGCACTTCCGCACCTCGCTGCAGCATTCGTCATGGTTCGCCCCCGTGCACGTTCCGTTCTTCATCGATCACCAGCCCTTTGCGGTCCAGCCGTTCGCATCGTGGCCCATACTGGCGTTGAATATTGCCAACGCGTATCATGATGGAGTGATGCGAATACCAGGGCAACGAATAAGACGGCCATCGAGATTGAAAAGTTTGAGGACTTGGGGCAGGACCATTTGGGTCACCACGCTGGAGAGGATATCATGCAGACAACGTTTACACGCCGCCAGTTTCTGGGTCATGCCACCGCGTCGACTGCCGCTTGGGTTGCCGTTGGCGGTCAGGTAAGCGAAGCCGGTACCGAGCAACAAGCTGCGAAGATGCGAGTCACGATTCGCGACGCCCATCTGAAAGCCACCGAAGCGCCCGATTCGTGGACCGCCCTGCAGCGAATCGGCGCGGAGGGGATGGAGGCGATCATCGACGAGAAGTTGGCGCTGCCGCGAATCTACCACCCCCAGGAAACCTACTCGGCCGCAACGAATGCCGATCGCCAGCAACTGAAGCGGCGGATGGACGCATCGGGCAAACGGATCACGGCGTTTTGCATGTTCAACCGCTTCGAAGAGCGGCCGGAATTCGAGGTTCAGTGGTGCGAGAAGGTCGCCCAGGTGGCGCGAGATCTGCAGGTGGCCGCGATCCGCATCGACGTGGTGCCGCAGAAGATGGAACGAGAACCCTTCTTGGAACACGCAATCGCCGCATTGAAGAAGGTCATCGCAGCCACCGAGGGAACCGGGGCGCGCTTCGCGATTGAAAACCACGGGCGATTGACCAACGATCCGGACTTCCTCGCTCCGTTGTTGGAAGGCGTCGGCTCCGCGCGGCTGGGGCTGACGTTGGACACGGCCAACTTCTACTGGTTCGGGCACCCGCTGTCGCGGTTGTACGAGATCTACGAACAGTTTGCACCATGCACCTTCCACACGCACTGCAAGAGCATCCGGTACCCGGAGGATCAACGCGAGCAGCAGCGGCCGATGGGGTGGCGCTACGCCGATTTTCACGCACCGATCTACGAGGGGGATATCGATTTCCAGCGGGTCGTGGCGATCTTGAAACAGACCGGTTATCAAGACGATCTGTGCATCGAAAGCGCATCGTACCGCAGGTTGCCCGCCCCCGAGGTCATCGCCATGTTTTCCAAAGAAGTCGACATGCTGAAAGACCTTCGCGCGGGGTAAGCACCCGGTCAGGCGTTTCTTGTCAATCAAGGTAGCCTTGCATGGGGGACGCAACGCCGAACAAACACGTTCCGGTCGGATGGCGGGATCTCCAGGTGTTCGCTATGTTGGTGTCGGATAAATTACCAACGGAGTGATCTATGTGGAAACGATGGCGGGACCGGTGGACGGGGCAGCCGATGTCGGACGAAGAGTTTCGTCGCGAGCAGCGACGGATTCTCGATCGGGCGCCCGTGCCCCTTCTTTGGCTGCTGGGCAAGACCGGTAGCGGCAAAACGTCGATCGTGCGGTTCCTGACCGGCGCCGACCAGGCAGAGATCGGCAACGGTTTCCAGCCGCAGACTCGCACGTCACAATTGTACGATTTTCCCGACGTCGAAGCGCCGTTGGTCCGGTTCGTGGACACGCGAGGGCTGGGCGAGAAGGATTACGATCCTGCGGAAGACCTGCAACAATTCGACCAGCGGGCCAACGTGATCGTGGTCACGGTGCGCGTGATGGACCAGGCGTTGGCCGAAGTGATCGAGCCATTGCGGCGGATCCGTCACACCCGGCCCGATCGACCTGTGTTGCTGGTGCTGACGTGTCTGCACGAGGCGTATCCGCAACAACAGCACCCAGTCGAAGATCCTTTCCGCGATCAACCGATCCCCGAGACGGTTAGCGAGCAACTGCGCCGCAGTCTGCAACGGCAGCACGAGCGATTCGAAGGCCTGGTCGATCGCATCGTGCCGATCGATCTGACTCCGCCCGAAGAAGGCTTCATCGATCCCGAATTCGGCGGCGATCGATTGCGTGAAACCCTGCTGGAATTGCTGCCCGTGGCTTATCGGCAAACGTTGTTGGCATTGGAGGATTCGGTGCGATCGCTGCATCAATTGCACGAGCGCCGAGCGATGCCCTACGTGATCAGTTACAGCGCGATGGCTGCGACGGCAGCCGCTGTCCCGCTGCCCTGGGTCGACATTCCGGTGGTCACGGCGTTGCAGGCGCATCTGGTGTACCGCTTGGGCAAAGTCTACCAGCAACCGATCGGCGCGAAGACGTTCCTGGAGATGGCCGCGCCGATCGGCGGGCGACTGCTGGTCCGTCAGGCGGTGCGTGGGGTGCTGAAGTTCGTGCCGTGGGTCGGTATGGCGGCCAATGCAACGTTGGCGTATGCCTATACATTCGGGTTGGGAAAAGCCTGCTGCTGGTACTTCGGACGCTTGCGTGCCGGCGACGCCCCGACGGCCGACGAGTTGCAGGAGATCTGGCAGAGCGAGCTGACGCGGGCCGCTCGATATTGGAAACAGCAGCACAAGTCGGGAGCCCCTGAATGAGCCTTTGGCGTCTGTACTTGATTTCGATCCTGGTCCTGGCGCCCATCGGCGCCTTTGTCGTGGCAGGCGCCATCGCTTTGTGGCAGACCGGTCATTACTTCCTGCTGTGGTGGTTGATCCCGATCTGCTGGCTGCCTGCCTGGCTGTTGGCCCGCCGCTGGCGCAAACACTTCCTGGCGCCCGAGTTGACGGGTGATCCGCCGGGCGAATACTGGACCGACCGGGACAAGCAGGCTTGGCAGTTGGTGCAGGAAGCCCAGGAAAACGCGGGGGCCACCGCAACGGAACGTTTCGCCGATCCCCAGTTCCACCTACAGGCGGCCATGGATCTGGGCTTGCGGATCGCCAAGGTGTATCGCCTCAAGGCCAAGAATCCGTACGGTTCCCGCACGGTGATCGAGATTTTGTCCGTCGCGCAACTGGCCCTGGAGGAATCAGAACAACGGATCGCCGACTATGTGCCCGGCAGTTACTTCCTGACCCTCGATCAATGGCGACTGCTCAGCAAAGCGCCTCGCTGGTGGCAGTTGGCCAGCAACGTCGGCTGGGCCGCATCGATCGCTTTCAATCCCTTGAACGTGACCCGTTTCGTCGCTTCCAAGTTGGCGTTGGGTTCGGCGACCAAACAACTGCAGGACAACATGCTGGCTTGGGCCTACGCCGTGTTCATCGGTCGCGTGGGATTCTACTTGATCGAAATGAACAGCGGTCGTCTTCGCAGTGGAACGCAACGATACAAACGACTGATGCGACAAGAGTCGACCTCGGATCGTCTTGCGGCGGGTGGCGAAGCGACCGAGTCGGCGGAACCGTGCGAGGTGGTCGTCGCGGTGGTCGGCCAGGTGAACGCCGGAAAATCCAGCTTGATCAACGCGCTGATCGGCCAGCACACGGCCGAAGCCGACGTGCTGCCCGCGACGCGAGACGTCCGCCGGTATCGTCTGCATCAGGCCGACCAATACGATTCCCAATGGACGCTGCTGGATACGCCCGGCTACGGCGAAGACGGTGCGACAAGCCAGCAGAAACGGGCGATCCAAGCGGCGCTGACCGAAGCCGATCTGGTCTTGCTGGTGATGAAGGTCAATACCGGGGCTCGGCAGGCCGATTCGCTTGTTCTGGATGAGTTGAACAAACTGCAACAAGCCAGGCCCGACCGCAAACCGGCGCCGGTGCTGGGCGTGCTGACGCATATCGATCAGTTGAGCCCCGTGATGGAATGGGCGCCGCCTTACAACTGGGAAATGCCCACCGGTCGCAAAGAGGAGCAGATCCTGGAAGCGGTCCAATATCATCGTCAGTTGCTGGGGCCCTCACTGGCCGGGATCGTACCGGTATGCAGCGACGTGGAAAACCAGCGCGAATTCGGCGTGACCCAGTGGCTGTTGCCCGCCATGCTGCAGTTGCTGGGCGAAGCACGCGGTTGCGCCGTACTGCGGATTCTGGGCCAGGAAGGCCGTAAGGGCCAAACCCGACGTGCATTCGGTCAATTGGCCCAAGTCGGCAAGGCCTTGCTGCAAACCGCATTCTTGCCCGACCAAGGCCGCGCCCCGCCGCACAATCGTGGCTGAGCAACCTTGGCTCTGGATCGGCAAGGAAAAAACTGAGCGGAACGTCTGCCGGATGGGACTCGTTCTCACGTCTTGCGTTTGGTACGTAATTTTGTTGCCCGCCGCGTTTCCTGTAAGCTCGAAATCTCGGCGACGCCTTGAATTCGGACGGGGAGTTTTGGTACTCGTCCGGGACTTCCTCAAAAGGTTCGTTCGGCGTTTGCAAAGAGCCGGTAACAATAGTAGCATGGAAGACCTTCGGTCGGCGGTTTCGGCGAGGTCAGAGACAACTGCTAAGCACCGTTCGAGAAATAACTGTCCGATATCCCCTCGCCCCTCTGGGGAGAGGGCAGGGTGAGGGGGTCAGAAAGTGCGTCAGTTATTTCTCGAACGGTGCTAAGCCGCATGCGCAGCGTTTCCACGGAAGGCGAACACCGTGTCGATCACGCCTGACCGCATGGACCGAAGAACGGCCAAGCAATCATCCGCGAACAAAGCTCCGCGTGATGTAGTAAGAAAGTGTGTTTTCATCTTACGCGATTGAAACTGGGTGAAAGGAAAACGCGATGAATGCAGTTGAACGCCGTCACCGAACAGTGCGAGCAATGCCTGAATGCAGGCCTTCGGCACCGCAGCGCACTCGGGTGTCTCCGGGGCGGGGTTCCGCCGGCTGCCGACCGCAATGGGCCCGTCACAACGCGATTCCCATGCCCGCGCCCACCCAACCGGAGCACGGCATGCGCAGCTTCGCCTTCTTGCTGCCGGCTGCCGTCATGCTGCTGACTGTCACCAGCGCTTACGCGTTTCCGCTGGTCGAACAGGGGCAGCCGCGGGCGGTGCTGGTTACTGCCGACGAGCCGTCGCCGGTTGCCCGCTACGCCGCCGAGGAACTGGCGCACCACATCGAGAAGGTCACCGGCGTGGCTTTGCGGATCGTCGGCGAATCGGAGACGCCGGTCGAAGGCTGTCGCCATGTTTACATCGGCGTCACCACGGCGGCGGCAGAGCAGGGCATCCGGCCCGACGAACTGCCGCCGGACGCCCTGCTGCTGCGCTGCGTCGGCGACGACCTGTACGTGCTGGGTATCGAGGACGACCGGGAGCCGATGGACCAGTCGGCCCGGTCGGGCACGCTCTACGGCGTGTACGAACTATTGCACCGGTACGTTGGGGTGCGCTGGCTCTGGCCGGGCGACCTGGGCACATACATCCCGCGTTCCGACACACTCCGCCTGCCCGACGAGTTGGACGAGGTCATCGAGCCGGCGCTGCGATTCCGCCGCTTTCGCACGCACCGGGTTCGATGGCAGGCGAACAACTACAACGCGACGCTCGGCCGCTTAGCGTTCTCCGAACAAGGCAGCCGCGCGTACGACGCCGATTTGCATGTCTTTCTTCGCCGCCACCGCGTGGGCGATACCGAGCCCAAGCCGCCGGTCGGCCACTACTTTGCCGGGTGGTGGGAACGGTACGGGGAAGAGCACCCGGAATGGTTCATGATGCGCGCCGACGGC
>SKKK01000367.1 GCA_007121535.1 Planctomycetaceae bacterium | reverse complement strand
GATACACACGACCCGCTGCCCGCTCCGCCGGCAACGCGGATAGACGACGGCAGAATTCCACCGCCTCCTCCCACGATACTCGCTCCACGGGAAAACGGCTTGTGTCCTGTCCGGATACCTTGGCACTGCTGGAACCGCCGCGAGAGAACGCACTTGGGTTCGTCCCCATCACCCGCTCGTACTCGGCCTGCGTCACCTCGTACATCCCCAGGTAATACGGCTTCGTGATCCGCACCCGATGCTGCGGCTGTTCCGCTTCCAGAATGCTCTTCAAGAACGAAAACTCCCGGATCAATCCGTCGATCTCTTCCCTGGGCGACCCCATCATGAACTCACCAGCAGGGATCAACACCAGTTTCGTCCCGATGCTGTTCGTCACCTCCACCGGTTGCCCCAGATGCCTGGCCCAAGCCTGCTGGTAGCCCTTCGCGTCCGTCGCGTTGAACGGAGCTACCGCCAGCGGCGGGGCAGTCGGCTCACCTGTTTTCTCGGCAACGTCCTGCTCATCGGCCATCGCCAAACCGGGCAGCCCCCCTAGACACAACACCATCGCTGCCAACCACACACACCAGATGCCCCAAACCAACCGCTTGCTCATGGACCGGTTCACGATCTGGTACCTTTCAGTTCTGATGCTACGGTGGTCGTCACAGCATTGTGCACCCCCTCCATTGTCGCCACCCGTCTCCGGCCATGTCAACAACCCGTGGTTCGTCTTGGCTAGTGGCGATCCCGGCCGAAACTGGACACCGCATGGCACCATGCTTCGATGGATGTGTCCATTTTCGCGTTCAACGGCTGATTCGGGGGCCATTTTGTAAAAACTGGCCGTCTGAAACGATGTTCTGAGCAAAGCTAAATCCTCACGCACGACCAACTCAGATTTTTCGAAGCTGTGAAAGGCACATGATACGGTGCGGCACACCCAGACCACCTGTCATTTCGCTTCATGCCCACTGCACGGTACACTGATGGCATGCGCATTCCACACAATCAATTGTCGCCCACAGCGTTACGGGCCGTTGTTGACGAATTCGTCACCCGCGACGGCACGGATCATTCGTCGATCGAGCGACGTAATGCCGACGTAATCCGCCAGCTCGACGCAGGCACTGTCGAGTTGGTTTTCGACGCCAAGACCGCGACCTGCAACATCGTGCCTTGTGAGGAGCCTTCGGCAGCCAAATGACCGGAACTCATTGCGGTGCGTTTTTGTCGGCCCCTACGTGAAGCTAGAATGAAATGCTGTCATGCAAACTGCCCGCCGGGTTCCGAAGCCTTTTTGTGTTTTCCAGGCTGTTTACGTTGCTTTGGCGAAGCGGGCTCGCACGGCGAAGATTGAACGGACGAACTAGGACGCCAGTATGCACGTGCTGTACCTTATGGAACGAGACACGGCCGCCTTCGAGACCAACAGGACGTCAGTGGACATCGTTTGCGCGGGTGACAGTCTGACGGGCTGGAACAATTTCGGTCCAATCTGGGGTTGGCCGTGCCGGACGTACCCGGAGTTCCTTCAGGAGCTCTGTGCTCCGCAGGGACTCCACATCGCCAATGGCGGTATCGCCGGCGAGATCAGCGACAACGGCCCCCAGCAGGTCCGTGATTATCTCACGCTTTTTCCCACTGCTCGCTACTTTGTTTTGGGCATGGGGACCAACGATCTCGGGATATGGCCGGATACGGAAGCGACGAGTAGAAGGATCATCGAAAACCTCCGAAGGATGGTACAGGCTGTGATGCAGCACGGCAGACAAGCGGTCCTGTTTAACGTACCGCACGTGAACGAGACCTCGTTCCCACCCCCCATCGCCCGCGATCTCCGTGCTAAGCGGGATTTCCATAATCGGCGGCTCAATGCGTTCTGCGACGAACTCGACATCCCGCTGGCCGACATTTGTCTCTTGTTGCAAGACAACCATTTCGCCGATCAGTTGCATCCAAATGAAACTGGGGCGAGAATTATGGCCGAGGCGGTTTTTCAAGTGCTGCCCAGGGAATGACCGACGACGATTTGCCATCGAGATTCAGCGCCGAGAATGTTCGAGCCCGGAAAAGGGGAAGTGAAACGGAAGGAGCAATAAGATGATTCGAATCAGTATCGTGGTCATTCTCATAGGTTTGGTGACTCGCGTGGCCTGCGGTCAGCCGCCGGTGGTCGTCACCACGGTCTCCAAGTAGACCTGACCACGCTGGCTGACGCTGCCAGCCAGCTTTGGAAGTATCGAGCGTTACGGGGCGGGCCAGTCCAGATGCCGGTGAAGAAACTCGAACGTGCCTTCGCCATGGATGCTGTGCCCGCCCTGAAAGTATTGGATTTCCGTTCGGTCCGCCAAACCCAGTTGGGCGTAGAGCCAGCGTACTTTCGCGTACTCGTAAGCCACCCAGGGATCGCGGCCCACAAGGTCCAGATGCCCGCGTTCGACCATGAAAGGCCGCGGGACCATCAGGTAGGCCATCTCCGCATAATCAAAGGTCTGCCCCAAGTTCCAGTACGGCATCTCCCACTCGATGGTCCGCATGAAACTGAAGGGTTGATCCGTCGAGGCGACTTTCATGGTCCACTGGTTGAAGTCGCCCGAGCAGATCGACAGGCAGTACTTCTCCAGGATGGGCGGAACGCGCATCGCCGTCTCGCCCCCGTAGCTCAAGCCGTAGAACGCGATCCGTCGGCCATCGACAAAGGGCAGCGTTTCCAGCCAGCAGAGAATCTGATCGTGCTGGGCTATGATGAACGAGAACAGGGTCGCTCGGATCGTATTGGCTTTGCGGTCGAGCCAGCGGTAGCGGTCTTCGCCGCGATATAGATTGTGCGGCGCGAAGGTAATGAAGCCGCGTTCCGCCAGACGCGCGGCGAAGTTATTGTAGGCCGGCACGTCGCGGTCGAGCGTGTCGCGCGGCACTCCGTTTCGGCCGTGCTGACAGACCACAACGGGCCGCTGCTCGCCGGGCTTTAAGTCCTTCGGCACAACCAGAACGCCCCAGGCGAATACCTCCGGCCATACATCCAGAACAACATCGTACGCCGTCCAGTGTTCCGTCTCCGCGACCTTACGAGTGCGCGGATTGGGCGGCAGGTATGGCTCATCAAAGCGTCCCATCGCTTCCGTCTGGAAACGTTCGCGAAATGCACGGGCGGCGTCGGCGAATCGATTGGGGCAGTGGACTGGATGCACCCGCTGCGTACTCCAACGGCGGTCTGCCAATTCGGGCATCGCGGCATACAGGAAAAACTCGTCACGGATCTGGTCGGACGCTCGCACCAACGACTGCACGTGCTGTTCCAGTTGCCGCACCGTCTGAAGATGCCGGTCCCCGGGTTCGAAGGCATTCCGAAGATCGACCGGTACGTCCTGCGTTTCATCCGCGTTCCATTCGGCACCGAGACGTTCCATGAATTCACGCAGGGCTTTGGGCGAGCCGGGACCGACTGGCTGGCTACGGTCTCCGATGATCAGTGACGGGCCAGAAGAGCCAGGCAACGCCGGGATTCGCCGAAATTCGGCTTGCACGGAATCGGACTCCGGCGTCTTCCAGTCACCCTTGTGATCTGTAATGGCGACCACGGGGCTGTGTTCGATTACCAAGTGCCGGGGCAATATCAAGGATGCAATCTCCGCATCGCCGAACAAACGCAAGAGGCTCCAGACGTTGCGATAGATCGGTTCTGCCCAGACATGTTGGCGGCAGTCAAAGTAACCGCTGACCAACACCGCATCGATACGAGGATCGACAGCGGCTGCGTAGAAGGCAAGCAAGCCGCCCTCCGCGTAGCCGACGACCCCGATCGGCGGGGAGTCGCCATGTTGTTGACGGAACCAGTCCACGGCGGCGAGTACCTTCTGCACTTCATAACCGATGACGTGACGGCCCATGTGAAAAGCTTGTCGGTAGATCCACTCCCGGTAAGTCTGCCGTGTATTCTGGAGCTGCTTGTCCGATTTCTCGATCAGCCTGCGTTGTACCAGGACCGGGATGAGTACCTCACAGCCGTGTTCCGCCAGTCGCCGCGCGAACTGATGGGAGGGATCGATACCCGGCGCAATCCCCAGTAGTTGTTCCGGGGCATGATCCGCGTCGGGCAACGCGATCACGCAGGCGACGGGTAGCTGCTTGGGTTGTACCAGCAGTCCCTCGGCGAATACACCTTCCAACACAGCCCATCGTACTTGAAAAACACGGTATGCAGAGGTCTCTGCGACGAGTGCGGCCTGGGAATCCACGCCATACAACTCCAGCCGCGGTGCAGATCTTGGATCAACAGCACCGATGATCTGGCGGAGTTTCTGACGGTTCTTGGCAATCGAGGTTTCGTAAGCCTCCGGCAAGGTGGCGTCGATTGGCCAGTACCGTCTCCGCCCACGTTCTGCTTCCGCGATCTTGCGTTCGACGAACCGATGTGCTCCATCCATCATCCGCTCAGAAAGATCGTCATCTGGCCAGTCGAGCATCCTGGTGCCGGGCAGCGATTCCAAGGAGGCTGATTCCCCCCTGCCTTGTGCTGCCATCGCTGATGTGGCAGCCATGACCAGGAGAAACGCCAACCATCGCGGCAGATCACTCTTTCTTCGGGTACCTTGTATTGCGGGCATCAGGGCAGGCGAGATCTCGAATTCCTGGGCGACCAGACCGTTCGCCACGGCTCTGGGAGACGCATCGGAATGCTCGGCAAGGTTCTGCCTGATCGCCTGCGTCTTGCTGACGGGAGCATCGTTGTTCGGCATGGTTCGTCCTCAGCCAAGTTCGGGAATCGGCGCTGAACCCACTTCCAACGTGAGACGACCACCGGCAATGGAGCAATCGTAGTCCACGATGATCTGGCGAACGTCGGGGAACAGCCTCTCCCGCCGTTCGACAATCATATCCATGATTTGGACCGCCACGCCCACGTCCTCGGCATTGCCGTCCTTGGGAACAAAACTGTCGATCAGATCTTTCTCGATGAGCGGCTGCTTGTCGGGCGGGAACATCGACTTGTTCCAAGCAGCAATGGTCAGCATGATGATCGCCTCGGCTTGCTGCGGTGTCTTGCCATGCTGCTTCAGCAACGGTTCGGCAAGCTGCAAGACAACGGCCGACATCTTGGCTTCACCTTCCGGCGTGACGCTTTCACGTCTCACGCCCAACGCAGCCAGACGCTCCCGTCGCTTTTCGGCTTTACTTGTCATAGAAAATTCTCCCGGCAATTCATATTGATCCACTCCGCGTCCGGCGGGCCGGTCTGTCTCCAGATTGAATCCACCAGTTACGCCTCCTTTTTCCTGTCGTCGGTTACTTGGATTTGGTCACCTTGATCCATTCGACCTCCAGCTTGAACGGTCCGGCCAGGTTATCGCTGAGCAGGAATCCAATGGCGTTGACTTCAACGGGGTTCAACGGCTCGTTGGGAACCAGGCGTCCGAACGAAGTCGCCACGAACTTGTCCAACGGCGCACGGATTTCGACCCATTCACCCTTCTGGGTCTTGAATGTCCATCTGTAGGAAAACGCGGTCCGTGGCCGAGCCACGTACAGATTAAGCGTGTATTCCCGACCGTCGCCCCGGACACGGGCGAGGAGCGTGTCACCCTTTTCGAGGCCGAGCTTTGCCGGCCCGGACCGTACCGACGTAAAGCCGCCGCTGTTCTCCAGGGAAAGCGTGCCGAAAAATTCCATCGTCTGGTTCGAGATCTTGAATTGACCATCAGAGACACCCCCCATCACGCCATCATTGACGGTTTCCCATCTCTGGGCGACTTCGGGGTCACCGAACTCGAACAGCATTCGATCGTCTTCAGCGGCCATCAGAATGGAACCTGCCATCACTAAGCACCCAGCAACTAGCCCAGCGGACAAGACTTTCGTGAGCATCGATCTCGACTCCTGACTTCGTTGTTTTCGTCCTTCAAGGGAATGATTGTTCCATGTTCCCAGCATCCGGATGTTTGGTCCGTCATCCATCCAAACCTGGTCATACGCTCGACGTCAACCCTACCCCGCGCCCGGCCTGTCCCACCATTTCCCAGCATACGCCAGATTGTACCCCTTTCGCCAGTACGGACTGCTCTCGTCCCGGCAGTGTGCATCCCGATGACCTTCAGCCGGACCATGATCGTGCCATTCCCGGCAGTGTCGGCACCAGACGAACCACCGCACGACGCCGCGATACTTGGTCTCGTAAGCCGGAAGCACTGGGGCATCCAGATCGATCACGGCGACTTCGTCGACGGGGACTTTCACGGGCTGGGCTCCAAGGTGGTTTTGAACGGATATCTATCTTAGGTCAACCGATCTGAATTGTCACGCGTCCCAGAAACGTCCGCTGGACGAAATTGACAAAGCTGTGCTACTACACCAAAATCACGGACATATACCGTAGAGCAAGGCATCATTCGACCCACGCCTCGCATGTGACTTGAAAGCCATGGATCGTGAACTGATTTCCACCAGCAAGTTCCTGAGTCTCGTGCTGCGACACAGTCCTGAGAAGATCGGTCTCCGGTTGGATGACGAAGGCTGGGTCGAAATCGACGAATTGTTGGCCGCAGCCAATCGCTCCGGCAGAAGGCTCGACCGTCCGCTACTGGAACGGGCGGTCCGCGAGAACGACAAACAGCGGTTCGCCATCAGCTCGGACGACAGACGCATCCGAGCCAACCAGGGCCATTCCCTGGCGGTGGACCTGGGGCTTCAACCAGTGGAACCGCCCGAGTTGCTTTACCACGGCACGGTCGCCAAATTCCTGGATTCCATCCGGACCGATGGTCTGGTGCGTGGTACACGCCAGTACGTGCATCTGTCGCCTGATCTGGCAACGGCACACAGGGTGGGCCAGCGTCGTGGTCAACCGGTGATCATCATTGTGGAAGCAGGGCAGATGTGGCGTGAAGGTCATCCGTTTTTCCGCTCGGATAACGATGTGTGGCTGACAGATCAGGTATCGACCGTGTATCTGCGATGAGATTGAAGCAGCTGTTCGGTCACCGGCCGTTCCGCGTCCGCCGCCGGCAGGCGTAGCGCATAAATGAGATCAGTCCGGAGAACCGATAACTGGGATCGGCATAGTGTTCGATCACATAGAACGCGAAGTAATATGCCCTGCAGAACGCCCAGACGGCCAATGCCAGCAGCAAGGCGACCTTCAGTGACGGCGACTCCAAAAGCAGCAGTGTACTGGCAACAACGCCAATCAACAGGAAAATGCCACCCTTGATCCACAGCAATCTAACATTCGTGATATCCGTCACATGTCGCTCCCAGAAGCCAGAAAACGCTCGTGCAAGCGGGAATCAGGGTAACGGGTTTGCCCAGTCTTCGCAAGTTCCATCGAGTCTCGCACCCGGCAAACCGGTCAGCTTGTTTCGCGCCCGCGACGATGCTACGTTGGGACCGGGGCGCACTTGGCGTACGTGGACGCGAACGGCGTCCATATCTTCTCGACACAAGGAGACATGCAATGCTCGTCTTGAGCCGTAAAAGGAACGAATCGATCGTCATCAACGATGACATCACGGTCGTGGTCGTCGAGATTCGGGAAGACAAGGTTCGACTCGGTATCGAACATCCAAGAGACGTCCCTGTCCACAGGCGAGAGGTGTATGATGCGATCTGGCCGGACGAGACCGCACGTCGTTCGACTGTGTTGCTTCCCATGGCAGGGGCGAAAGCTCTGGCCACGATCCGCAGCCAAATCGCATCTTCATCGCCAGACGATGGGAAGCTGATTGCTGCCATCCTGGAAGTGGTGGCAGCCAAACGCATCACGGCCGAGGATCTGTCGAGTTTTGTAAAAGAGATTTAGCATTCGATTCCCACGTCAATCGGAAGACAGATGGTTCGTTCAACGCAATCGCCACTCAGCAAAGACGAATTCGGCCAGACGGTCGCCGCCCGGATCAAGAAGGCCGGAGAGCCGGGCAGCGTGACCTTCGTCAGCGAGGATTTTCGCATCGACATCGAAGACGAAGACGAGCTGGTCCAGCAGTTCAATTTGGAGAACGTCTACCAGGAGTACTGTGCCCGCCAAGCCGACCAGCGGGAAACGATGCTCTCCAAGATCGTTCAAACTGCCCTGGTCCGGCACAAGCAGCCCCCCGAGGATTGGGAAGACGCCAAACCGGACATCATGCCGGCTGTACGCAGCCGCGCCACCTTCGAGATGCTCCGGCTGGAACATCGACTCCCGGAAGGACAGATGCTGCCCAATCTACCGTCGTTCGGTATCGGGGACCACCTGCTAGCCATGCTGGTGTACGACCTGCCGGCGGCTACGCAAACGCTGACCAGCCAGCAATTGCAGGATTGGGGCGTCAGCTTCTACGAGGCGATGGAGGTGGCCAAAGAGAATCTGGCAGCGATCGAGATGTCTGTCTCGAAAGCCGGTGACGGCTTCTACGCTGTCATGACCGGGGACAGCTACGACTCGTCCCGTCTGCTGTTGCTGGAGCTGCTGCCAAGATTGGAGATCCAAGGTGATCCGATCGCCATGGTGCCTCATCGAGATGTCTTGTTGGTCACAGGATCGGAGGATCTGGACGGCTTGGCTCTGATGGCCAAGTTCGCTGAAGGTGCATTCGAACATCCCCGCTACCTGTCGTGCGTACCATTGAGGCTGAATGGCACGGAATGGGTCTCGTGGATGCCGCCCACAGATCATTCCCACTTCTTGCAATATCGGATGCTGGAACTGAAGTCGTTGGCTGGTTTGTACGAACGCCAACAGCAACTGCTAAACGCATTGTACGGCCAGGAGGGAACCGAGACGTTCGTCGCCACGCACAGTATGGCTGAAAGCAACATGGGCGTTGTGCTCAGTTATTCGGTATGGACCGCTGGTGTCGACACTTTGCTCCCCAAGACACACAAGTTGTTCTTGGCACACCCCAAGCGAGGCATCGTGGCCGGTGGCGATTGGGACCGTGTGAGAAAGGTCGTGGGGGATCTGTTGGAAGAGACGGAGCTGTACCCGGCTCGTTATCGTGTGCGGGGCTTCCCAACGCAGGAACAGTTGACAGCCATCGGCAACGAATTGGGCTATAAGCCGTCGTGACAGCGGACGAGCAACAACTGTGATTGCTGCTTCTCACCCTAGTCTCCAATTGTTTTGGTTCAGCGGGACATTGAGTTTCGATGTGTTCGAGTTAGTGACTAAAAAGACCAAGGACCTTCGGCTGTTTTTTGTGTGAATGGGGGCAGCATCGCGGACCTCTCAGGGGTTTTGCATCACCCCGGTCTGCAGAACCTTCCACACAACCCGGATGATCACCATGGACGCATCATCCGGGTGCATGTCGGCGGAACCACAAGCCGCCAATAGGGCTGTGTTCCCGGCCAACAGACCGAATTCATTACGAATGGCCAGCCCCAGGCCGAAGTGCAGTGTGACCAGATCCGATTCTGCCATCTGTCGGATTGTATCGTGGTCGTCATCAGGCAGTCGCCCCAGAAGCTCAACCACCGCATGTTCGACATTCTCGGGGCAGTAGGGATGGATTTGGGGCAATGCGATCATGGTTTCGTTTCACGGCTGTCTTGATGTTGTTCTGGTTGCTGATCAGGCCGGATATCCGGTCGCCACCGTCTCCATGTCTTGTGCAAGATACGAGATCCGCCAGCAGTACCAAGTCGCTACCGATGCGTAGCGACAGGCGAATTGGATCTTGGCTGGTGTCAGCTTCATCTGGGCTCACGCGTCGATGCAGATTTCTACGGCAGGCCGATGATGTAGGAACGTAGGCATCGATTCGGAGTGTCCTTGATAAACAAGATGAACTGCTGGCGTTCTTTCGCTCTTGCGAAGTCTCGTGCCGTTTCATCCCTGGTTCGTTCGCTCAATGTCTGAATGTAGTCCCCTGCGGGGTAGGAATAGATCTTCTGCTCCGACACGTCGTACTCGATGATCTGGTCCTTATCTT
>SKKK01000666.1 GCA_007121535.1 Planctomycetaceae bacterium | reverse complement strand
GGACTGGCGCTAGCCACCGGTGAGCGGACTGGCGCTAGCCACCGGTGAGCGGACTGGCGCTAGCCACCGGTGAGCGGACTGGCGCTAGCCACCGGTGAGCGGACTGGCGCTAGCCACCGGTCCGCGGACTGGCGCCAGTCACCGACAATCGGACGGGCGCCAGCCACCCGTCCGAACGCAAAAAAGCTACGTCTAACGCTTGGCCGCTCACAAAAGACCCCGGCAGCATCTTTCCCCCCCTCGGAGCCCCAACCTACTTTTGGTCGCGGCCGGTGCCCGCGTCAGGAGGTTGCCCTGAAACATGAAGTCCATATTGAAGTCATACGGCAGGGGCTGGTCGAATCTGGTTACGAGTTACCTGTATGCCAGTATTTGGATCATGGTCACGAACCTCCGTCGAAAGTGATCGGCGGCTGGTTCCAGGCGGCTAGGCCTTCAATCGGAATGGGTTCGTGGTATATTGTGGGCCAAGTGAAGAAGGACCGGAAGCACGCGACACGAATTCATGGGCCGGTCCACAGGATCCTAATCCAACGTGCATAGGGAGTCCGGAGATGGGTGATTTGGTGGGCTGGCTGGATATCCTGGTGTTCCTGGCCTTCGTGGCGTCGGTGATGACCGTCGGGTTATGGAAGAGTCGTGGGGAAGAGACTCACAGCGAGCATGGCGCCCAGGACTACTTCCTGGCCGGGCGCGCTTTGACTTGGTGGCTGATCGGGTTCTCGTTGATCGCCGCCAATATCTCGACCGAGCAATTTGTCGGGATGAGCGGCAAAGCGGCCGATTGGCTGGGCATGGCCATCGCCAGCTACGAATGGATGGCGGCCGTCACGTTGGTTGTCGTCGCGTTCGTCTTCCTGCCCACGTTTCTCAAGAGCGGCATCTACACGATCCCGGAATTCCTCGAGTATCGATACAATGCATTCGCACGCACCGTCATGGCCATCGCCACGATGGTGATCCTGGTGGGGGTCCCCACCGCATCGGTGATCTTCTCGGGCGCCAAGGTGATCACCGGCAATTTCCAGGGCTTGGTTTTTCTGGGTTTGGATCTGGGGGACATCACGGTCGGGTGCTGGATCATCGGTACGCTGGCCGCCGTCTACGTCTTCGCCGGGGGCCTGAAAGCCTGTGCGTGGGCCGATTTGATCCAGGGTTCTGCGCTGATCTTGGGTGGCATCGTGATCGCGTTGTTTGCGATGAGTCTGCTGGCCACCACCGATCCGGAGGAATTGATCCAAACGGCGCGCAACGACGAGGTGACGGTCGAGAGTTTGCGCGAAGCGGGGCCGATCGCTCGGTTCTGGGACTTGAACAAAGGCCCCTTGCCCGACGGCAAGACGCACATGGTCCGCGGCCAGGAGGACCCCGAGATTCCCTGGACGGCCCTGCTGATCGGGCTGTGGATCCCCAACTTTTTCTACTGGGGCTTGAACCAGTACATCACCCAACGCACGCTCGGTTCCAAGTCGCTGGCCCAGGGGCAACGGGGCGTGGTGTTTGCGGCATTCTTGAAATTGCTGATCCCCTTTATCGTCGTCATCCCCGGCATCTTGGCATTCAATCTGTTCAACCGTGATCTGAAGAACGATGCGATCAATCGCAACGCGATCATCTTGTCGGAACGGTCGCCCGAATTGTATCATCGTTTGTCCGAGGGCATGAAACCCGACCTGCAGGATCCGCGAAACCGGAGCGATCTGGAGCAGATCCAGCGGCATCTTGCGACAGCGCTCGTCCGGCCGGCGGTGCCGCTGTACGTCTTTAACGACACGTTCGCCGAGTTGCATCCCGAGGATGCTGCGACGATCGTCGAATACGGTCGCCAGCAATTGGCCGATCGGATCGAGATCACGATCGAACCAATCGATGGGACGCCGGCCGAACAATTGGCGAACGCCAGCCAGCAATTGGTCAGCCAAGCCCGCAGTCGGATTCCGGATCAAATCGCCGTCGAGACGCTGGTGCCTCACGATTACGATAACGCTTTTCCCACATTGATTCGTCGCTTGATGCCGGTGGGCTGGGGAATCAAAGGTTTTGTGCTGGCCGCCATCTTTGGCGCCGTGGTCAGTTCGCTGGCCTCGATGCTGAATTCCGCGTCGACGATCGCGACCATGGACATCTACCGCAAGGTGCGAAAGGAAGCCAGCCAGTACGAGCTGGTCACGGCGGGCCGGGTGTTCGTTGTGCTGTTCGTGCTGATCGCGATGACCATCGCCCCGATGCTGGGTCATCCGGCCTTTGGTGGGATCTTCACCTTTATCCAGGAGTTTCAAGGCTTCATTTCGCCCGGCATCCTGGCGATCTTCCTGTTCGGCTTGCTGGTGCCGCGAGCCCCCCGCCACGTCGGCACCGTCGGGCTGCTGCTGAATCCCGTGCTGTACGGTGTGTTCAAATTCAGCCCGTCGATTCCGGTGCTGCAAAACCTGTATCCGCTGCAATGGATCGCCGGTTGGTCGTTTTTGGACCGCATGGCGTTGTGCTTCGGGCTGGTGATCGCCGTCCTGACCGCCATGACGCTGATCTGGCCTTTGCGCACGCCCGTGAAACTGCCGGTCAACGAGAAGATGGACCTGGAATCCTCCAAGGGCGCCAAGCTGGGCGGCATCGCTGTGGTCGTTTTGACCGTGATCCTGTACGTGATCTTCTGGTAGTCTCAGCCTTTGGCTGCGACGATTGCGAATCGAGGGAATCCTCTTGGCATCGAATTTGACTCTTACACTTTTTCGAAGAGGTTGATGACCATGCTCGGCCCGCTGTCCCGCCTGATGTTGTGTTGTGTTGTTTGGATCACGATGGCCGTTCCCGTGACGCTGGCGCAAGGCCCGGCGGCGACGGGCAAGCCGCGTGCGAAGGAAGATCCGCAGGTCCGTGCCAGGTCGTTGGGCCGGATCGCCGAGCATTTGCAGATCGACCAGGGATCGGTGATCGCCGATATTGGCGCTGGCGCCGGACGAGACACGTGGGTGTTCGCCCAGATCGTCGGCAGTGAAGGGAAAGTGTATTCAGTGGAAATCGCCTCGAAACGCGTCGAGTCGTTAAAGGCGGAAGTCCAGCGGCGCGAACTGTCCCAGATCCAGCCGATCCTGAGCAAGCCGGACGACCCGTGCCTGCCGCCCGACAGCGTGGATATGGCGTTCATGCACCATGTCTACCACCACGTGACCGAGCCGCAAGCCATGCTGCAGGGAATCTGGCGAGGGTTGAAGCCGGGCGGGTATCTGGTGGTGGTCGACCAACGGTTGGGAACGCTGGTGGATTGGGTGCCGCGCGAGCAGCGAGGCCCGAAGCATTTCTGGATCGCGGAAACGACCGTGGTGCGCGAGGCTCGTGAGAATGGCTTCCGGTTCGTCGAGTACGCGGAACCGCTGTGGCACGTTCGCGAAGCCTTTGTGCTGGTCTTCCAACGCCCCGAGGATCTACAGGCCCCCGATCGCGATCCGGATCCATTGCCCCCGATCGCGGCCGACACCCTCCGGCAGTTGCTACCCGAGACGGGACAGACGTACCGACGTGTGGCGTTTGTGGCTTTGGGCCCGGGCCGCGAGTTGATCGGACCTTACTTGGCTGCGAATCCATGCCAGGCGATCGATATCGTGTTGGAGGAATGGGCGACGCAACGAGACGAACGGCCTGCTCTTCCGCCCGGCGTCGAGTTGCCTTCGGTGCTGACCGACCGCGGCGACCCACAACTGGGTTCCGAGCCGCTGGATGCGGTGTACTTCCTGGATACCTATCATTTGTTGTTTCACGGACCGACGCTGCTGAGCCGCCTGCGCCAGCGTCTGACGGACACCGGGCGCGTCTATATTCTGGATCGCCAAGCCCCCTCGGTCATCCCGCACCGCGAAGCCAGCCACCGGCGAATGATCGCAGCGGAAAAAGTCCAACAGCAGATGCAAGAGGCCGGATTCACCCTGGTGCGAGAGGGAATGAAGCCCGCCGAGAACCGTTTTCTGCTGGTGTTTAAGAAGTCGGAGTAGCGTCTTTGTAGGTTGGGACTCTGTCCCGACCGGGTCGGGTCGGAGACCCAACCTACTCTGGGTTGCGGGCGTCAGCCCGCGTTAGGAGGACGACGATGAAGGCGAAATGGGTGTTGTTGGCGGTTGCATTCGGCGCCATCTTCACACTGGGGGCGATCCAGGTCCGAGGCGCCGAACCGGATCCGGGGCTGCTGGGCTGGTGGCGGTTCGACGAGGGCTCAGGAACCTGGTCGGCGAACGAGGTGGATGCAGCGGCCGAGGCTCAATTGCACAACGTGTCCTGGGTCACGGGCCCGTTCGGCAAGGCGTTGCGGTTTACCGGGTCGGACAGCTACGTCACGCTGCCCTCTCTGCCGGAGCTGGACGGCGCACGGGCGATGAGCCTGGCGGTGTGGGTCTACTGGGAAGGGACCGGACAGTATCCCAACATCCTGACCGGTGGGACGTGGAGTCCCGGAGGATTCCTGATCTTTGTCAATAACCAAACCTGCTCGTTTCGCATGGGCCGCCCCGGACATCAGCACGGCGTGGCTGGCCAGGCATGGACCGAAACATCCGCGCCGCTGTTGGCGGAACTACCGACGAAGCGATGGGTCCACTTGGCCGCCGTATTTGAACAACCGCAGATCACGACCTACGTGGACGGCCGGCGGGTCGGTTCGGCCACGTGGGATTATCCCGTCGGGCACAGCGGCCCGATGCACTTGGGCCGCTGGTCCGGTTCGACCAGCCATCAGGGTTTGATCGACGACGTGCGGATCTATGGACGAGCGTTGAACGAAGAACAAGTTCGCGTGCTGGCCGACCGGGCGGGACGCGAAAGCTCGGAGTACCAAGACCTGGGCCCCGCGCGGGACGAGGCCAACGAACTGGCTCGCTTTCAAACTCGTTGGTCCACCTTGACTGTTGGCGACAATGGCATGCTACTATCGCTGCAAGAGGACGGCACCGGTCGCGAACTGCTGGATGCGCCTCATCCCGTGCTGGCCGTCGAACAGACTTCGGGGCGGCGTTTACAGGCGCGGCGGATGCGTTACGAAGACGGTTTGCTGATCGCCGATTTCCCCCATGGCGGCGGCAGTGCCGCGATCCGGATCAAGGCTCATGAGCACTACTTCACCGCCACGGCCGAGGCGTTGGACGTGCCCGATGCCCGGCGATTCATCTTTTTTCAACTCGATCCGTCGCCGAACAAGTACCTCGGGCCTCGCGCGGGTTTGGCATCGGACGACCGCTCGGGAGTCTGCCTGCGCAGTTTGGGCGTCGAAGTGGATACCTCGTTCCATGGATCGGCGCCGCGGTTTCGCGCTTGGACGACGCCGGAACACGGACTGCTGGGGCACCGTATCGGTTTGGTGGCCGGACCGCGCGAATGCCTGATCCCGGCCTTGCGTGCGATGGCACAGAACGAGGACGTGCCCAAGTCCAAAGCGGGAGGTCCATGGGCGATGGGAGCCGAGGAAAACCGGGGTTCTTATCTGTTCGCCGATCTGGCCGCCAAAGACACGGACGCTTGGATCGATCTGGCTCGACGCGGCGGCTTTACCAACATCCATCTCCATGGCTGGTGGGAGACTCTGGGCCATTACGAGCCGCGAAAGGCCTATTTCCCGGGCGGGCTGGATGATTTGAAGGCGACTGCCGCGCGGATCCGAGCCGCCGGACTGAAACCGGGAATCCATACCTTGACGGCTTGCATCAGTACCGACGCCCCCTGGGTGACTCCGGTGCCATCGCCCCACTTGATCGCCGCCAACCGGTACACTTTGGCGGAACCGCTTTCCTCGGAAGCAACCACGATCTATGTGAACCAGCAGCCCGGTCCCAACCATGACGTGGTCTGGAGCTATTCGGGCAATGGCAACGCGCTGCGGATCGGCAACGAATTGGTTCGTTATGCTGCCATCTCGTACGACCCGCCGTATGCCTTCCTGCAATGTGAACGAGGCGCTTTTGGCACCGAGCCCACCGAGCACGCGAGCGGCGCGGACGTCGATTATTTACAGCAGCGTTACCTGGCCTTCTACCCGGAACCGGACAGCCCGCTAGCCGCCGAATTGGCCGATCGGATCGCCCACGTGTATAACGAATGCGGGATGGAGATGATCTACTTCGACGGCTCGGAAGGCATGCGCAGCCGCTACGGAATCGACGCCATGCGCTGGGCCATCTTCCAACGATTGCACGGCGGTGTGACCGAGGCCAGCGAGTGGGGACACAACAGTTGGTGGTTCCATTCGCGGCTGGGCGCCTGGGACCATCCCGTCTGGGCGATGAAGCAGTTCCACGACCAGCATATCGAACAGGCTTCGCGTTTTCGGTCGAGCGATCTGCTCGAGCCGCAATTGGGCTGGTGGGCGCCTCGCGGACCATCGGAGATAGCTCGCGGGCACTTCCCCGATGAACTCGAATATTTCGCCGTGAAGAACCTGTCGATCGACGGGCCGATGTCGATCCAGGGCGTCAGCGTCGCCGATCGGCCGTGGAACGCTCGATTGGAAGAAAAGTTCACCATCCTGGGTTGGTACGAGCGGTTACGCTTGGCACGCTATTTCGATGACGCAACCGTCCAGGCATTGGGCCAGCCGGGGCAGGACTTTCGCCTGCGGCTGGACGAAGACGGTCGTTGGCAGTTCACTCCGACCCAAATGACCAAGCACCGTATCAGCGCGATGGGCAACGGTTCGGAGCGTTGGACAATCGACAATCCCCATGCCGATCAGCCGCTGCGCGCTCGGCTCGAGGCGCTCTACGGCGTCGCCCCTTACGATGATCCTCAAGCAACCGTACTGCTTGATTTCGCTGATCTGGACGGATTGAACCATCGCAGTAGTGCATCGGGGGTCGACGCGCAAGTCCACTTGGACACCGAGGACGTTCGAGCGGGCGACCACAGCTTGCGACTTCGCGCAACCAATCACAACCAGACGGCTCGCGGCGCATGGGCTCTGGTCGGCACGGTCTACCAGCACCCGTACTTCAACATGCAGCCCGGCCAGGCGATGGGCCTGTGGGTCGAGGGCGACGGCAGCGGTGCCTTGCTGAACGTCCAGATCCGTACGCCACGCGAGTATCTGGGCGGTATCTCGGACCATTACATCGATCTGGACTTCACCGGCTGGCGTTACGTGGAACTGCTGCTGCGAGAACGTGATTCCGAACGGCTGACCGATTACGAGTGGCCGTACCGCGCGGCGCCGGGCAGTCATGCGGTGTACCGCAACGCGATCGATCGGCGGCACGTCTCGCAGGTCAATCTGCTGGTGAACGAGATCCCGGCCCGGGGTCAAGTCGATATCCTGGTCAGCCCGATTCGCTCGCTGCCCGTGCGCCCGATCGAACTGTTCCATCCCGCGCTGGACGTGGGCGAAAGCACGATCACCTTTCCCGTCATCCTGCGATCGGGCCATTACATCGAATTGGAAAGCATGGACGATTGCGCGCTGTACGATGAACGAGGCGAGTTGATCCGTCGCTTTCGGCCCGAAGCCGATGCGGTACCGACGCTGGCTGCTGGAACGAACCGGCTGCGATTCAACTGCCAACCGCCCGAGGGCTCACGCGCTCGAGCCGAAGTGACGGTGATCAGCCTGGGACAACCCTTTGGCCAACGTCGATCCGATTCGCAAATCCAGTGGCACCGGATGGACCGTCAATACGACATTCCTCGAATCATCACCCGAATCGATGGCGACGATAACGCGTGGACCATCGTCCGCCGAGCGGAATCCGTCGATATCGATCGTTCACCGAACCTGGAAATCGAGATTGCCGCGATTCAAATCGTTCCACCGACCGATGCAGCGGAGGGTGCGGACGCCGAGGCGTTTCTGGATCAACCCACCTTGACCATCGGCGATCGTGCGGTAACCTTTCCCGTCCGGCTGCTTCAGGGCCATCGGCTGATCTGCCACGACCAGACCACGTGGCAGGTCCTCGATGGGCAAGGCACCCAAGTCGCCACGGGGCAGTTACCCGACGCCCTTCCGAACCTGTCGCCGGGAACCAATCGGATCACGCTCGATTTCCACCAACAAGTTGCGTCGCAAATCCGCGTGATCGTCAAGACCACCCAGGTTTATGGTCAACCATCGCCATAGTCGGCTTTCCATCCATCACAGGGAACGGCTGCTTTCCGAATGCCACCAGAATCGATTCTTTTACTTGAAGGTGCATGATGTACAACACCCCCGAGGGAACCCGCGTTTTGCAGGGAGCCGAGCGACATTTGTTCGTCCAATCGTTGGGCATGCTGGTCGATATGTTGTCGACGGACGACGTACCGACAGATATTCCGGTTTTCGACGGTTTGACACGGAACCAAAAGATCGCCACCTACCACGCCGTGGCCCGCGCGCTGCTGGTCAAGAGCGAACCGTCGCCAACGCTGACAGCGGTAGTCGAGGCCGCTACGGCCAGCGTCTACCAGCATGTTTTCGACATGATCTCGCTTGAATTGGACGACGACGACGATTCGGATGGCGAAGACTACGGATTCCGCTATTTGCCCGAGGGACCAAGCTGGCGCGAAATGACGATTGCTGCCGCCCAGCACATGGGTTTAACGAAGTTACCGAAAGCGGACGAAGTCGATCTATATCGTTGGGAAACGCTGATCGAATGCCTGCAAGACCGCGTCCAATGGGACCGCGACTGGGAAATGGTCGACCACCAGGACGCACCCCCTGAGTTGGCGAGCCGCGTCAAGCAGGAAGCAGGAATCGCCGACGACTACTTCGTCGCCATCCCCCCCGACCCGCAAGACGCCGAAACCGAACGCATGCTGCGCGAACTCAAGGACCTAACCAGGGATGCCCGATGACGGGCGCGTCCTGGATGATGGAAACACACAACTTTGGGCCTAAAGAAACGACTTGAATGAGCGAGTATCAGTATTACGAGTTCCGGACGGTGGATCGATCGTTGACCAAGGAAGAAATGGCCGAGCTGCGAGGACTGTCCAGCCGGGCGGAGATTACGGCGACGAGTTTCACCAACACGTACTCGTACGCGAACTTTCGCGGCGATCCCGAGCGGCTGATGGAGCGGTACTTCGATGCTTTCGTCTACGTCGCCAACTGGGGCACTCGCCACTTCATGGTCCGATTGCCGACGCGGTGCATCGATCTGCCGGCTATCGAGGCGTATGCGGGCGGCGGACTGTCGTTTTGGATCAAGAACGACCACTTGATCCTGTCGTTCACGTACGACGGTGCGAGTTGGCAATGTGCTCGAGCATGGTCGACAGTTTCGCAAACACGCCTTCCGCACTCGGATCCATGAATGGTCGCGAGATTCGACGCATCGAGTCGATTTCTCTGCGGAATGTGTCAGACTTCAGAACTCCTGACATAGCCCCCTCCGCCTTGGGTTTTTTGGGGTTTTCCAGGCTCGGGTAATTGCGAAAATATTGAGTGGTTTTCGGGAATAAAACAGGCTGCAAGTGCGCCTCTATAGGTAAGGAAGGTTTCCCTTGCCAAGGAGACGGATGAAGATGGATACCGCGCAAGACCTGACCGGTCTATTCAGTGAGAGCGAGCCCTGGGAACAAGCATTTGAGAACGGCCGAATCCGAATCAACGGGACGCTGACAATCGTCGATGAGGAAGGCGTGAGAGTGATCTTTCAGCGGTATGAGCCGCTGTTCCGATTTGCCTTTTCGGATTGCTTAGCACCGTTCGAGAAATAACTGTCCGATGTTCCCTCGCCCCTCGTGGGAGAGGGCAGGGTGAGGGGGCAGAAAGTGCGTCAGTTATTTCTCGAACGGTGCTTAAGCCTTCGATACGTCGCGGTTCAGCTTCGCTTGGGAAATCTGGCCACCCAAGCAGAAATCGGTCAAGCCTTCGGGCATTCCGTGGCAACTCAGCGCCGCTGGGAAACACGCTTTCTCGCGGAAGGCTTGGAAGGTC
>SKKK01000678.1 GCA_007121535.1 Planctomycetaceae bacterium | reverse complement strand
TCGGGTAGGTTGGGGTTGTAATCCGGGTGGTCGTCGGGAACCCCGGCGCCTGGCGGAGGTTCTTCGAATTGTGTGATGGCCACCACGTATTGGCCAGGGAGCGCGCCGTCGCCCGCAGCGAACGTCGTCAATTTGTACCGGCCTTCGTTGTCGGTCACGCCTGCAGCGCTGCCCGATCCATCGACCAACTGAAAGCTCAGCGTGGCGCGAGCCACAGGCTGGCCGTTCATCGTGACGGTACCCGAGACGGGATACGTCGCTGGCCGATCGCTTCCCGCGGGAGTGCCGCAAGCGGGGACCAACACCGAAAGCATCAAGACCAGCAAGAGACGCGAAATCATCCGCGACATAAAACTCACCTTTCCAAAAACACTCGCAAAAAAACGGGTTCAAAATCAATGGCGATCCACCGAGGCTCGTCCAAGAGTGGCAAGGGTACCCGATTCGACGGTTGCCAAACGCGCTGAAACAATTCGAGACGGGAAACCCCGTCTCGAAACAAATCTACGAACAACATGCCCAGCGTACGATGATGCCCAGCGTACGATCGATCCGTATCATCCTCGACCGTTCCGTCGCCGGGAGCACGCACGACTAAAAATCACTGACCGATTCACCACCGCTTTTCGAGCCAAGGGCTCCCCATACGCCATAGGGGCTGTGCCCGGCACTGACGGGCGGCGCAGCAAGGTTTCCCGTATTGATCGTCTCGCTGATGAACCGTGTCGAACCGTCAGCCATCAGCACGTTCACGCCTCCCGGATGCCGACTGGAAGGCGGAAGCAGTGCTACGGTGTTATCCGAGTTCGGATTGTCACCCGGCGAGCACGAAGGCGCATTGGGCGGCAGCACCGTGTTAAAACCCACTCGCTCGGCTTGCCCATCGGTGTACATGTGTCCCCAACGCCCCTTCACGGACAAGCCTGCCGAGAAGAACCTGCCTGAAAGTGCCGTCAGACAGAGTTGCGGATTCGTGTCCGTTCCGCTCACTTGATTCGCGATCCCCAACACGCCCTCCACCTGATTGTCTCCAACGGTCGTGGGGCCGCTGTTGGTGAGCGAACCTAACCGCTCACTCATCATGATCGTATTGCTCGTGCCGTCGGTAATGTCGGCGAATCGGGTTGCTTGCCCGAAGATGCCCCGATTATCGCCAGTGTATCCCGGGTTCAATCCCGTGACACTATCGCCCATGCTAAAAGCGTAGTTGTGCGATTGGGCGTGTGAGAAACTGCCCGCAGCGGATGGACACCTGAGCATCGCGGGCGCTTGGTTCCATACGCTCCACCCAACCCATGCGTAGGGGCCGCCCGGGCTGATGTCGTTGGCCGGGTCGCCCGCCCGGATCTGATCGTACATGGCACCCTGCTCGTAGAAGGGCATCAACGAAACAAACGCACTCAGCCGCCCCGCATTGTTGATCCCCGAAGGGGCATCCGATTCCCAACAACAGGTTCCTCCACGGCGGTAGGGCAATGCACCATACGTATCGTGGTAGTTGTGATTAGCTAGTCCCAACTGCTTCAGATTGTTGATGCACTGGGTACGCCGCGCTGCTTCACGGGCAGCTTGAACCGCCGGCAGCAATAGCGCCACCAATACGCCGATGATCGCGATCACGACCAATAGCTCGACCAGAGTGAAGCCCCGCTGCTTCGCTCGCATACGACGCAGGCGACTTGGCTTGCAGAAACAGAACATCTTGGAAACTCCTGACAGATTCAAGGAAAACGAAACACGTAAGACGGGAAAGAGTCGAAACGTCCCACAACACGCTTTCCCATACTTCACAAACAGTGATTCAACTCACCATTAACACACCGAAACCCCATGAAGAGACCGCGTCAAAAAACGACCGGAATTTCACAAGATCCTAGCCTCCTTATATGAAGTATAGTCACAAACGAGCAAACGTTCAAGGGGGGGCACGGGGGGGGCAAAGCAAATGTCCGGGGGAAATAAGGGGGGGGCGAGGTTTGACGGCTGGTGTTCTCCGGCTTTCGCGTCACGAGCCGCGTTTCGTCCATCGTTCATCCGGACAGTCGTAGGCGGTGCAACGATACCCGGATTCCGGCGTCCGCCTTTCGAAATAGGGCGACGTCAAAACGTTTCGCAATGGCCTGCCTGCCGCTACGGGACGTGATGTGGTATATAGGGGGCAAAATGATCGGCAATCGCACGTCTTTCAAGGGGATGATCGGATGGCCGATCACCGTAACGCAGGCAAGTTTTCCCGGTTTTTTTTTACGAGGGACCACCACGATGTCCGACGCGCTTCGCCAACGAATTTTTGCAGAATTGGACGCTTTGATCCTGATCGATCCGCACACTCATATCAATGCGCTGGACCCGGCGTCCCGTACGTTGGCTGATGTGCTGGGCTACCATTATTACACCGAACTGGCTCATTCCAGCGGAATGCCCAAGGATCAGATCGAACAGCCGGACCTGGACCCCAAGGAAAAATGCGCTCGACTGATCGCTCGCTTGGGCCCGATCCAGAACACGATCCAGTACAGTTGGTTCATCGAGATGGCTCGCGAGTTGTTGGGTTTCGACGGCGATCTGATCACGGAGGAGAACTGGGAGGCGGTTTACGATACGGCGACCGAAAGAATGGCGCAGGTCGACTGGGCCGACCAGGTGCTGCGAGCCAGCAAGCTGGAGGCCGTGTTCCTGACCAACGACTTCGACGATCCGCTGGAGGGCTTTGACACTCACGTCTATATCCCCTGTTTGCGGACCGATGATCTGGTATTTCATCTGGGTCGAAGCACCGTCCGCCAGCGTCTGGAACAGGCGACCGATCGATCGATCGATGGTGTGGGGACACTGCGTGACGCCATCGGACGGATATTCGAGCATTTCGCGTCGCGTAATGCCCGCGCCTGTGCGATCAGTCTGCCACCGGACTTCGCGCCGCAACCCGTTTCGGATGGTCGAGCGGAAACGGCTTTGCAGAGCGTGTTCACCCAGGGGATGGATGCCGCCCCCTCGCATCGTCAAGCGCTCAGCAACTTTGTGTTTTGGACGCTGGCCGAATTCTGTGCGGAACACCGACTGCCTTTCGATCTGATGATCGGTGTCAACCGCGGCGTGTACGCCGATGGCGTCTTTCAAGGCCAGGATTTGTACGACAGCCGAGTTTCGCTGATTCAATACCAGCAGCTTTTCAACGCCTTTCCGAAGGTGACCTTCCCCGTTTCGGTACTGGCCAGTGTGACCAACCAGGAATTGACCAGCTACGCGTGGATCTTCCCCAACGTGGTCACCAACGGGCACTGGTGGTATTCGAACACGCCGACGTTCATCGAGCACGACTTGGCAGCCCGATTGGAGGCCGTCCCCGAGACCAAGCAGATCGGTTACTACAGCGACATGTACAAGCTGGAGTTCGGTCTACCCAAATTCCGTATGTATAAGCGGATCCTGGCCAAGGTGTTGGCCGAACGTTTCGTCGTCGATCGAGGCTGGTCGGAACAGCGGGCCGTGGCGTTGGGTAAGCGTCTGCTGCGAACGAATGTCGAGTCGGTATTCGATTGCGGCGGCGAAACGAACATCGAATTGTTCGACGCCGACGCATGAACCGCCGGATTGCGTCCCTGGCATTTGTCGGCGATCTGCTCACGCAATGCGGCTCTCGGTGGCTGCCGCGGGTGGTCCAGGCGGGAACGGACCTGCTGTTGCCGCCGTCGTGCAATTTCTGCGGATGCGTGCTGGACCGCCCCGGCCGTCAACCGCTGATCTGCGAACCGTGCAGGGCGGACTTCGTGAAACGCACCTTGCCCGCCTGTCCGCGGTGTGCGGCGCCGGTCCACCCCTTCGAACAGGGCCCGGATTGCATTCGTTGCCGCAAACGGCGCTACGCGTTCCAGGCAGCCGTCGCCATGGGCATCTACCGCGACCGGCTGCGCGAGGCGGTGATTCGGATGAAGCAGCGGGTCCACGAGCCATTGACGATTTCGATGGGATACTTGCTGGCCGAGACGATGTCCGAAGCGGTTCGCAGCCATCAACCCGACCTTCTCGTGCCCGTTCCCACCTACTGGCTGAAGCGTCTGCGACGAGGCGTCAACGGTCCCGAACTGTTGGCGGAAGCCCTCGGTGCTCGCCTGTCGATCCCTGCGGTCAAAGGAATGTTGTACAGCCGCAGGAGCACCAAAAAGCAGGGCACGTTGCTGCCGGTCGAACGTCTCCGCAATGTTCGCGACGCATTCGGAGTCAAACGGCGTCGGGACCTGCAGGGCGCCAGCGTGATGCTGATCGACGACATCATGACCACGGGAGCAACGGCCAGCGAGGCCGCTCGGACCCTGCGCAAAGCCGGGGCCAGTCGCGTGACCGTGCTGGTCGTCGCCCGCGGCGTCGGCGCCGACCACTTGGCCTAGCCGGTCGTCACAGGCCTCGGGACTGGTCTGACGACATCCCGTTTTAGAGTTGGGCGTGATTCGTCTGTTTCTGGAGAGTCAAACGGGTCGAATCAGCGCAGCAAGTTGTTCGATTTTCGTGAAGGCACGGGTGATGTTGAATGCGGCGAAGTCGGCGCTTCGCGGAAAAGGTCAGGCGTCTCATGCAGTCGAAGGAATTGTTCCATTGACAACCAAGCCCCATTGTCGAGCGATCTGCCCACGCTTTTCCATCGTCGGTATCCATGGAATCGTAGACGAGGTTGGGCGCAAAGCCCGTTCGAGACGCAGGATGAGTCGCGTTGGAATGACCTGCCTCATATTCTGTTGCTGATCCGCCAATTCCGCAAGCAGGAAACCGATCCTGCGAATCGTTCCCTGATTGCCGAATTCTAATGCGGTCTCTACCAAATCCGCCGTACTGACCCCGCCATCAGTCAATTCGCTCCGGATCCAATCAAAGGCGCGTGGAAGCGAGTTGAACCGGGACCAGTCGTAGACCGCGTCGACAAGGCTGCGGGCGCGTGACGAGTAGTACAGATCGATCCCCTCGGAGGTCCTGACCGTTTGCGTGGCACCCAGCCGACAGTTTGTGACACGGATCAATGTCAACTCGACTGCTCCGACCGTGCGATCTCCGCTGATGCGGTTATTGTAAACGTACAGCCGGTTCGGAACTTGATCGTCCCACCCGTAACGGTTAAATGCGTTCGGGCCGCAGATCTGAAACCTCCCGTCCCGGTCCTTCATTAGCGTCGTCAGAGCCAGCGCTTCACTGGGGCTCCAACACCCCCCCAGGGGTAACACAGTAGGCAGAAGATACAAGCCGCGGCGCACTCGGGCTGCAAGCCCGCGACGGGCCATTCCGCTCAGAACCTTCCGCTCTTGTTCGGCCGTCAGGCCCAATAGATCCACCAGATCACCGGATCGAATCTGTTGGATTTGCCGGTTCTGTACCAGTGCCATGACCCTGGATTCAAGGGATGAAAGACCACCAGTCATTGCATTCTATATCTCAAAAATTCTAAAAATAGGTATTCTGCATATTTGTATTACCGAATTATCGTCAGACAGCCTTTTTGAATTGTACCAGATATTATCAGGTTTCTTGTACAATTTCAGCCATAGTGTTGTCTATGAACAACAACGATTGACGCCAAAAGATTGCGTTGTACAATGTAAACAACGAAAGGTGACATCATGCTTGGACAAAGCAATGAATTCGGTCGGTTTTTTCGCAACCGTAGAACCGCACTCGGGCTGAGTCTCAGCGAATTCTGCCGTCAAAATGGCTTCGACAAGGCGAATATAAGCCGCCTCGAGAGGGGGCTAGTGAAACCTCCGGTATCCTCCGAATTACTCCAGAACTACGCGGACGCTCTACGAATGTCCACCGAATCGGAGGATCGGAAATCGTTCATGCGGCACGCGGCGATTGCCCGAGGCAAACTGCCTTCGATTGTTCCCAGTCAGCGGGCCGGCGACATCGAAGTGATACTCAGAAAGATGGGGCGAAGGCTGCATGATCCGTGGGTGAAAGCTTGGCATCTGGAACAATGGTCGTCGAGTCGCGAGGCGCAGGCCGTCCTCCCGAGACTTGTTCGCCAACTCGTTTCTGCGTCGACAGAACACCCAACTCGCATCGAGATCCCGTGCGGCGAAGGCGTGCAACGTCATGGGTGGGACGGCATCGTCGATGCGCCAAAGGAGTCGCTTTTCGTTCCGGCAGGCATCAGCGTATGGGAAATCAGCGTGGAACAGAAGCCTGCCTCCAAAGCGAGTCGCGACTTCGATAAACGCAAAGCGGTTTCACTGGGAGTCCCGCCGTCCGAGGTGACGTTCGTTTTCGTAACTTCACGCAAGTGGGACGGGAAACAAAAGTGGCGGGAAGAGAAGCGGAAGCTCGGCAGATGGAAGAGTGTCGAAGTCTACGATTCGATGGACCTCGAAGCATGGCTCGAGACAGCCCCCGGCGTTGACGCCTGGATCGCCGAGCAACTGGGCCGACGGCCTGCCGGAGTTATCTCGATCAGCGACCATTGGGAATGCCTGTCGCGGTTGTCCCATCCACGATTGAAGCCGGAAGTGTTCTTGGCATCGCGCAGGAAGACCGCGGAGCAACTTCGGGAGTTTCTGCTTGGCCCGCCCGGCGTGATGGCGTTCCAGTGCCGATCGCCGATCGAGGCCGTGGACTTTGTTGCCGCCTATCTTGCGCTGACCAGCGAAGACGATGTCGAAATTGCGTTGGACGAGGACGACCGTATGCGAACTCAAGGCCGGACCGTCATCGTCAGGGATCGGTCCCAATGGGACGGTCTCTCGCAGGCCTCCGGACATTTGGTTCTTCTCCCCATGCCATCGCTTTCGCTGACCCCCGAAGAGCAGAATGCCGCACTCAGCCGTGGTCACCGAATCATTGTCGCAGCCACTCAATTCTCGAGTCACCGGTTGCAAGCCGTTACGCTTCCGCGTCCCAGTCGATACGATTTGGAGCACGCTTTGCGAAACTCGGAGTTCGGTTCAGAACGCGCGTCCAAGGCCTCACGAGCCGCGGGAGGCAGCCTCTCCGTGTTGAAGCGGCATCTTTCCGAGGTTCCCACTGCTCAATTGCCCGACTGGTGCAGCGACGCGAGGTTATCCGGTTTCCTGCCGATGCTGCTGATCGGAGCGTGGGACGACGCGAATGAAATCGATCGTGACGTGCTTTCACGTTTGTCAAACCGGCCGTACGCGGAGGTTCAGGATCTCGCGAACCGGCTGTCGCTGGCCGAAGAGGCGCCGTTGACTCGCATCGAAAGTCGTTGGCGGCTGGTTTCGCCGGAAGATTCGTGGATCTTGGTTGGCTCACACGTCACCGATCACTTGCTGAGTTCATTCGAGACAATCGCCATCGAGATCCTCAGCCAACAAGATGATTCGCTCACCCTGTCGGCGGATGAACGCTTGGCGGCTTCCATCCGGGGCACGCTGCCCGTCCGGGCCAGTGAACTGCTACGAGGCGGCATCAGTGAAACGGCCGCGATTCTCGGCTCGGAGTTTGGCCCAGTCGCGGATTTGCCGGGCACCCAGCAGCGGGCGAACAGGATTGTCGGTACGACTTTGCATGGGGGTAATTGGCTCAGATGGGCGACACTTCGTAAAGAACTTCCTTTGCTTGCCGAAGCTGCACCGGACGAATTCCTCGGTGCGATCGGCGCCGATCTGAAAAAGAAACGTCCCGAACTCGCAACGTTGCTTGCGGATGACGAAGACGATCATCCACTAACGTCACGATGCAAGCATGCGGGCCTGTTGTGGGCGCTGGAATCCCTGGCGTGGTCAGCCGATTTACTTCCGAAAGTTTGCACGCTTCTCGCCAAACTCGCTGAAGTGGACACCGGTCGGACCTGGGGTAATCGGCCCGCGACGAGCTTGCGTGATATTTTGCTCGCTTGGCATCCGCAGACGGCTGCTGGAGTCGAAAAACGTATTGCCATACTGAAATCCCTCGCCGACCGCACGCCCGCCGTCGCATGGGAGCTGCTGTTCGCGATGCTTCCAGACGTCCTTACCACCGCTGATCTGACACATCGACCCGTCTGGCGCGATTGGACGTCCGGTTGGCGGAAAGGAACGTCCGGCGCTGACTACTGGAAGCAAGTGGACGTGGCGGCGGAATTGATCTCACAATTGGTCGGCAACGATATGGGGCGTTGGTGCAAAGTGCTCGACAAGCTTCATTTTGTCCCGGAAGCCCATCGCAACGAACTCATCGACCGGCTGCGCAATCTCCCGGTTACCGAGATTATTGCCGAAGAACGCCGCCAACTTGCGGAATACGTTCGCAAGACTATCCACCGCCATCGGGACTTCGCAGACGCCAACTGGGCACTGCCGGCAGACACCGTCGATGCGCTGGAAGAGGCATTGCATGTACTACTCCCGGAAACGCTCTGCGAACGACATGCGTGGCTGTTCGTTCCGTGGCCCAAGATCGAAGACTACCGAAACAGATACAAAGAGATGAACGTGGAGATCCGTCGGCGCCGCGCGGATGCGCTTCGAGAAATCGTCGGTCAGGACGGACTTGACGGGGCTTTGAAGCTGGCTGACGTCGTTGAATCACCCGGTCAGGTCGGAGCGACACTTGCCGAAGCCGGATGCCTCCCCGACGAACAACTTCTGCCGAACCTTTTGCGAAGCGCGAATGCGAACCATCAGTCGCTTGCAGCGAACTTCGCGCGACTTCGCATAGCCCGCGCAGGCTGGGACTGGGTCCGTGAACTTTCGTTGAACGAGTGGGACGCCCGAGATGCCGCACTCCTCCTGTCCCAGGCAGGCCTCGTCCCCGAAGCATGGAATCTTGCAGAGAGTCTTGGCAGAGACATCTCCAGAGAATACTGGAACATCGTTCCCGCGTACGGTGGATCGCACCTCGATCAACCGCACCTTGAATTCGCCTGTCGCAGACTGTTGGACGCGAATCGCCCCGAATGCACCATCCGTGTTCTGTCCGATGTTGCCTACGACAGGGCTACGGTATTGCCGACGGTCGTCGTGGATGCGTTGACTGCGTGCCTGAAGTGGAAAAACACAAATCCTGACACAGGTCTTTCCGACGATACGCTCCATACGATTCAGGAACTGTTCGGCTGGCTACAAGGATCGATTCCCTTCAACGACGATAAAGCAACGCGGCGGCTTGGACAGTTGGAATGGAATTTCTTGTCGCTGCTTGATGGCTTCGGTGCAGCGCCAGAGACGTTGATTCATTGCCTGAGCGACGACCCTCAATTCTTCGCACAATTGATCGCTCTCGTCTTCCGTTCTAAGAGTGAACAGGAATCCGATTCGGAAGCCTCCGAAGAACAGCAGAGGATGGCAAGCCACGGCTACCGTCTGCTGATGAAGTGGAACCACGTCCCTGGCAGTCAAGCAGACGGCTCGATTGACGAAGAACATCTGATGCAGTGGCTTGAATCGGCCCGTTCATTGTGCCGCGAATCCGGGCACCTGGAAGTCGCCAACTCGAAGATCGGAGAGATGCTGGCAAGCTGGCCAAAGCCCGAAGACGAGAGTGAAATGTGGCCGTGCGAAGCGATTTGCGACGCCATCGAAGAAGTGGCGAGCGACGAATTGGATCATGGATTTCAAGTCGGCATTCTCAACAGCCGCGGCGCTACCATGCGGTCACCGCTTGATGGCGGTGACCTCGAACGAAGGGAGGCCGCAAAGTACCGAAGTTGGGCCGAGCTTTGTGACGTGGAATGGCCGCGGACTGCCGCTGCCCTGCATCGCGTTGCCGACAGTTACGAGCATCAAGCCCAACGAGAAGACGTGCGGGCAACCGAGTTTGCTCAAGAGCGGCATTAAGTAAGTCAAGCCAGGAATTGCAGAGGAATCAATGGCCGATCATCCCTCTCCCAGGGTGGGAGAGGGAAAAAGAAGCGTCGGCTATTTCTCGGCCGATCCTACGGGGTATCGTGGTCGACTATCAGGCTCAAGGCAACTGAT
>SKKK01000368.1 GCA_007121535.1 Planctomycetaceae bacterium | reverse complement strand
GTTCGGCGCCGCCGGGCGACCGGTGCTGGCGCTGCGACTGGCGGCCGACCCAAGGGATCTCGTACCCAAGCTGCGCGTTCCCATTCCGCTGGCAGACAACGCGGAACGTTGGCGGCCACAAGCCAGTGCCGGAACCACCATGCGTGGCAGCTTTGCGAACCTGGGAGCCTTGGCGTTCGATCTGGAGTTCGCCGGCGATCACCCCTGGGCGGCGCCCTACATCGATCTTCACCAGCCGGAGCGTCCCGCGCCCGGTGTCGCCGCGTTGGCCTACACCGTCCAGCTCCTCGAAGGCGCCGCGCGCGTGCGAGTGACCTTCACCGAAAGGAGTGAAGACGCCATTCACCACTATCGCCCGGATGTTCCCCTGATCCTCGATAGCCACGCTCCGCGCCGCATCGTGCAGCGTTTTGCCGAATGTCCCTGGGTAGAGTTTCTCTCCAGCACCGACCCCACCAAAACCCGCGACAGCCGGGTCCAGCCGGAACGTCTGTTCCGCATCTATGTAAACATCGGGCCACAACCCGGGCAGCCCCAAGTCCGCCTGATCCTCAGCGACTTCGAATGGATCGGTTTCTAGCCGCAACGAAACGGGGCTCGGAAGTCGTTTTCGCGCCGCCTCCGCCCCCCACCGGTCCCGCACCGGTGGGCAGCGGGTTTCGAGTTGAAGCGACATTCAACCCGTCCATAGTTGAAGTACTGGCGGCCTTGGGCCGGCTTCTACCTCTTGTACAGGACGGTTGTAGATCTCGAGTCTTCCTGCCTGCCGGACATCGCGTGCTTCCGATGGGCTCAGCCGGAAATAGATGCTCTGAACCAGCGGCTGAGATCCTTGATAGAAACGCCGGACATAGTCGGTGACGTCCACTTCGATGCTGAGGCACTTTTGGCCTTGGAGCAGAACCGCAGGCCGGAAGAAGACGACGAACGGCCGCCGGTCTTCCGTGCCCTGGTGCCACAAGCGGCCGCCGATCTTCGTGAATCCATCGGCGCGTGGATCCAGACCATACAGATCCGCACTGGTCAGGTCTCCGGAATCCTGCTGCCCGATCCTGTCGATGCGTAGTCTCGCGCCTTTCAGCGCGCCATCCGTCAGAAACGGCAGATCAAACCGAAGGATCGAATTGGTGTGACGGCGGTTGTCACCAGGTCCTACAGCGCCAATGGCGCCTGCCGAGCTGTCGTCCTCCCGATAGAGGTTCCAACCCAAATGTTCGGAACGCATCGAGCTCCGTAAAAGATGCCAAACGAATAGCGACGTCCGCCAATCACCTTCGACCGGGGATCAAGATAAGCACAGTCCTGTACAGTGATGCGGCTCGAATAGCCGCTCGCTCTGACGGTGCAGAAGACAAAATGCACCGCGCTGACGTTGCGCACCCAGCCATCCCGTATGCCGGAGGTTACCACCGCGTTCCAAGGACGATCCTCCGTCTCGTCCAGCGGATCGCCGGAGATGATGCGCAGGTGCTCGACACCGGCATGGAAAATGATATTCTCTGGTTCCTGGACCCGGAATACCTCGGCTCCGCCATGATGCCGGCGGATGGCATCCACCAGGGGTATGTCCAGAGAAAGGCGATCGCCCTGGACAGCCGTGGCCGTACGTAGATGCAAGGTGGAAAAGAAGTCCGGGTTCCATCCGAATGGTGCCATCCCCAGCGACTCGATCCATGCCTGGTTGCGACTGTAGCGAATGCCGATCGGATCACCGGGCCGGATACCGGAACGGCCCAGGTCCGCTACTTGAATGTCCGCGTGGGCTCCGACCGGGACCAGCTCAGCCCCAATACGGTGCGTCTTTTCAGGAACTGTCGGAAAGGAAGACCGACCACTCCCCAACACGATTACCGTGCGCGGCCCGAAGGCACGTAGCACCGTGCCGACTTCGTCTTGTCCCGATCCACGAAGCACGACACCGGACGCCCGCACGCGCAGGGTATCGGAGATGTGGAACGTTCCTCGATCGAGAACGACTGCCCCGCGGTACCCCTGGGCGCAGAGCGGCAGAGTTGCAAGTTTGTCGAGTGCCTGCTGAATACGAGCGGTATCGTCACCACCGGACGGCGAGATCCGCGTCGCTTCCGGCACCTCCGGCAAGGATATTCCACCACCGCGAAAGCCGGCAAAGGAAAAGTCAGGCAGACGGTGATGGGGATCTTCCTCGCCGCGCGCGGCAAACGGATGGTATTCAAGCCGCCCCGCCTCGTTCAAGACCACCGGCAGGTAATCGGCATACGAAAAGATGGTCGTGTTCCAAAAAGCCGAAAGAAGAAGGAACAGGAGGGATTTCGAAACCATGCTTGCTCTACCTTCCAGGATACATGCGACCACGGCCAATCGCTTCGATACATGCCCTATTATCGCCCGTCTCTGACGCAGGCTGCAACCGGGTGAGCTATTGCCACGTGGACGTTGGAACCCTCGCTGGCGGCAGTAAGCACCCGGCCACAAGTTTCTTAACGATCGAAAGTGGTAGGATGGACATTCCTGTCCGTCATTTGCCGCACGACGGACAAGAATGTCCATCCTACATTATGCCAGGAAACTCGTGGCCGGGTGCTTAGCAACGGCCCGGTTCTCCGTCCCAGCGACGGTGAAGCCGCCGAGCGGATCCAGCGGCCCGATGCCGTCCAGGCCGGTGGCCACCAGGTCTTCGAAGGGCATCGCCTTTGCCCGCGACATCGCCGCCGGCCAGAAGCGTCCGGGATTGGAATCCACGTTACGTCGCCCTGGCCGCCCAAAACGCCTCCGTCCCGAGCGGTGAACGGTCGCACGACGCGGCCGAGGTACGCCGCCGGATCGATCAGGGGTTCCGGTTCCTCGCGTGCGGGATCGACACGCAGTTCCTCAGTGCCGGCTGCCGCGCTGTCCTGCCTTGCGCGGCGCGTCGGTGAGGCACGTATGTGCATACGAAGGGGACCGTGCCCCCGGGTGAAACCGTAACTACCCTAACGCTGCCTGCGGCTGCAACCAAAGTAGAACGGAATTCATTCCGTTCGGAACGGAATGAATTCCGTTCTACAACATGCGCGCACCCTGCGCGCATGTTACCCCCGAAGACTCTACTGCCCTTTGCCCACCGTATCGGTCGGGCCGGTGAAGCCCGGGCCGCCGGCCGCTACGTACCCGTGGCTGGCGCCCGAGGCGTCGGGCGAAACCCAGAATGCATAGAGTTCACCACGGGTCAGGTAGAAGCGGAATCGGACCGGCTTGCCCGCCAGCACGGAGAGATCGTCGGCGCCGCCCCACGTCACTTGCACCAGGGTGCTGTCGCTCGAAACCGGCGTGCAGTTGGCCGCGGCGAACGGTTCGACCACATTTCCCTCCCGGTCGAGCACCTCGACGCGCAGTTCGCCCTCGGGGCAGTCGACGTTCACGAACAGATGCCGGCCCTGGAACTTCACGGGCCGGGTGGTGAGCGTGCCGCCTTCCTCGCCCGCACCCATCGACGCGAAGCCGTCGCGCCGTAGTATGGCCAGGCCGGTCGAGGCGTTGGCGTACATGCCATTCCAGTGGCCGATGGGGTTCCGGTTCGATTCGTCGCCCTGGAACGCGCCGTAGTAGAAGTACAGCTTGTCGCCCATCACCAGGCACACGCCGCCGGCCGAGTGGATGTACGCCCGCTCCCAACTGTCCGGCTCCATCGTGGCGCCGATGAACGTTTCGCGGGCCGAGCGGTCCCAGTGGAAGCCGTCGCGGCTGAAGGCCACGTGCAGCTCGGTGAGCTTTGGGAACCCGCCCTTGGCACACTCGGGGTTCTCCGGACCGTAGTGCGGTTGCAGCAGTCCCAGCATGAGGCTTTCGTAGGCAACGGCGTCAAGCTTGTAAAGCTGCGGCGCGTTGCCGATGGCCGGGTGCGGCTGGTCGAGCCGGTCGGCCCCGAGCCAGAAGACCGGCGGCGACGCGCCCCAGCCGCCCAGCGGAGCCAGGAATTCGGTACTTTCCCAGTACGAGCGGGCACGGCCCCCGAACCGGCTGCCGTGCCGGACGCTAAAGACCCACACCTTGCGGAACGGGTTGTAGAAGAACGTGTTGTTGTCGCTCGTGCGGCCCACCTCGCCCCGCCACGCCCAGTCGATGCCGTCCGGACTGGTCAGCAGAAAGGTCCCGCCGCCGGTGAGTCGCTGTCCGATCTTCCCCTGGCGGGCGAAGAAGTACATCTTGAAGCGCTCGGCCGGGTCCTCGGCGTCGTGGTCGAGCCACACGGAAACGCCGTCGCGGCGCAGGTCGTCGCGGGGCGCCAGCACGCGGTTCGTGCCCGGCACCACGTCCAAGTCCGGCCGCTGCCAACGGAGCCCGTCGCGGCTGGTGGCCAGGGCCACGCCGTCGAACCAGCCCGCCTGGTACCACATCTTCAGCAGCCCGTCCTCGGGGTCGTAAAATACACCATCGGAAAACGGCGCCGCGTTGGGGCAGTAGCCCTGGTTCATCTCGAGTTCCGTTTCGGGACGGAGTACCGGGTTGCCCTCGTATTTGACCGGCTGGTGGAACTCGCGCCGCAGGCCGGTCGCCTCGATGAGGAAATCGTCGACAAAGAGCTGCCGCCCGACGTCGATGGGGATCACTTCCGGCGGATATTCCAGGTACGGCACGGGCATGGGCTCGCGGCAGTCGCGCACCATGTTCCGCGGCGGCCAGGTTTTCGGCAGCCGGATGCCATTGTAAAGCAACTCGCCCTCGTTTTCCGACCACGGCTTGGGCGGCCGGACCGATACGGTCAACCCCGGCCGGCCCAGGAACACGACCCACTTGCCCAGGGCGAGTTCTTCGCCCTCGGCCACTTCCTTTTGATACACCGACACGATGTCGATGGGGTTGCGGCCGAACAGTTGGAACTCGGGCATATCGACCTTTCGGAACCCGTGCTGTGCCAGCTCGTCTTCCTGCGTTGCCGCCTCGGGCCGGTGCTTCGAGGGTGTCAGCGCGTACAGCACGCCCGGCCGCGTACCGCGAAACGGTTGGCCATCGATCGCCGACCGTACGATCGCCAAATCTTCGAGCCCCTCGGGCGGCACGGGCGCGGTGTAGGTGCGGTCGGTGAACAGCCTCACACCCTCGCGGAACCGGTCGACCTCGACCGGCGCCTCCGCTTCCAGGGCGGCCACACCGCCTTCGGTCAAAAGCGATTGCGTGTTTTCCTCGGCCGCCACGGTGGGGCAGGCAAGGACAGCGGCCAGTGCGAGCGGTAAGAGGGTTCGATACATGGCGGGGTTCTCCTGAAGGAAGGGTTCGTGGGCGGAATTGTTTTCTATAGGATAACCACCTGAGCCGGGCCACTCAACTCCACGGGCTCCGGTTGTTCGCTCCGGAATGAGTTCGCGACGCCCGGGGCAACGCACTCGCTGTTCCGCACAGGTCGGAACCGCGCCAAGGGCCATCAGCAGGCGCGCCGGAGCCGTGGTCAACGGGCTTACTGAAGACGGAAAGGACTAGGCATTTTTTGTAGGCATTTTTTGATTGGCCCGAAGTGCGGCGTGCAGAAAGTGCTTGCCTGGAATGTCTGTCGGAAGCACGGATTGGCGCGGAACATGCGAAACGCCGTGTGCTTGGGGCGACGGTTCGCGAGTGCGCGTTCAGAATGGCGGCAACTCGATGGATTTCGAGTAGCGTGAGAGGTCGGAAAGAAAGAGTCGATGATCGGGCTCAGGCAGGCCCGGTGGCCAGGTTGTCCAGGTGATGGACGCCGCGCTGCCGGGCGAGTTGCCGCAATCGCTCGCGATCCGCGCTGAAGTAGCTGCCAGTTGCATTCACATCCACGAGTTGACTTCGAGCCGCTGTCATCGCGAAACACCCTTCTTTAGAAAACAATCGCAACCGCCATGATGCCTACCCGCCCGCCAACCTGCAAGCAAATAGTGTCCCCCTCCCCGAGCTATGCTCGAAGGCCATCGCCTGCAAGAAACTCGTTGACATCGCTTCCGTCACCATTGCATTTGAGTCCGTCCTGGCAGCGGTTGCCTGGACGCTGGGCCAACACGCCCGGCAAGAACGCCACTGAGAGCGGGTAGATTTGGTCCTGCCGCTCGCCCAAGGGAGTCGCCTTGCAGCCGCCAACCGCCCCGGATTAAAATCCGTATCAGCCAGTATCAGTTGTTGGCTAACGGATTCAGGAAGGAGAAGGTTCCCATGAGAAGATGGCATGCGTTGCGTATTTCAGTTGGCTTGCTGTGCGTGTTGTGCGGCGTGAGTTTTCTCCCAGGTGCGGAGGATAGAACCATGCTCTCGCTATACCCGCTTGATTCACGCTGCACCCTGTTGACAAACCTGGTCTGGCATCGGGACAAGAATGATGTCCCGTACCTCTCGCGTCAGAAACTCTGGGCCGCTTTTCCGACCCCCTTGCCGGCCCGCGGCTTGACCGCCGAGTTCGGCGCGCCCGTTGGCCGGGTACGCATCGAGACGGCTGAAGACGAGGCTGGCGCCCGCTGGCGCGTGCTGGCCGAAGCCGACATGACCGCTTCGCCGCACACCGTGACCTGGCCCGAGCAGCCGCTGACCAATATCCGCATCCACGTGGTCGAGCCGACTCGTCCAAGTTTCCCGCTCGGCTACACCTTTCGCGCCTTGCGGCTGCAGACCGGGGCCGACACGCCGACGGCGCTGCCGCAACCCGAACCGGTCGTGCCTGCGCTGCCTCTGGAGGATCGCAGTCCGGCGGTTGTGGAAAGGTTCGCCGGACTGACCGACGTCCACGTGAATGAGGAGCTGGGGCTCTGCCATCGCGCTCCCCGAACCAATCGGGTTCAGGTCGAGGCCGACCCGACGGCGGTGGTGTTCACCTCGCCCGTGTTGCGGCTGGCGTTCGACCGCCGGTTCGCCCGCGTGACGCAGCTTGGGTGGGACACGTACGAGCAGGATCGGGCGACGACCAACTTGCTGTCCACCGCCCACACGCAGGGTGCCTTCCCTGTTGTCATGCGCGCCGGGCGGCGGATCTCCTCGGAATCCTGTGGCGGCCGGGTGGTGGTCAGCGGCCGCACCGTGCGGTACGAAGGCATCCGCGTGGTGCCGGAGCTGACCTGGGACTACGCCTTCACCGTTCGGGAGAACGGTTTCGCGCTCGATCTGGCTTGGGATTGCTCCCAGACCTTCAGCGCCAGCGAACTTGCGGCCCTGCGTTTGCCGTTCGACCTCTATCAGACCGTGACGGCGGTGTTGGGCATGCCGGAGACGACCGGGCCGTCCGGGTTGGTGACGCTGCCGCTGGTGATCAATGCGCCCAACCACGGCATCGTGCGGGTCACGGTACGCTCAAACGACAGTGGCGCGCCGGTGCATGCCCGCATCCTGCCGCTGCGCACCCGGGCCGAGTTATGGCTCGATCTGATTCCCGGCGCCCGGCCATTGCCTAGCGGCGTGTTCGAGATGCCCGCCGGCAAGGGTAGCATCACGCTCGATTTCGAGATCACCCGCATCTTTCCCGCCGCCAGTCAGGACTTTTTCAGTTGGTGGGAATTGCCACCGTTCTACTCCTTTGCCGAGCGCGAGAACATCCTGGGTGTGCTCTGCAACGGCTGGCTCACGGGGCTGGCCTTCCGCCCCGACCTGGGGCGCTTTGCCAATAACTCCGTGGCCGACTCGGCCGCGCTCTGTGCGCCGTACTATGCGGATATCGCGGCCTATACACCCATGCTGGCCGACGGGCTGGACCCGCGACAATTCATCCGCTTCGCCGCCGAGCAGTATCTGCGCGACACCGACGGCAGCAGCGGTTTTTCGAACTGGAAGCGATTCCCAATGGCCGCCTCGAGCCCGATCGACTGCGCCTGGCTCTATGTCGCCTCCAGCGGCGACTGGGAGTGGGCGCGACGCTGGCGGGAACCGCTTCGGTTCTTCACGCATGCCTTGCTCGAAATGGAACACGAAAGCAGTGGCCTGGCGGCATCACGCTCCTCCGGTGTGCCCGAGGAGGGGAGTATGACGGCCAGTTGGGCCGACAGCATCCGCTCCGGCCATCTGGAGTCGTATGTCAATGCCCACGTCTACCGCAGCCTGGGGCGGGCTGCCGAGCTGCTTGAACGATTGGACGACACGGAACTCGCTGCTTCGGCGAGGGCCATGGCCACGCGTTTGAAGGCGAACTATCTGCCGACGTTCTACGATCCCGATTCGCGGCAGATCATGCAGTGGCAGGCGCGCGACGGCCGGCGCTTCGGTTTTCGCTCGCACATGCACCTCGGCGCGGCCGTGGCGTTGGGGCTGGTGCCGGACGAACTTGGCCGCGAGCTGCTGACCGACTACCTGGCGCGGCTGGAGGCGACGGGATTTGCGCACTACGAATGGGGGCTGCCCATCTTCCTCGAGCCGGTACCGGAGGTCTGCCACAACGACTGGAAGGGGAAGGGGGTCGAACCGGACGGCAGCGACCAGGTCGGCATGTATATGAACGGCTCCGTCCACGCGCATCAGACTTATTACATTCTGCAGGCGCTCTACAAGGTGGGCCTGCGCCGCGAAGCGAACGACCTGTTTATGAAGCTGACACCGCTGGTGCGACGGGGCGGCTTGTGCGGCGGATTGCATTCCGGCGTGGACTGGCGCCATCCGGTCGACGGCAGCGCCGCCGGCTACGAAGGCTTGCTCGCCGAGCAGTTTCATTTCCTCTTGGCCGCGATCACCGGCTACCTGGGCTGCGAATTGACCATAGACGGACTTGTGATCAACGGGCCTGATACCGGCCGCGTTCGCAACCTCAAACCGAATTTCGCGCGCCCGGCGGGCCGACGAGACGAAGAGTTCCCGGATTAGCGTATGTAGGGACACTGCTTTTAGCAGACTGGCCTAACGACCACCCATCCTGGCCAAGACGGCGGGAAAGTCTGGCTTTTGCCTGGATTGGCCAGCGGCGGCAGGCTATGGGAAAGGAGATGCAGACCAGGCGACTTGCCGTTTGCGTGCGGAAAGGCACCACGCGCTGATGCTCGTACGGATTACCGGAGCCTTCGTACGTCACGCGCCTGGACGTTGGCGGAATTTGGCGGCAACCCGTATCGACGGGCAGGCAGGACCTGTTCGCCCGTAGCCGCTACTGGTCGGCGCCGAGCAACTTTCGGACGCGCGCTCTTGAGGTGGAAGCGGCGACGGCTGCGCGAGCGGTCGATGATCCGGGGGTAACCGGCCATGATCGAAAAGAAACGACCAAAGTTGCTGACCAAGCGCGCACCACACCGGAGGCGAAAGCTTCCACCGCTCCAGGACCGGCGGTGCATCCGGCGGCGTCGAACCGTGTTTGCCAGGCACCGTTTGCCGGGCCGTCCAGTCCAGCAACTGCAGGGAATCCGCCACCGACGTGGGCAAGAACCCCTTGTCGCTGTAGCGGCCGCCGCTCCGGTTCCCGCACGGCCCAAGTTCGCAGCAGCACAAGTCAACAACGATTCCTTGTCCTTAACTATCGCCGATTGCCCGCCGATTCAAGACACAGCGGCCTATGGAGCCAAACCCGCCAAGTACAGTCAACTGGGCTAGCCGATAAATAGCTGCTGAAGAGCAGTGTCCCCGTGACCGCCAACATTTCGTGCGTTGCGGCGACCGGCGCGTAGAGCGCGGCCATCTCGTCCGCCGAAAGCGGCTTTCGCAGGAGCCGTGCTTCGTCCAACGCCCTGAAAAGCGTTTGCAGGACGTGGCCGCCGTCGTGTACGCCGCCGAAGGTGAGCGGCGCGCCGGCCGAGGCCATGGGCCGGGTCAGGGCAATTTGCCCGGCCCGCCGCCCGTTCACCCATAGTTCGGCCCGGTCCGGCCGCATCACGACGCCTACCTGGTGCCAGTGTCCCGGCTTGGGTTGCTCCGGGGCCTCGGTTGTTTGCCATCCATCCTGGCGGACGTACAGCCGAATCTTTCCGTCGCGATCGATCATGACGCCCCACTCGCGCTCATCGAGCGAGTAGCGGTTCTTTGCGGCGATCATCTG
>SKKK01000183.1 GCA_007121535.1 Planctomycetaceae bacterium | reverse complement strand
TCTACGAGGGCGATGTCACCGATATCCGGGTTGTCCGGCGGGTGGAACAGCATCCGTATGCCTGGAGAATCTGGCAGCCGTTCATTATCCAGGGGGACCGTCGACGGGATCTGCTGGTGGCATTCGGTGTCCAGGTGAACGGGAAGAACGACATGGGCGATATCCTGGTCAGCCTGTCGCGGGATGACGGCGATACGTGGCAGGAGCCGGTGGCGGTGTTCGATCATCGCGAACGTCAGGGCGCGATCCAGTTCGCCTACGCCAACCCCGTGCTGTACCGCGCGCCGGGCCAGGACGTGATCTGGTGCTTCGCCATGCGCTGCCCCATGGTGTACCGCAACAGCGAAGAATCCCAGCTTGTCGGCGCTTTCACCGCGGACGGCGGGCGCTCGTGGACGCCGGTCGAGATGACCATGCACTACACGGGCCCGCTGATCCTGAACGCGGGCCTTGTCGAGACCCGGATCGACGGCCAGCGTCGTTTCCTGCTGCCCGCTCACCGCAACACCCTGCAAAAAGATCCGCGCGGCTCGCGCGACCATTTCGTTCTGAGCAGCAGCAGCCTGTTGGAGTGGAAGCTGGAAGCGTTCATCCCTCAGCCGACCGAGCCCCGGGTCTTCCTGCACGAGGGGAACATCGCGCCTGGCGATGCGCCCGGCGAACTGAAGATTGTGATGCGGACCGCAAACTACGACGAAGATCGGCTGACCACCGATCCGCCGCGCGCCTATTCCAGCGTCAGCCGGGATGGCGGACGCACGTGGAGCACGGCGCAGGAGGAGCCCGAATTGCACAACGCCAAGTCCAAGGGGTTCTTCGGTCAAGCTGCGGACGGCACCCATATCTACGTCTACAACGATGGACCGCAGCAGCGGGATACGTCATGGCCCGGTTTTCCCCACGGGGGCCGCACGTCGCTGCGGTACAAGACCAAGCCGCCTGGCGGCCAGTGGAGCGAAGAGAAAACGTTCTTCCACGCGGGGATCAAGAATTCCTACCCGACGCTGATCGAAGTCGCGCCGGGCGACTTTCGGGCCGTCTGGGACAGCGGCACGGCCGATACGCCGCGAACCCATATCCACTTCGGAAAGTTCCAACTCCAGCCATGAACGTTGCTGAATTACGTCGGCGACTACTGGCCGGCGAAACCGTCTTCGGCACCTTGATCGTCTCGCCGTCGCCGCTCTGGCCCGACGCGGTGCGCCGCTGCGGGCTGGATTTCGTGTTTATCGACACCGAACACGTCGCGCTGGACCGGGCCCCGTTGAACTGGATGTGCCAGACGTATTCGGCGCTGGGCTTGCCGCCGCTGGTGCGGATTCCGTCGCCCGATCCGTTCGCGGCCACGATGGTGCTGGATGGCGGCGCGGCGGGGGTCATCGCGCCGTACGTCGAGACGGCTCAGCAGGTGCAGACGCTGCGCGGTGCGGTGAAATTCCGGCCGATCAAAGGCCAGCGGCTCCGCCAAATGCTCGACGGAGCACCCGTCGAACCGGAACTCGAATCCTACCTGGATAACAACGCCAGCGACCGGCTGCTGATCGCCAATGTCGAGAGCGTCCCGGCCATCGACGCGCTGGACGAAATCCTGGCCGTTGCTGGCCTGGACGCCGTGCTGATCGGTCCCCACGATCTGAGCTGCAGCCTGGGATTACCCGAGCGGTACGACCATCCCGAGTTCCTGGCCGCGTGTGAAGGCATCTTTCGCAAAGCACGCGCGGCCGGCATCGGCGCCGGGATTCATTTCTGGGGCGGGGTCCAGCAGCAAGCGGCTTTTCTCCGGAAGGGCGCCAACCTGTTGATCCACAGTGCGGACATCATGCTGTTCCAGAAACACCTGCAATCGGAATTGGAAGCGATCAAACAAGCCGCCGGATTGCGAGTGGAGAGTGACGTTCGCCCGGCGGAAATCAACCTTTAGGATCGGCAAAGAAATAACTGAGCGGAATGGCGCTAGCCACCGGTTCGTGAGCGGCGGAAAAATCGGAGGCTAGCGCCTTGCCGCTCACATGGAAACCCGACAGTTATTTCTTTGCCGATCCTTAGTGCCGTTTTGCTCAGGACCGACAGATGAATCAGTGTGACATCTCGCGGAAGGGGTCGGGAGTCGTTTTCGGAGAATTCGTTTTCCTGATGGTTTGTCGTCACCCGGAAACGACTCCCGACCCCTTTGCGTACCATCAAACCAAACCCGATACTTATTGTTTCCGCAGGTCCTTGGCGTCTCCGGTCGCAATCTGCACGCTTGGTGCTAACAAGAAAGGACATCAACCGATGAGTCCCAGATTTCTCGCTAGCCAGATTCTTCTACTCGGCCTGTTGCTGATCATGCCCACCACGCTAACGGCGGCGGATGCGTGGCCTGAAGCCGCTCGCCCCAACATCCTGCTGATCGCGATCGACGACCTGCGTCCGGCGCTGGGTTGCTACGGCGATACCCTGGTCCAATCGCCGAACATCGACCGGCTGGCCCGAGGTTCGCGTCTGTTTCAACGCGCCTATATCCAGCAAGCCGTTTGTGGTCCGTCGCGGGCCGCCCTGCTGACCGGCCGTCTGCCGG
>SKKK01000093.1 GCA_007121535.1 Planctomycetaceae bacterium | reverse complement strand
ATGATTGCGATCAGCCACTCGGGGATGTCACGGTTCACGTCGCCGATCGGTCGCGGCGTGTCTTCGCAAACGCGGTGGATCGCTGCTGCGATGCTCGAGGCTCGGAAGGGGGACCGTCCCGTACACATGGCGTAAAGCACGGAGCCAAGGCTAAACAGATCGCTGCGATAGTCGACCTTCTGGTCCCGGGCTTGTTCCGGAGACATAAATTCGGGAGTTCCAGCGACGACGCCGGCTTGCGTGATCTGAGCGTCATCGGCCGCACGCGCGAGGCCAAAGTCGGCGATCTTGACTCGTTCGATCCCGTTCTCCAACAGGATGTTGCTGGGCTTGACGTCCCGGTGGACAATGCCCTGAGCGTGGGCGGCGGCCAGCCCCGAAGCCGACTGCATGCCGATCCGCAGAATCTCCTCGACCTTCAGCGGTCCTGTCCTGCGGATGCGTTCTTCCAGCGACACACCCACGATGTATTCCATGACGATGTACGGCAGTCCGTTCGCCTCGCCCACGGCATGGATGGTCACTACATGGTCGTGGGTAATGGCAGCCGCCTTCTGGGCCTCGCGCAAAAAGCGTTGTCGCGAAGCGCCGTGGGCGGCAAGCTCCGGTCTGAGCACTTTGATCGCGACGATCCGATTCAAAGCAGCATCCTGGGCTCGCAATACAATCCCCATCCCGCCACTGCCGATCACGCCCAAAATGTCGTATTCGCCAAGCTTGCCGAGCGACTGGGAAAGACTGGAGGGCGTCAGGAAATCGAGCGACATCTGGCTGGACGCGGCAGCCGATGCTTCGCCTGTCTCGGCGGGCATCTCGGTGGTCGCATCATCCGCACTTCGCTGGCTGTCGGCTCGCAATCGTTGAAGCATCTGGACAAGCTCTATTTCGAGGGACGCCTGGTTTCCTGCAGCATGTCGGATGGCGTCCGTAAGTTGTTTGTCCTGCTCGGCCAATTGATCCAGCGTTCCACGACAGGCCGGGCATTTCCGAAGGTGGGCTGCAAATCGCTCTTCTTCCTCGGAGGACAATTCTTCCTCCAAGAGCCTGCGTAATTCCGGACCGAACGGGCATGGTTCTTCTTTCGACATGATCGTATTCCTTGCTCAGAAACCGTTGGCTACAATTCCAGTTCGCGTATCCGCTGGCGCAGTCGTCTTAAGACGCGACCTCGGGCCATGTAAACCGCCTCGAGCGAAAGACCCAACTGAGCTGCCGCGGCCTCGCAGCTTGTTTCCTCTACATACGTCAACCAGAACGCCTGCCATGTTGAGACATGGAACTTGTGCTGGATGCTGTTAGCCGCACAACGAAAAAGGCATTGCCGATACTCGCGCTCGTCCTGTGCGTCGCCGTCATCGGGGATCGGATGGTTGGCCAGTTGTCGGTAGACGGTCGTGTCGCCGCTTCCCATGGCCTGCTGGTTGCGAGAGGTGATCCAATCGGAAAGACGGCTACGAGCAACCGTCACCAGCCACTTGCGGAACGAGCCACGGCGGTGCTGATGTTGGAAGCGATCGAGCGAGCAGAACACGGTACGCATCACATCTTGAGTCACGTCGGCGGCATCCGCGGGCTGCAAGCTGCGCCGCCGCATGAAGTGATAGATGTAAGGAGAATACAACTCGATGAATTCGTTCCAGGCCTCACCATCTTGTGGGTTCTGGATGCGAGCCAAAAGACTCGGACGCGTTTCGTCAAGGTCACTCATCGATCTACTCCTGAATAGATAAACGGTTGGGCAGTGCCAGACCTAACACAATCGAGGCCGAAATCTTCCAATTGCTTGGGAAACCCGGCAACGAAGACCCCACAGGGTTTTCGGAGTGTATGTCGAAGTGTTCCGACGCACCAACTCCAGCCCCCATCAACAGCGATCATAAGATCCGTCATTTTGAGCATTTGCGGCGGAAATGTCCAGGGCGTGGCCTGCTCGAACCACTGAAAATCTGGAGAAAAGGCGCCAAGGACGAAACAGGCTTGGCGAGCGTCGGACGGTCACCGTCACGGCTGAGTGGATGCCGGATCGGCCCTGGAGCCCGGACGATCCTGAACTGCACGTGCTGCGTGCCGATCTGGTGGAACCGTTGGGCGGCGACCGTTTCGATCAGCGTTTCGGGTTCCCCGAGTTCGAAGCGTGGGTACGGCGCGACGGCAACCATCCCTCGGTGGTGATCTGGGATGTCGAGAACGAACAACTGCGCGGTACCCGGCGCGACGAGTACGCGGGCTGGGTCAAGCCGCTGGGCCAGTTCGTCCGCAACTTCGATACGATTCGGCCCATCGTCCATTCGGGCGCCGGGTGGTTCGCGCCGGATCAGGACATGTACCACATCCACATGGAAGAGCATTATACGCGTTTGATGGAACTCTGGACGCGCAATCCGGACCGGCCGATGATCTTCGGTGAATACTGGGTCGGCGGACGGGGCGAGGGCCGGCTGCCTTCGTCGCTGGAAACCGGTTCGCAAGCCGAATACACCCAAGAGGAACTCCGGCTTTACCACGAAGCGATCGTCGAACAACGGGCGTCCGGCGCTTCGGGGGTGATGCCGTTCACCACCTCGAGAGTTGCCTTCGCCCCGCTCGCTCCGAACGACCAAATCAAGGTGCCAGCCGATCCCACCGATCCCGATCCGAGGCCCGCGGTCGCCAGAACCCGCTTCAACCCCGGCTGGCTGGCAGACGCGCCGCCCTATCGGCTGTATCCCAATGCCGAGCGCTATCTGCTGAACGCGCTGGGACCGGTCACGGCGTTCTATTGGCCGCGCGTCCCGGCGGCGATCGAAGTCGAGGATGCCCAGCCGACGATCGTCGTGTGCAACGACAGCCTGTCAGCCCAACTGGTTCATATCGCTTGGGGCATCGGCGATCGAGTCCTCGGGCAACGCGAGGTGACTTTGGCCCCGGCGGCCCAACAGCGGTTCACGGTTCCGATCCCCGCACCGGCTGACGACACAACGGCCACGCTATTTGTCGAGACGACGGCGGAGGGCCATCAACCGACTCGCGACGAACTGGCGATCCGCGGGATCGGCCGTCGCGGGCTGGAAGTGTCCTCGTTCCAGCGGGCGTTGTTCTGCACCGACCCCGAGCAGATCGTCACGCCTTACCTTGCCAGTCTGGGCATCGAGACCATCGCTACGGATGGCGTTCCCCCAGCGGACGCGGCGCCGATCTGGATCATCGCACCCGACGCTTCGGACCGGGCGCTGGATGCACGAGCGGCTGACATCCGCCGATTCCTGGAACAGGAAGGTCGGATTCTGTGCTTGTCTTACGAACAGTTGCCTCGTTGGTGCCCGGTTCGTTTGAACTCGTGGTCCGCACGGCGTCAGACGCCGACGGCGCTCGCCGGGTTTGGCTGGCAAGATGGCTGGCGCGAGATCTACTTTTCCCGGCACGCTCCGATCTACGCACCGGGTCACCCGGTGTTCGACGGCCTGACGTCCAGCGACCTGCGTTGGTGGAATACGAAGGACGGCCGCGTATCGGACGACGCTTACGCCCGCCCCGCCGCCACCGGCGCCGTGGCGCGCGGCAATTGGCGTCCGTTGCTGGGCGCCAGCCGGCGCGAAAACATGTCGCTGGTCGAACTGCCGATCGGCCAGGGCCTGCTGATGCTCTGTCCGGCCCACGTCGCCCGCGAAAGTGAAAACCCCGAGGCCCGCTTGCTGCTGCTGAACCTGCTGCGGTACCTGGACAGCGACCTGCTCGATGTCCAACCCCGCCGAGTGATCGCTGCCGGTCAGCGAGTCGCCGATGCGGCCCGTTTGCTGAAAGGCGCCGACTTGCCCGGGTTCGCTGCCGATGAAAACGCGGACGTGGTGATCGCCGGACCCGGCGCTGATGCGGAAGCGCTGGTCCAATGGGCGAACGATTCAGGCGGTGTGGCCGTCATCCTGTCTGCGGAACTGACGGGCAAGCTGCCCGGTTTTCAAGTCGCTCGAAACGAGCAGCACACCTACATGGCCAGCCGCGGTGAATCGCATCGTATGCTCTGGGGGCTGGCTACCAGCAGTTTCGAAGACCATCAGCGCCCGCCAGTCCAAGGCGAGATCATCGAGGATCCGGCTGACCAATGCGGGCGTCCGGATCGATCCGCCCGTGACCACGCGGCCGCGAGTCCGGGCGTTGCGGACCGTGCCGCTTCGACTCGATGGGCAATTGGACGATTGGATCGACGACATCGAGGACCGGAACGTCTCGCCGTTCCGGCACGCGGAGCCGGTGGTGCTGGGCGCGGACACGCTGGGTCGAAGGTCGAATCGACGGCGATCAGGAACTCAGCGGCATCGTCTGTTTCCTCTGGAACGACGCGGCCCTGTACGTCGGCGGCTTGGCAGTCAACGCCGACCGGATCACCGTACGAATCGGCCAGCTTCCTTTGAAGCTGTCGCGGCAGGACAGCGGCTGGCGAGCCATGCTGGCCGCCGAACGGATCGCCTGTCACTCGACCGTGATGCTCGACGTACGTCGTTTCGTCGACAGCAGATACCTGACGTTCGCCGAGATCGACGCCCGCATCGGCAACGTGCGTCCCGTCCGGCGCGCCGTACAAGGCAGGACGTTCGAGCTGCAAATCCCGTGGGAAACATTAAAGATTCGCCCCGACGCCCCGACGACTTTTACCGTGCAGATCGAAAACGATCAAGGCATCCTTCGCATCCCCACCGAAACGGACGAGCAAGCCGCCACGCTAGTGTTTGCAGATTGATATCGGGTAGAATGAGGCGATGCTTGGATCACGACCACCTGTCAGCGACGGCGTCTGCTTTCCCTTCCTCCACAGGAAGTACCACTTCCTGTTGGGTTTGGCGCTGACTGCCGTGGCGATCGCCCTGTTCGCCCTGCGCCTTGCGACGGTCCGGCCGGTTCATTCCGAGGTGTTCCCGGGATCGGCGAGTGACGCCCACATGCCCGCAGACGCTGACGATGAAGTGCGGATTGTCTTTCAACGCGGCTGGGAGGCAACGGGTCGGAAGTCTCCCGCGGGCCGCTATCGCGCTCTGGCGGCGCTCCAGGCGGAATGGGGCGAATCCGACACCGACTGGGCCAAGGTGGCGGAGCGTGATCCCGGATGGCTTGACCGTCAGCCGGTGTTTTGTCTGAACAGTCCAAGCGGCGCGATCGACGTCTTCCGTACGGTGACGGGGCTGTCGGATTGGGCCGTCAGCCGAGCGGGGGCATCGCGAGATACGACGGCAAGCGGTACGGTCTATTGGGGGCTGAGTGACGAGGATATGTTGCGGTGCCAGTTGGCTTTGGAAGAGCCTTACCGCAAGCCTCAAAGGATCGCGACACTCCGGCGCGTATTGCAGGAGGGCAGCCGTGGCGACAATGCGTGACTGGATTGCATGGGAATCCGACAAGCGATGGCGGAACTGGGACCGTGGAGAGCGATGGCGAGTGTTGCAGCAGACGATTGCCTGGGCCGAACGACAGGCTAACGTGCGGCGCAACACGCCGACTGCCTGCCTGCGCGAACAACAACGCGAATTGTCCCGGATGCGTAATCAAGAGGCGAAAGAATGAAGCACCCGGCCAGGAGTTTCTTGTCATGTTGGTGTAACCTTGGATCAGGGATGCAACGCGGTCGGGAGTCGTTTTCGGCCAACAATTGACCACATGGCAAGCGGCCTACCCGAAAACGACTCCCGACCCCTTTCGCCCGATTCCACCAAGAAATATCCGGCCGAGTGCTTGGTCTTTGGCGCTTCGCGAACCCGGGGTGAGCTGCGCGACCCCCTGGGCTGTGCCATGAAATGTGGCAGGGTGTAGGCCATCTTCAAGGGTTTGCCGATGGCGGTCCACTGGTCTCCGTCCAGGCTGTAGAAGAAATGGGCCGTGTCGACGCGGTCGCGGTAGTCGCAGTCGATACGGAGATAGATCATGTCCTGTTCCAGCGCAATGCTTTGCAATTCCACGGGGCGGTCCGTTTCGGCACTGACCATCACGATCGATTTGCCGTCTGCTGACTTCGTGACGCCGACGAAACCGTACCGCCTTTGAAGCGCGCCGAGGCCGGCGAAATCACCGCTTTTCATGTGACTGACGTCGACGGCCACGGTGGCTGAACTTTGCGGACCAAAGGTCCTTTGGGTCAGCGTATTTCTCGCGCTCAAGAAATCAGGATCGACGCGACCCGTGGTCAAACGCAGCCAGCCGGGACGTTCTTCAAGCGACTAGTGCCTGTGGTCCGGATTGTGGTTCCACTGCCACGCCAGCGGCAACGCGGGCTCGCCGGACTGCCGAACGAAATCATCCGAGGCCGTCCGCATGTCGCCTCGTGGCCAGGTGATGTTGAACAAGTAGTACGCAACCATCTGCGTCTGCTTTCGAGTGGCTCGAATAACGAGTCCTTGCCTTAGGCAGCCGTGGGTACGAGTCACGGGAAAGCCAGTTCGAGGACCTGGCGCCGTTCGGCGTTCCCGTGACGCCAACGGCGTCGAACTCCAAAGCCCAAGGTCGCGGTACTCCGCGCACCTTGGGTAGCCGATTTGCACGAGAGTGCCAGCAAACCCCAACGGGGTTTTACAAACTCGCCCACTGTGAATGCATGTGTCTTTTTGTGATTTTCCCAGATCCTTCCCGCTTGTCGGGCGAGAGTTTCAGGCAAGCTGGCCAAGTGAAGGTACGGTTCGGATGCCCTCGTTCGTGGCCATCTAGCCTAACCCGAATTTCTCATCACCCGGCTAGCGCGAGGCCCCAAGATTTGTCATAACTTGTTTTTGGGACAAGGAGTTACACAAATCATGGAGGTTTCCTCGTGCAAACACAGTGTAACGAATCACGGATCGAATTCCACGGGCTGAGCGGGCGGGTGCTGATCGCCGATTTCGACGGCGGGAACATTGTCAGCGATGGTGGCGTGCCGCTGATCGCCGAGGTCGATCGGATCTTCCGGGTACTGGAACGCTACGCCGATTGTTTTACGGATTATCGCGATCCAGAGACCAGTGAACATTCCGTACTCGATCTGGTCAGGCAGAGGATTTATGGGCTCTGCTTGGGCTACGAAGATTTGAATGATCACGATTCGCCTTATTGTAAAATCGTCGCCGATCTCGACAGCCAGGCCGACTTGCTGGTCGATTTGTTTCTCGACGTGCATCACTCGCCGCCCGAGGAAATCACGCTCGACATCAATCCGACCAACCTGGAAATGTTCGGCCAACAACTGGGTCGCCATTTCCAGAAACATGATGACGGCTATTGCTATCTGCCGCAGTACGTGTTTTGCGGCGAGTTTCTGCTGGCCGCCCAGTTGCGTCCGGGCGATGTCGGTGCGATGTCCGGAGCAATGACGTTGCTGCCAAAGATCGTGACGCAAATTCGTCAACGGTGGCCGGACGTTCGCATCACGATCCGCGGCGACGGGCATTTCAGTGACGACCGCCTGATGAATTGGTGTGAAGCGACGCCCGGCCTGGAGTTCATTGTCGGGATGCCGAGCAACGCACGGTTGATGAAGGAGGTGCAAGAGGCTCAACGTCAGATGGCCGCAGAATTTGCCGCCCACCGCCGAACGGAGCGAGCGAGGGCCGACCCATGATACCTGTTTGCTGCATTCACGTTGTGGACCCTCACGGCCCGACGCGGACCGCCGTTGGAATTCCTCCTAGCCAATCGCAGCCCGTCAGGATCGAACCCCTCGGGCGCCTGAAACCGTAAAGCCTGCCAAGAAAAATGGGAAAAAATGCGGAGCGCTATCCGTATGTTCACTTGACAAAAGAGGCCATATACCTGTTAGCCCTCGCTTGGAGTCGCTATTACGAACATGCTCATTGGCAATGGATTCTCTTTGATGTCGATCTCACGTTTCGGAGTCAGTACTTGAAGCAACCGGGCTACGTATAGGTCGAATTCGTCGATGGAGAGCGAAGCCGATGAATTCACAAATGTGTCGAATTCGATTAGCTTGCCTTCGACCGGATCTGAGCACCAAGACGGTGTGGAATCCGTGTCCTGAAAGCAAATATGGTGATTCTCATTCGTGGTCCAACCGCTCGGTGCTGTGCTGATATCGACCATCCGTAGATCTGAAAACTGCGGCCTGCCCCTCACGGCGTCCTCATCAAAAATCATTGGGCAAACGTAAGAAGCGGTAGCACCTTTAATCGATGAAGCACGCATCAACGTTTCGTGTTGCGAGATTCCCGTCTCTTTATTGGGCTCGAGGCTCAACGCGCTTCGATAGTACGGTGCAGTCCATCCCAACGGCGTGGTCTTGCTCCGCCTTGCGAGTTTCTCGACCACTTTGAATCGGAGAAAATAAGCGCGAAGGAAAAAGGGCTGCTGCGCGAAACGATTATGAATATAGTCACGAATTGTTGTCGCAACAATGACGGTAGTTTCAGCAGAAGTGAAATACGATTGATCGAAGCCGTACCAGTTCTCCCGCCGCGTTGAGGGCTTAAAGATATGGAAATCGTCCCGCCCAAGCACCTGAGCGAAGTGATCACGCAGAACGAAAAAGTAGAACATCTTTAGCAATGCTTCTGGGATGGGTGATCGCATTGTACTGATTATCTTGGGCAAACGGCACGGGTCTCGCGGGCGGCGCGTGTGACCCAACCATCATCCCAGGCGCAATCGCCGCCTCGCGTGCACCCGTTTGTTATCCGTTCTATCGCATCTTCCTGTTTCGGTGATGCTCACACACCTCTGCCTCAAGGCGGCCCTTGAGCCGGTCGCTTTCCGTGTCCAATTCGTAGTCCATCTGAAGGCCGAGCCAGAATTCCGGGGATGTGCCGAAGAAACGGCCAAGACGTAGTGCGGTATCCGCAGTCACGCGCCGGGCACCCTGCACAATTTCATTGATTCGTCGAGGGGGCACACCGATCCCCCGTGCCAGGGATCTTTGGCTCAGTTCCATCGGGAGGAGGAACTCTTCACGCAATACCTCGCCGGGATGAAGAGGAGCCAGTTTCTTAGCCATATTTCACCTCCTAATGATAGTCCACCATCTCGACGTCGAATGCATCCCCGGACCGCCATGCGAAGCAGATTCTGAATTGATCATTCACCCGGATGCTGTATTGCCCTTTTCGGTCACCTTTCAGAGATTCCAACCGGTTGCCTGGTGGCACTCGCAGATCCCGCAGCGTTTGCGCACGATGAAGCATCCGCAGTTTCCGGAACGCCACACGATGTATACTCCGAGGCAAATGTTTCGGCCGCTGACGATGAAACAGCCGCTCAGTATCGGCACACGCGAAACTCTGAATCATTCGGGAACGATATAGCGCATAGCGCCAGTCGTCAAGATGGCCCCTGATCGCTCAAGAGGGGGTGCACCGTGTCCAGCAGATAACGTTCCCGATCACGCGGGCGGCGCGCGTGATTCAACCATGTGCGAGGACAGCGCCGCCGCCTCGCGTGCATCGGATGGTTACGATTTTCCGTTGCCCCAGGAGACGACCCGCTGTGCTATGTGGCCGACGGTTGCCCTGTGGGCGGTTGTTCATTCGTACGTGTCCATCATGATACACGATGGCCCGCCAAAAGCCCAGTGCGCGACGCCATCCAGCCCGATGTTGGTGTGCGAAGGGATCGGTCCAGCCTCGTGGCCAACGACGATTCACTTGGCCCTGCCACCGTATCCGTTTTCGCGTTCCATCTAACGCCCGTTGACGCCGAGTCCGGACGTTCTCGTTTCTGTTTGCCGTCGGAATTCACGTTGGCCACGCTGATCGATCCGTTCACGCGTCCCACCCGCACGCCCGTCGACACCGCGAACGGAGGTTCCGGTTCTTCCTTCCCATCGGGATCAACGTTCGCGCCGCGAACAACCCGTCTCGTCGCCATGCCGCAGTTGGTCGCCCCGCGCGAGGACGTTCGCTTTCGGGCCCGTCGACGAGCGTCCGGTTCGTTCCGTGGGGGCGGGTTCGGATCGTTCCGTGGGGGCGGGTTCGGATCGTAACTTCAATAATTAACCCGTTGAGACTCCGT
>SKKK01000009.1 GCA_007121535.1 Planctomycetaceae bacterium | reverse complement strand
TTTTGCGCCGCAGCACGTCGTGAAACGGGAACAAGAATGGGATCAAAACGATTGGCCTTGACAAGCACAAATTGAACACCCCAGGTCGGGAGTCGTTTTCGGGCAACGATTGTGTGGGTCCCGAGCGCTGAGCGGGACCCGATCGGCCCCCGCTCGGCTCTCGGGGGCCACATGGGAAGCGGGTCACCCGAAAACGACGCTCGACCCCGTTGTGTCTATACCCTTCCTTGGTGACCGCGTTTCGCGTGACGCCAAAGGCGTCGAACTCCAAAGCCCAAGGTCGCGGTACTCCGCGCACCTTGGGTGGCCGAATTGCACGGGAGTGATGCCAAACCCCAACGGGGTTTTACACGCTTACGAGCACGAGCACGACCGAACGTGCGAGTTTTCACAGACGCTCCGTACAGCAGACCGGTCGGTCGCGGCTTGGCTACGCCAGCCTGCTTTCCGCCCGGTCTGCCGCACGTCGCGTGGCTCAAGGGAACCGGCGGATATCCTCGTTGAACCTCGCGGCAAACACGAACCGGAAACCGAGGTCGACGCGGCGGTCGGGGGGCCACCAGTTACGGCAGGCACATCGGCGGTCGCGGGCACGGCTAGCCCAGCTACCGCCTCGGAGGACGCGGTTGCCGCCCTCTGCAGCATTGTCTGCCCATACCGTACCATCATCCGGTGCTCCTTCGTACTTGTCATGCCATGGATCCTCGCACCACTCCCAGACGTTGCCCAGCATATCGTACAAACCCCATGGATTAGGCTGCTTTGCACCGACCGGATGCGTTCCTGCGCGGCGATGTTCGTACTGCTTGTCCGGCCACATGGAACTATTCTCCGCGCCTTCGTAGTCTACCCCGCTGTTGCCACCGTACCAAGCGATGGCATCCAGCTCCGGGCCGTTGCAATCGCCCAGGATGGTCAGTGGTCCCGTATACAGAGCCGAGTCGGTGCCAGCCCGACACGCGTATTCCCACTGGGCCTCGCTGGGCAACCCGGCGGTCAGTTCCTGCTCCGCTTGCTTGTCCAGTTTGATCATTTCTTCTTGCAGCTTGCCGCAGAACAACCGGCAATCGGCCCAACTGACACTCTCGACCGGCGCCCGGTCCCCGGCATTCTTGAACCGCGACGGCCGCTGGCCGGTGACCGCCGCATACTGGGCCTGGGTGACGGGCGTGCTGGCCATCCAAAACCCCTGCCCGATCGTCACCCGATGCCTCGGGCCTTCACGTTCGTCAATTCGTCCCGGTTCACCTTCGGGCGATCCCATCTGGAACTCCCCGGGCGGGATCCACCGCAGGGCAAACGTCACGCCCCCCACCTCAAAATCCGCAAACAGCCCGAACCGATCCCACCCAAACCGCGAAGCCCAATCGGGTGGACGGACGGACTCCAAGTCCACTTGGCAGCAATTGCTGGCAAGGGAAACGTGCTGGGGCATCCCCAGCGGACACCGGCGCCCATCCTGCCGATCGGGGCGAAAGTAGACGCGGGAGTCGCCAGTTTGCTTGTCGAACGTCAGCGACAGCACGGGAGCGCTGATGTCAACTCGGGCTAACGGTGTACCGGCCGACCAGACCTCGTTTGGCGATTCCAGTCGAAGCGTCTGGCCGTGTTGGCGCAGTTGCCAAGTGCGAGGCGTGGCTTGGCGATGTCTATCAAGTGCCCATTGCAAGGTCTTTTCGTACGTGCGTTGATCGAAGCCCTCGGGTGGTTGAGCCGTTCCGCCGGATGCAACCGCTTCCAAGGCACTGGCCGCAGCCAGTTCCCGGTCGGATTCTGCCCGCACGCTGGATCTCCGGGCGACTTCGCGCGCGTTCCACGCAGCAAAGCCCTGCCGGTCCGCCGGACGTTGAAGATTCGGGGTCGAGTCGATTTCATCCCAGCGGGTGCGGTTGCCGGCCCGGAACACGGCTTGTGCCCGGGCGAGTTCTTCGGCGGCGACACCCAATTTGGCCGCGTGAAGGTTGTACGTTTCACTGGCGCATAGCAGGGCACCATGAGGCTGATGATGTCGCCGCAGCAATTCCGGGAACCGCTCCTTCAACCGTTTCAGAAATTCATCATCCCCGGTGATCAACTCGCCCATCCTGCGGTCCACGTACTGGGGTTTCAGTGCGCAAACACCGGCGACGGCATGCACTTCCGGGTGAGAACGCAGGTCGTGTTCCAATCCGGCATCCGCATCGGGCAGCAACGATCGCATTTCGCGCAACAGCGGGGATTCGATCAGCAAGGCCACGCTGGCGATCCGCAGCAGGGCCTCGAGCATCCGCTCGCGCTGCTGCGAGTCGATTGCGGCACTCGCGGGCCGGCATCCGCGACGACCTCGCGGCAGCCGCTGATGATGGTCCCAGGGCGAACATGCCCAAACGTGAGCCAAGCGAAAGTCCCAGCGGTCGCGAGGGCACGGCGAAAGCGCGAACCGCGCCACGCCCCGGCGCTGCAGGTACCGGCCATAGCCCAACCAATCGGCGATGCGATGCGGACTGCGGTCCAGGCAGCCCAGGTCGCCGAGCACCAACACGGTGTCGCCGGCCTCAGGGCTGATCCAAGAGGTTCCGCCCGGCGAGATGTTGGGGGCTTGCCGGTCCAGCGTGTTCGGATCGGTCAACGCATCCGGGTCGGTCAGCACGGCCGGACCGGTGGGCAACAGACGGCAGTGGAAGCCTTCGCTGCCCCGGCACTGCCGCAGCCGGGCGAGCAGCCCGTAGATATCGTCGCGGAACTGGTCCATGCTGCGATCGCCGTCCACCAGGATGTGAAGTTTCGGCGCCCAGGTTAGCCGGCGGCGGAAGGGCAGCCGCCGTACGGGACGCCGGTTTGCGATCTGGTCGATCAAACGCGGCAGATCGAGCTGACGTCCGGGAAGCAGTTGACCGTGGACATGATGCAGCCAAGGCCACAGCCGAGACCACGGTTGCAGCGGCCGAGGTTTGACGCGGTAGGGTCTGGCGTCCAGTTGGCGGTCGCCGATGGGCCGGTCGCCGATCTCTTCCGGGACTTCCTCCGGGGGCATTCCGGCGTCTTCGATGCGCCGATAGGTATTGGTCCGCAGCCATTTGAGTTCGGCCGGAACGGCGGCGGGCTTCGGCGGCGACCGTTTGGCAGGCGACGGTGGCGGAGCGACGACCGGGGGCGCTGGTGGCTGGTCCTCCGGTATCGCGGTCGGCTCGAACCCGCAATCGGCGGCGACGGCGGCGCGCTCCAACGGACCGTGTGCCGCCAATGCCAGCAGCAAATCGGCGCGATTGGTGAGTGTCCCGGCGATGCGAGCCGGCAGTTCCTGGCAGTGTGAATTCATAGCTCGCGGTCCATACTGTCTTTGCGAAAAACGAATTCCCTCAGATCCTTCAGCGCCTTTTTTCTGTTTGTCCGCATCGCCCGGATGCAAGCGGCCGACGGCGTACAGCAGATCCAAGTATTCGGCCGGGCCGGGCAGCACGGGGCTGTGCGCTTCGCGGGCCGCGCGGCGGTCTCGCAGAAGCTGTTCGGCCGCTTCGCTGTAGACCGCATCGTCGTCGATCCACTGGGAGCAATGATCGCGTCCGCGCCCGATCAGAAACGTCGTCAACTCGGAATCGCTGTCGGGCAACTTCATGTGCAACACGATACAACGCCGCAGGAAGGCGGCGGGCAGTTCACGTTCTTCGTTGGTCGTGATCATCAGCAGCGGCGCGACGTGTTCCGGCGGGCGGCGGACGAAGGTCCGGGCACAGGGTACCTGGAAGCCGTTGTTGCCGCAGCTCTCCAACAGCCCGTTGGGCATATCCGAATCCGCCTTGTCGATCTCGTCGACCAGAACGACGCAACCTTTGCCTGGCAGCCATTGGCCTGGTTCGATGCCCTCCGGCGGATGCGCCGGTTCGCCGCAGGATTCACAGCACCGATCCTTTCCCAGTTCGGCACAGCCTTCGGCACGGCATCACGCTTTGGCTTGGATTCTGGCGCCGCGCCAATCGAAAGCCCACCACAGCACTTGCGGCCGCACGAAGCGCTCGGCGGCCAATTCGGGGCGCCAGGCGGAAGCGTCGCCGGACGGTCTGAGCACCTGGGCTTCCGCCAACCGCGACACGGCGTCGTACTCGTACAGCAAGTCTGTGTGCTCGGTTCGCGCGTTGACGACGTGATACAAGAAGGGCAGGTTCAACTCGCGCGCCACGGCCCGCGCCAACTGGCTCTTGCCGATCCCCGGTTTCTTGCGGATCAACAGCGGGCGTTCCGCCGCGATGGCCGTGCGCACCGCACGGATGCTCCGCTCGTCAAACCGATGCCTGGCCGCCGGCCAGGAATCCTGCGGCAGGAGATCCAGCACCTTGTCCATCGCCGGACGAAAATCGGGGCGTTCAAAACGGGCGGGTTTCGTCATCACGGTGGTCCTTTGCGGGCTTGGGCATCCAATTTCTCGATCCGCTGGTGCATGACGCGCAACCGATTTTGCAATTTGGGACGATCGCAGACGAAACGCCCTGTCGTGCGGGATCTTTCAAGCTTGACGATTCGCGACCAGAGTGCGGGATCGATTTCCATGTCTTTCTTCAGCGCATCCACGGTTTCGAGGAACAGGACGAACCACGGCTTCTGATCTTCGCGTTCCGATTCCAGGACCCCGGGCAGATCGTCTCTTGCCCAGTCGTCCAATCGTTGTTTGTAAGCGTCATCGCTTTCGCCCACCTCCCGGCCGATATGGTCCTTGAAGTGGGTTTCGACCAGTCGCCGACGGATCTCGCGGGCGCGCGATTCCGGTTTGATGCTGGGTGTCGCGATATCGCAGATGGCGTCATGATCGATCGCTCGCTCATGAATCCACGTCGCAGGTTTGCGGTACAGCGCGGTGAAGATGACTTCGCACAGATACAGGTCTGTTGTGACGGGTACGTGCAGGTGCCGTTCTTCCAATTCATCAAGCAGGGTCTGCACCCAATCGGCATCGAATCCGGCCGTCGCCACGGCGTCGACCAGCAGGCGGACCTCTTCGACTCCTTCGATCCGTTGATTTGCGTCCAGCCACATACGCAGCACGCTCATCACTTCACTCAGTTTTTCACGAAGAGCCCGAACGAAGAAATCGACATCCGCTTTGGGGTCTTCTTCCTTTTGCCCGGCCACGTGGCGGACCAATTCTTTGCGTAGCGACCGAGACGCCTCGGTATCGGATTCCAATTGATCGCAGATCACCTGGACCAGCTCATTCGCGATAAACGCCGCCTTGGGATTGGGCTTCGGAGCTGTCTCGGTCTGCACCGCGACGGATTCATCACGCGGCAACGGGTCGGGCGAGTCCGCCGGCGACGCGCCATCGCTGGGTGCCGAAGCGGAGGGTGGTTTCGGAGCATCAGGGCTGGTATCTGCTTTGTCGATGTCGTCGGGTATCTCAATCGCCAAGCGGATGGTCTTTGAACCGGACGTGACGGGGATGGGCCGGATCTGAACCGGGAACGACCGGGTGCGGCGGTCGTCGGGCAGTTTCACCGAGAAATCCGGAACCAGTTCCCATGTGTCCCCTTGGACTTCGCGCCGGCGGGGCATGAACTGTAGTTGCCCTTCGCTCTCTTTTCCCACTCGTATTTCGCCGGCAGCGTAGCCGTGCGAACGGTCGAGGGTTCCATCTTGGAACTTTTCGAGACCGAAAAGCGAACGTCCCAACCACTGGAGCGGGGCGTGGCTCGCGCCGGCCGTCAATAGCTGACGGACTTGGGTTTCGTGGTGGTGCCCGTACAAGTGCAGACAGAAGTTCTCCAGGATCTCCCGGCTGAGATTTTGGCGGCTTTCCGTGTCCAGCCAATCGGGCGGATGATGGGTCATCAGGATACACGCGTGCTGGGATTCGGTCCAATTCACCCCGTCACCGCCGCAAGCGGCATGGAATTGCTTGGGATGCAGCGCCAAGCGGCCTTGATAGTCGTTCTTGTCGGTCAATTGGAGGAAGGCCGAATTCAATCCGACGATTCCCAAGTACACGTCATCTCTTGCGAACGTATATGAGAAATCGCCGGGCAGCCGCCCGCGGCAAATGTTGTCCGGCTTGCGCTGAACCCCGTCCCACTACTTCTCGTACGCAGCAAAAGCGTCTTTCACCTCTTGGACATATTCCTTGGTCGTATCTTTCCAGAACTTCTTTTGTACGTTGGTGCTGGTCGGCCACGTCTCCAGAACGATCATGGCAGACTTCTCGGGGTCGCGCCATTGCAGATCATGGTTGCCGGGCACGGCGAGCAGTTTCGGATCGCAGTCCAGTTCGGCGAACCACGTCCAGATCTCGTCGAGGAATTCGTCGAGCTTCGCATATTCGGTCCCTTTTTGCACCAGATCGCCGCTGAACAAGACGAAATCCCAGGGGCCGGCGACTTTGCAGATGCGCCGCAGATCATCGCGGAACTTGGTGCGCATCTGCGGCCAAAGCCAGCTCTGGTCGGTCATGCCGACGTGCAGATCGGTCAGATGCAGCCAACGGATGGTGGTGCCCACTGGTATTCGTCCTCCCGGTCGTTCGATGCCTGCCCCTGTTTTGCCGTGAACGGTGGTCTGCAAGGGCTATTCTAATGAAGACCCGGTACCGGGTCCATTCCCGATGCTGCGCGAGCTTCGATCGGGTACAACGCGGCGGTCTCCCACGAATTCGCACGCCCCGTCTTGCTGCCCAATTTGCATTCGATGATGGGTGGTCGCGGAGGCTCCCCGGGACAACGGCTCGCACAACTCGCGTCGCCTTGCCCCGGGCTGATCTGTCGCGCCCCTAGCCGCCGATTCTGAACGCCACCGGCGGCTAGCGCCGTGCCGCTCACTCATCGCGACCCAAAGATTTCGCCTAGACATCGCACTAGATCGATCAGCAACGCTCGCTCGCCCCCCGTTTCCAGCAACAGGTTCGCGGGCTTGATGTCGCGATGAATCAAACCCGGTTGATGGGCGGCGGCCAAGCCGGCGGCTGCCCGGATGCTAACTTATTACTTGCGGCGATAGTGCGCGGTCATGAACTGCTGCCAAGTACCATCCTCAACTTGCACACGCGCGGTGAGCGTGCGGTGATCGGGCGTGACGATTTCGATGATGTCCTGATACTTTGCCATGGTGCCATCGCCCGAGAAATTCGGCCCTTCCGAGTCCAGTGTCAGAATTTTGCGCGATTCATCGAGTGAACCGAGGTATGGCCAGAAATGCGTCATGACCGATGCGATATATGACCCGACAAAGCGTTTGGCCTGAGGGTCGTATCCAAGTGTCATCACCGAATCACACGAGCCGCCGTCCGGCGTATCACCGGAGCCCTCGCCAATTACCCACAAACCTCCCAAGGAACGCACGACTTCTTGGCCCGTTGTTTTCATCGGCGGATGGTCTGGCCCCATCTTGCATTCACATTCGATGCTCCATTCGCCGACGAGCTGCTGTAGCCAACGATGTTCCGCTTGCGGTTCTGGAATCTGCATGTGCTCTCCGATATTTGCATGAAGGGTGAATTTTGGTTCAGTCACGTGTCCGGTCATTGTACGGTATTTGCTGAGCCGGGACACACCGATGAATGCTGGACTGGTAAGTATAGGGAGTCCGAAGGCACCAGCCAGAATGCCGAGCCACCGCGTCTGCCTGTCTTGACAACGGTCACCGAACGGGCAACAATCACGGGCAGCATCGGTTGTTGCGTGCGTCACGAACGGCACGCTGCGGTCAGATTGCTGGTTACATGCCAAGAGAACTCGGAGAGTTGTATGTCACCCCACGACCCCATTTCGCGACGTAAAATGTTGGGCCAAGCGATCGGGGCGGCTGCCGCAGTATCGCTGTCCGGCTGTCCGGCTCCGGAGCCGCCATCGCCGCCGCCGACACCTCCGGCCCCGAAGCCCCAAGTGAAGAAACCGGCGGTCAGTCCCAACGACGAAATCGGCGTGGGGATCATCGGCTGTGGGCGGCGCAATGGCCAGTTGGTCATCGGCAAAGGCGGCCAGGGAAAGCCGCCGGACCACGCTCGCATCGTGGCCGTGGCCGACGTCAACATGTTTCGCGCCGAACAATGGGCTCGCCATTACCGGGCCAAGGCCTACCAGGATTACCGGGCGTTGCTGGATGACAAGAACGTCGACGTGCTGATCTATGCCACGCCCGAGCACTGGCATTACCTGCCTTGCATCCATGCGTGCCAGGCGGGCAAGCACATGTACGGCGAACAACCGCTGGGACATACGATCCTGGAAGGTCGCCGCATGATCCAGGCGGTTCGAAAGTACCAGCGGGTTTTCCAGACCGGCGAGCAACAGCGGTCTCACCCGGCGGCCCGCAAGGCGGTCGAATTGATCCGCAACGGCCGGATCGGCAAGATCGAAAGGATCATCGGGTATAACTACCCCAGCCCGTACGAGTGCAACTTCCAGGCGCAACCCATCCCCTCCGGGCTGGACTGGGACGCTTGGTGCGGCCCCAACCCGGTCGTGCCCTACCATACCGACGTGTACCTGCCTCGAGTTCCCTACGATCGTGAGCCGCCTTTCTACACGCCGTCGGCGGAACAATACGCCATCGGGCCCGGATGGATGTCGTTCCGACCGTACTCAGGCGGCGAGTTGCTGAATTGGGGGTGCCACGGCTTGAGTATGGTGCATTGGGCCTTGGACATGGATCATAGCGGTCCCGTCGAGATCTGGGTGGAACCGGAAGAGAGCCTGCGGGAAATCGTGTACGACGTGCCCGAAGATCGTAATCGAGGCGACGCGGGCAGCGCTCATCCGATCATCCACTACCGCTATGCCAACGACGTCGTGTTGTCGTTGACCTCGATCGATCCGCGAGTCGGCGGAGGGGCGACATTCATCGGCGAAAAAGGGCGGATCACGATTTTCCGCGACGGCTACGAATGCGATCCGATCGGGCTGGACATCGATCCTCTGCCGCCCGACGCCCAACGCGTGTACGCGAGCGACAATCACATGGAGAATTTCTTCGAGTGCGTTGTGTCGGGCAACGACCCTATCATGTCGGTCGAGGCCGGACACAGCGTGGCGGCCCTTTGCCATCTGGGCAATATCGCCCGTTGGTTGGGCCGCCGACTGAAGTGGGACCCGGAAAAGGAAATCTTCCCGGACGACGAGGAAGCCAATCAGTACCTGGACGTGCCCAAACGCAAACCGTATGAACTTCCGACCGAAGTGTAGAAAGCCCCACCATGACATGGCGAACGCTTAGCACCGCTTTTCTGACCGCGATGTTTCTGGGACAGTTCCCGCCGTTGGCCACAGGTTCATCTCCGGAATCGACGGACGATCAGCCGCCAGCGGGTTCGATCGAATACGTACCGCTGGATGCCCCGCCGGGCATGGCCCAGGCCGTGATCGTGCAGGGCGCCCCCTTGGTCCATACTCGCCAGATCCTTCCGCTGGACGACCAGGGTCAATTGGTCGGCGCAGATTCGCTGGACCAACAAATCCAGCAGGTTCTGACCAACTTGGACCACGTCTTGCAGGACTGCGGATCGGGTTTGGATCGACTGGTTCGACTGAACATCTATGCGCTGGCGCCCGGGACGATCGATCGCGTCCGGGAATTGTTGAGTGAACGGCTCTCGGACTCGGTACGTCCCGCGATGACTTTCGTCCTGACCCCTTTGCCGCTGCGCGGTGCGATGGTGGCCGTCGATGCGGTTGCCATGGGCGAAGATCGCGGCGATCGCGTCGTTCATCAACGTAGCGAAGCCGTCGCGGGCAATGACCAGGACGCCGATGCCGCCATCTTGCCGCCCGGCGGCGTGGCCTATCTGTCCGGCTTGCCCGAGGCCGGGGGGCTGACCGAATCCGCCGTCGTTCGCTGCATGAACCGCTTGATCGCCACGCTGGAACATCTGCAATTGGCGCCCGAGCACGTTGTGCATATCAAAGTCTTTCTGCGCCCCGTCACCGCAGCCGATCAGGTGCTGCATCGAATCCGGGAATACTTCCCCGACCAGAAGACACCGCCCGTCGTCTTCGTGGAATGGTTGGCCTCGGTACCGATCGAGATCGAAATGATCGCTCGATTGCCGGACCAGGAAAGTTCGGGCAACGATCCGACAGCCGAGCCCTTGGAATTCTACAACCCGCCGGACGTCTGGCCCTCGGCCATTTTCAGCCGAGTCGCCTTGGTGCGCACCGATCGCCAGATCTATATCTCCAGCCAGTACGCCCGCCAGCCCAGTCGCGGTCAGCCTCAAGCGGTTTTCGTCTTCGAGCAATTGGAAGAAATCCTTCGCCAGACCGGCAGCGACATGCGGCACATGGCCAAGGGCACCTATTACGTCGCCGACCACGACGCCTCGCGCTGGATCGACCGAACGCGCCCCACCGTCTTCGATCCCGACCGTCCCCCGGCAGCCTCCAAAGCCATGGTGCATGCCGTCGGTCGAGACGGACGAACCATGACGGTGGACATGATCGCTGTTGAAAGTACGGGCCGTTAGTACCGTTCGCGAAGTAACTGACGGGTTCTCATGTGAGCGGCACGGCGCTAGCCGCCGATGATGAGCGGCACGGCGCTAGCCGCCGGTTGTTCGGCCGCTTGGGAATCGGTAGCTAGCGCCAATCCGCTCAGGACCGGTGGGTAGTGCCATTCCGCTCACCGATTTCTCGAACGGTGCTTGGTCAACAATGTCTTCTCAACGGCACCGCTCGATCCGCCAATTTTCGGCACCCCATCGGTGGCTAGAGCCGTACCGTTCACCAAACTGCTCCCGGAAAACCCTTGTGCGGCTTATTTATACACCTTGACATGTAGAATAAATCGCTTACATTCGGGTAGCCGTTGTGAATTTCCCGCGAATGTCTCCCCAAGAAAGAGAACGAATCGACATGCTGAGCGAAAAAACAGTCCGAATTATCAAAGAAATCACTCCTTTGGTTGGGGCCAACGCGGAGACCATCACGCGTCGATTTTACGAGCGGATGTTCGAGGCCAACCCGGAAGTGAAAGCGTTCTTCAATCAGTCACATCAGCACACCGGCGTCCAACAGAAAGCCTTGGCCGGTGCGATCTGTGCCTACTTCACCCACATCGACAATCCGGCGGTGTTGATGCCGGCGGTCGAACTGATCGCTCAAAAACATTGCTCGCTGGGAATTCAGGCTGAACATTACCCGATCGTGGGAACCAACCTGCTGGCCGCGATCAAGGGCGTGATGGGCGACGCGACGACCGACGAGATCGTGGAAGCGGTCGCGGAAGCGTACGGCTTTCTGGCAGACATCTTCATCGGACGCGAGACGGCGATCTACGAACAACAGCGAACCCAGCCGGGTGGCTGGAACGGCCCCAGAACATTCATCGTTGCCAAGAAAGTTCCCGAGAGCAGCGTTGTGACTTCGTTCTACTTGAAACCGGAAGACGGATGCCCGCTGCCGTCATTCAAGCCCGGGCAATACATCACGGTCCACATCGATCTTCCGGCGACACCGACATCACCGCGCAACTACAGCTTGTCCGATCGAGCCGGCGAACCCCATTATCGGATCAGTGTGAAACGTGAAGAGCGGCTCACGCCCGATGTGCCCGATGGTTTGATCTCGAATCATCTGCACCACCACGTCGAAGAAGGTCATCGTATCCAACTCGGCCCGCCGTGTGGCGAGTTCACTATCGACCCGGCGACATTTGGCGAAAAGCCGATCGTGTTCCTTGCTGGGGGAATCGGCGTAACACCGCTGTTGTCGATGGCCAAGTCGATCATCCACGCTCGTCCCGAAGCGAATCTCTGTTTCGTGCAAGCCGCCCGCAACAGCAAAGTACGTGCCTTTGCGAACGAACTGAGCGATTTGGCTGATGCGGGTCCGAACATGAGAATTCGTGTTCTGCTCGACGCGCCGCTGCCGGGTGACGTGGAAAACGGCAAGTGTGACGCCGTGGGCTTCGTCACCGCCGACTTGCTCCGCGAGTGGACACCGTTTGCAGACGCCGAATTCTACTTATGCGGCCCGTTGCCATTCATGCAAAGCGTTCTTGCCGCGTTGCACGAACTTGGCGTTGACGACAATCGCATCCATTACGAGTTTTTCGGCCCCAAACAAGAATTATTTGCCGCATCCACTGCTTAACCAGATCCCTTGCACGTGAATAAGGGATTGATAAGAAGGATTGGTAAGTACCACCCATCTATCTTGTCCTCGAAATCCTTCGACAGTTCCTTTCGCCCAAAGGAATATGGGGACACACAATGATTATAGGATATGGAGGATATGGGGACACACAATAATTGATCCACGAAAACACCCCCTATTTGGTAGGCTGCAACGTTCCTCAGTTTTGAATCGACAGAATCAGGGAGAGAATTTGGCACGAAACGAGCGACAATGAGCTTCGAATGGCAGGCCAATCGCTGACATGACTGACTGGTGCACAGCACTACGGAAGGGGCGGGCGATTGCAGGCACCCCAAAATCGGAACGTGGGCGAAGGAGTAGCAACGGCGAAACAACGTGGCCTCACTGGCCGGCACCAACCGCTCAAAGGAGCATTCTGCGGGCAAAGCAGCGATGCGTTTTGAGGACGGGCCTGCCTTCCGTTTCTGAGGCCAATCCGAATGGAAACGTTACGCCGTCAATAACTCTCGAGTTCGAGTTCGCACGTGGTAACGCTGCCGTCGCGTGCGGCTTCGCGTCGAGTCAATCACTGTCGGCTTGCCTGCCACCGTGCTAAACAATCGTCCAAAATCTTTCGTCAACTCGCACCAAGACTCGGCACAGATCCCCAGCCGCTCGAAAATCGGGCGCGCACTTGGCGGCGTCACACCTCGCTTGTCCGATCGCATCTGCCGAGCCGTCCAATCCAATAGCTCCAGATACGCCGAGACGCTCATCGGCAAGAAACCCCTGTCGCTTGCCCGATGCCTGGCCCGATGAATGCAAGCTCCAATCGAGTCGCTCGACACCTCATCCAACGCAAGCGGACACAACGATCGGACAATCGGCTTGGCAGGCATCTCCAGGCGGGTTCGGGAAGAAGGATGATCCTTGATCGAGTCGGTCACCATCTCTTCCCCGCCAGAGTTCGCCCGCAGTGATTCCCGCAATTCCAGTGCCCGTTGCTGCGCCGACGTGAAGTCGCTTGTCTCGATGGTTTCGGCCATCGCGGCACGGATCGGATTCAAGTCCACGTACGCCGCACAAGCTAACAGGGCCGTTTCGTCCAAGAGCCGAACCGCACGATATCTGGCCTGCCAAAACTTCCCCAACTCCTGATCCTCTTGATTGGCCTTCCGGCCAATCTTCTGTGACAGCAACCGCATCCACCACGAGATGTCGCTCAATCTCGACCGGATTTGCTGTACACGAGCAGGATCATGACGAATCATGTTCAGTTCAAACTCGGTGGGCTCCTTGGGTTGTTGGTCTGCCGTCTTGCGTTTGGGGCAGAGCATCAACCAGTGGCGGGCAACCTCAGTATCATCCCAGGCGGCCACCACATCGGGGCGAGACCGAAGGACCAGATGAAAGTGATTCGACATGATGGCATAGCATAACAGATCGATGCCGAAATGAGCGGCCAAGTGCTTCAGTTCATCCTCCATCCACGTTTTCCGATGATCGAAATTTTTCCCCGTCAGCGGATCGTCCCCCAACAAGAAACACCTCCGAACGGTCCGATTCGTGACATGAACAATGGCTACTTCATCGGGCGCAAACACCTCAATACGAGCTAAACGAGCCATCACTTTACTCCTGTGTGCTGCGAAACAATCAAAATTCACCAAAATGATCACGACTGTCAAAAGGTATTGTATGTCCCTGTGCCAAATATTGTACTAAATATTGTGTGTCCCCATGATTACTTCCCCATGATCATTGTATTTCCTCATGATCTTTGTAGGTCGCTATGCTTGGTTATCGTAAGAGGAGGGTGCTTCGCCCAAATCGCAGAGACGAGCTAGGTACTCACTCATTTCGCTGGCGGCGTGCTGGTCGCCTTGCAGCCGGGCTTGGTCGATTCCGGCCTGCAGAACTGCTCGCGCTTCAGCAAAACGTTTGAGCCGGGTCAGATGCTGGCCGGCCATGTGAAAGGCAGCGACCATCGGGGATGGTTCCGCCATCAGTTCGTTCAGCAGCGTCAGGCAACGCTCGTGATCGCCTTCCTTCTGCCATTCCATCGCCAGACCGTACCGCAAGAACTGGTCGCCCGGCTCCTGCTCCAGCATCGCTTCGATCCGCTCGCGCCGTGTTGGTTGTGGCATCGTCGTGAAAACTCCTTCTTGATGACCGCGCGATTAAAATTCATGTCTTCCCACGTGTCAACCCGCTTCGCTTTCACAGTCTCTACGGCTGGACGCATCCCGAGCGACAGGGTAGCATGTCCGGTGGCAATGGTCGTTGCCTGCCGCGTGGGTCCGCTGTCAGTTCGTGAGGTCCGATCAACATCGTGAAACAAGTCGTCGCTATCGTCAGGCCAACATTGGCCGAAAAAGTGATTGAGGGCCTGAAGCGGGCGCCGCTGGAATCGCTGCACGTGCGCGAAGTCAAAGGATACGGACGTCAAAAGAGCTACCTGGACGAATACGACGAGAACGAATTCGCCATGGCTTTTCTGCCGAAAGTCGAGATTTCAATGTGGGTCGACGACACCCGAGTTGACGAGGTCGTGCGGCGCATCGTCGAAATCGCACGCAGTGGACGCATGGGAGACGGCAAGATTTTCGTGTTGCCCTGCGTTGCTTTCGAGAACGTCATCGATCAGTAACGCTGATGCCAACGCGACGGCCCTACGCTTCAGAATTGCCTGGGCTGGTCGGCGCGGTCGCTAATCAGCGTCGGTGGGGTCAACCCGAATTCGGATCTCAAACGCGCGAGTTGCTGCGTTCGTTCCGATTCATCCGCCAAGGCGTCGAAATTCAACGGTCGGTCAAGTAGTCTCTCCAGATGGGCGGCTGCCACCTGCCGGCGCTGAATGTCTTCACGATCCAACAGCGCGACCCAAGTGCCTGGATCGCCGATCAACCAAGCGGCGACGCGTTCAGGCGTGTCCCGGTCGGGCACGTGTAACGCCCTGCGGATCTGCCGCAGACGATACCGCTGCTCGGCACTCAGATCGCTCCGATCCACGTGGCCCAGATGGCCGGCGGCCTGATGGCCCATACGGCGCAGCCGCCGTTCGGCTGACTGACGGCGACGAAACTCAGGATGCCCCAAGTCGTGGACCAAACCATTCACCATCTGCTGGTCCAGCAGGCGAGCGGTCGCAGATCGGGCCAGCAGCGCTTGTTCGATCTGTTCAGCGAAATCGTTCAGACGCCAGCCGGGGCGCAACGTCTGCAGCATTGGGATCAGATGCTCCCGACACAACGGGCCATCAAGCAACATCAATCGCCAGAAATCGGGGGCGGTTAGCGTGCGAGTGGATACGCCGTCGTGGACGACCAGGGAAACAGAGCCGCTATGCGGCTGACGATACTCGACCTGCAGATGTTCATCTTTCTGTGCATGGTCATCTTTCCGCTTCGTTCGTCGTCGGATCAGAACTTGGCCAAGACGCTGGACCTCGACCGACCATTGTTGTTGGGCGTCGTGATACGCGTAGGTGAGGGACGCCGCATCGGCGCTGGCATGGGAAACGATCAGCGATTCATTGGCCAGACCTTCCGCACACCGAAGCGTCACCGTGGCTCGTTGCCCCGGACGCAAGCCGCTGAAGCGAACATATCCGTTTCGGATCTCCAGACGCATCGAGTGGCTGCGTTGCAGCAATCCCCCGGGCGTCGGCGAGGGCTCTGCCATCAAGCTGGCAGGGCTGGCTAACCAGACGAGCAACACGGCACCGGTTGCCTTGTACGGTGACAAAGCAGCATCCTCCGATTATGAGAACGACCAAAGGGCGAATCAGCGAAGGACCGATGCCATCCGGCAACCCGGCGAAGCGCGATCCTCCGCAGCCATCAGCGTCTGCCTCTCGGTGCTGCATCTAAGGAAAACATGAGCTACGAAAAGCTCGCTTCCATGTCAAGACGAATCAAGGGTGCTGGACAGGGTTTGCATGGAAATTTCGGGATTTTTGACATTCGGGGGGGACGCCACAATGAGGAGCGGTTGCCACGAATGGTGTTGCGGAAGATTGGGCATTTCAGGAAAAACAGGAGGCTTTGGTGTTTCGACGCACACAGTTGACGGCGGCCAGCCGCTCCGGTAGGTTGGCCGTGTGGCTCGATAAGCGTTCGTAGTTTCTTCGAGCGTCACTTGGAAAGTGTCTCCCGGCAATCCCAGGAACACCGGGCAGGGATCAGGTGGATTACCATGCGTAGCGATGTTTTGGCCCTGTGCGTTTGGGCGACGATGTCGGCTTCGGTACAAGCCGAGGACGCGGCGGTCGGCCGCCCGATCCCTGCTTGGCAGGAGGGCATGTTGGACGTTCACTTCATCAACACGGGCAAGGGCGACGCGGCTCTGTTCATCTTTCCCGACGGCACAACCCTGCTACGAGACGCGGGAGATACGCATCGCGAGCGGCCCGCGCATTATGACGCGCCGCTGGTGCCCGACGATTCGCGGCGATCGGGCCAATGGATCGCCCGGTATATTCAGGCGGTGCATCCCCGTGGCAACCAGGCGGCGGTCGATACCGTCCTTATCACCCACTTCCACGGCGATCATATCGGCTCCATCACCGACGACTCGCCGGAATCGGCTTCCGGCGCCTATCGTCTGAGCGGGATCACCGATGTTGCCGAGTCCATTGGCATTCGCCGGCTGTTGGACCGGGGTTGGCCCGATTACGGCTTTCCCAAGCCGTTGACCGGCCCGATGATGGACAATTACCGCTCGTTCCTGCAGTGGCAGATCGAACATGCCAACATGCGGGTGGAACGGTTCGAACCAGGCCGAAACGACCAGATTGTGTTGCAGTATGCCCCGGAGAAATACCCGGACTTCGAGATCCGCAACATCGCAGCGAACGGATACGCGTGGACCGGTGCCGGTGAACAGGTCCGCAGTCGTTTTCCCGAAAATGATCCGCCTTCCGAGAACAATTCCAGCATCGCTTTTCGGCTGAGGTACGGCCGCTTTACTTACTTCGACGGCGGCGACATGGTCGGTGTTCCCGGGCCCACCGCGCCGGTGTGGCGTGACATGGAATCGGCGCTGGCGTGGGCGGTCGGACCGGTCGACGTACACGTTCTGAACCACCACGGTTTCAAGGACGCGGCCAACGCTTTCTTTCTGAGCGTCCTGCAGCCGCGCGTCCACGTCGTCGAAGTCTATGCCGCCAGCCATCCCGACCCCGACGTCATGCGACGGCTGCTTTCCCAGCAGATTTATCGCGGTCCGCGCGATGTCTTCCTGACCAATGGTATGTGGCAAGGCCGGCGGCCCAACATGATCGCCTTGTTCGGAGAAGAGGACTCGTCCTGGCTGGTCGACCGGCTCGCAGAGGCGGCCGGTTCGCAGGGGCATATCACGGTTCGCGTCGATCCCGGCGGCGAGACCTACCGCGTTATGGTTCTGGACGACCGGGACGAACGTCGGAATGTGCTTTCCATTCATGGCCCGTACTCGGCGGGCCGCTCGCGAGGACCGTAACCTTTCGTCAGCCGCTCAGGATGTTGGGGTGTCACGAACTGTCCGGAGCTACCGAAGCCAACATGGTCTACTACGTTCTCACTGTTCTTTCCATGGAGAATCGACGATGCGTCTTGATATGCTGAACTCACGCCGTACCTTCCTTCAAGCGGTAACCCGAACGCTAATGTTGCCGGCACTTGCCCTCGTTACTTTGCTGCTGGTGAGCCAGCCGGCAATAGGTTTGACCGAACTCCGGGGCACCGTGGCCGATTCGCAGGGGCAGGGCCTCGCCGGAATCGCGGTCCGCTTTTACGGGCCGCGCGAAGAGAACGTGGGCGACCGGGCCGAATTGGCCCAAACGACCACCGATGACCAGGGACGCTTTCGTCTGGAAGTGGATCGGGGAAGCGGTGAACTGCTCGAATTGGAGGGGCCGGAAGGAACCGGTCGCCTGCGAATCGACGGCCAACCGCTACCACTGGAACTGACTTACCCCGTCCGGACCACCGTCGTGCTGCTGCACGACAATGATCTGCACTTCGACTTCAATCACCAGGAAGCATTCGGCGAGATGGTCCAGGACGTCCGTGCCCGCTATGAACACGTTTTTCTCCTCAACGCCGGGGACGTTTTCATCCGCCGCCCCAGCCAATGGTCCGAGCCGACATTAGAGTTCTACGCCCGCGCCAGCAGGGACATCATCGCCGCCATGAACCGCTTCGGCTACGACGCACTCACCCTGGGCAACCACGAAATGGATTATCACGAGGACGCGACCTTACAGGCATTGAGTGCGGCTGAGTTTCCCTTGTTGGTCGCCAACGTCGAGATCACCACCGACCTGCTTCCGCCCGTCGAACCCTACACCGTCCTGCGGATGAACAACGACCTGACCGTCGCCGTTTTGGGGCTGGGACGCGCCGTCACCAAGGAAGGAGTCAGAGCCCGCGACCCGATCGCCACCGCCCGGGAGTATGTCCATCTGGCCGACGAACACGATATCTTCGTGGGCCTGACGCACATCGGCTACCGCACCGACCAGCAACTGGCCGAAGCGATTGGCGTCTTGGACGTGATCATCGGCGGGCACTCCCATACGATGCTGGAGGAAGCGGTGCTGGTCAACGGCGTGCTGATCGCCCAGACCCGCGGCACGTCCGGGGCCGTCAATCCGGACCGTCCCAAATACCTGGGCAAAATCAAATTGACGCTGGAAAACGGCCGGATCATCGACAAACAAGGCCAAGCCTTCACCATCACCGGGACGGAAGGGTCATGACCCGTATCAGCAGCTCCCATCGTGATGTCACCTGTCGTCAAACGAGGAAAGAGAATAGATGCTAAGCACCGTTCGAGAAATAACTGACGCACTTTTTGCCCCCTCACCCTGCCCTCTCCCACGAGGGGCGAGGGAACATCGGACAGTTATTTCTCGAACGGTGCTAAGGAAGCCCACGCGATTCGTAAAGGAACTGACAGCAGAAGATCGGGAGATCCTGCGTCACCTTCGAGACGAAGGGCAGACGCGAAGAATCAGACAGCGAGCGCACGCGGTACTGTTGAGTGAAAAGGGCCATTCGGTCAATCAGTTGGCCGCAACATTCGAGGTGGCCAGGGATACGGTGCGAGATTGGCTCGATAACTGGGAACGCAACGGCGTCGAGGGGTTGGATGACAAGCCACGGACGGGGAAACCACCGACTCTGACGCCCGAAGAACAGGAAAAGGCCGTGGAACTCTTGAACGATAATCCTCGCTCCATCGAGTTCGTTCTTCAAGAGATCGAAAGATTGATGAACAAGAAAATCAGTGCGAACACTCTTCGGCGGATAGCGCGTCGCGCGCATTTGCACCGAAAACGAAATCCTTCCGGCCATGTCCGGCAAAGTTGCAGGGTTGGTGTAGGCTGATTGTGAAAGGAGATCACTGCATGCGCAACTGCGTTCGCCCGGCGATGCTATCGATGCTTGTTTCCGTTTCGTGCACGCTCGCCGCTTTGGCCGAGCCCGCCAGTACGGTTCCGATCCCCTGGCACGAGGAAGAACACTTCGCCTGGATCATGAGCCCGGAGAAAGTTCCGGGTGAGGTATCGATGTCGCCGGAAGTGCGGGCCTTCGTGGAATCCGTTTTTCAGGAATCGCACTTGGATGCGTTACCTGACGTGCTTGCGAATGCCAATGCATGGGGTTCGCTCGGACCGAACGCGCCGGCCGGCCCCCGGCGGCCCGAAACGGAGCGTCCGACAAGGGTGGAACGGCTTCGGCTGCCTTCTCCCGGCCAAGGCACCGGTCGTGGAACGGCAGACGACCCTTGGCGAGGCGTACTGTCTGCGTTCCTGGTCGGTCTCGAATACGAGTCTCCCGGCATCGAGGCTTACCGCAACTATCCCGAGCCGGCCGCAATTCGGGCGTATCTCGAGCAGTTGGATTACGAGCCGCGATGTATCGTCGTTCCGGCCGGGCATTACCGGGAAACCACGCTCACCGTCCCGCCGGGCGTGTGGCTGAAGGCCGACGGCAAGGTGGTCTTGGAGCCGGAAGTTCCCGCCGAATCCGGCGCCTCCGCGCTGGTAACTTTGGAAGTAGGGGCGGGTCTGGAAGGCTTTGTCTTGGATGGTTCCCGCATTCCCGGCTTCCAGCGCAGGGCGATACCCGCTGCGCTATCGGAACCGCCCGAGTACCGCGTCACCGCTGTCCTGGCAGCCCACAAGGCGTCGATCGTGGACAACTGCATTCGGAATTTCACCTTCCAGGGGATCGATGCTGCGGGTAGTCGTGGGCGGGGGGGATCGCATGTCGTGGCCGTCGGGAACGTCATCGAGAACATCGGTTACAGTGGAATCAGCGGCCAGTCGCGCTGGCTGATCCAGGACAACGAAATCCGCCACTGCGGCTTTCTTCGGCCCTCCGAAGCCGGCGGCGACGACGGCATCATCGTCCGGTGGGGCATCGAAACGGCCGTGGTGAACAACCTCGTCATCGGAGGCCGCGCCGACGCGGACGCTGCCCCCGAAGCCGACTGGCGGTATCGAGGCGAAAACGGCACGGCGGTGGGCCGCCACGTGATCAGCGGCCAGAGTTCCCATCGCTGCCTGGTGGCCGGCAATCTGTCGATTGCCGACGGCGCCACGCGCAATAACATCCAGTTCTCCGACGGCTCCCATGAAAACCGTTTCGTCGGCAACTTGGCGATCGCCACCGCCACGGGCGGGTGGCGCATTCAAGTCGGAGTTGGGGCCAACGGGTATGGAAATGTCATCGAGCATAACGTTTCCATTCTCAACGCCCAGGGTTACGGTTTCGGCGCCTGGGGCGTCGATCCCGATCGTTCACCGCCGGGTTACATTCGCAACAACCATGCCGAGTATCGCCGCGCACTCATCCGCCGCCCGATGAGTTGGAATCGGTATGAAGACAACACGGGCCGCCAGGACCACCACACCGTCCTCGAATTGACCAACCCCGAACAGTTCGGCCTCTTTGGCCGGAGCGGCTCTCATGACCCCTGAGAAAGCCGTGTTGCGAATGCGAAGCCTGCCGCGTCTGAGACCCGGCCTACGCGCCGCGAGTGCAAACCTCGGTCTTCTGTGCGCCAGTCGACTACGTTTCCGAGCCGGGGGCCTGAATCACCACACGAAAGTCGATGGGCCTCCCGACTATCCTTGAGTTCCGTGAGGAGAATTGTTTTCCCTATCCCTCATTTTTCCTGTCTCTCCTTAATTAGGGCTTATCGGCGGGAGCCGCCGGCTGATGGTCCATCAGCGCCTCGATCGTCTCGCGCACCTCGTCGCGGACGTCCGAGTTGCGATAGAACAGTAGTCGATGGCGCGGATCGTCCGGTTCGCCCCGCCACTCGTGGGTGCCGTTCTCGAGAATGTGGTTATATCCCTGCTCCTCCACCCGCCGGTCAGGATGCGGCCGACCAAGCCCGTGAACTCGATGGGCGTGGGCCATCGCTCGGCCGCCGTGCGGATCGAGTCGGGGCCGGGCAGGAAATCGCCCCAGTTGCCCGGCCGCAGTCCCCGCGGGTAACCGCTACCCATGCAGCCCCAAAGCCGCACCTTCCGCCGCGCCAGTTCCACGCCGCACAGCGGGACGTGCTCGTCCGGCCCGCTAGCCAGCAGGTCGCGCAAGTTCGTGGAATAGCCGACGGTGACCACGACCACACTGCCATCGGGCTGGCGGGCGAGGACTTCGCGGTAGACAACGACGGCATTTGGGGGCGTCGTCGTAGGTTTGCAGCCGGGTGGGCTGTGCTTCGGCGATTTGCCGCGCGTAGCGTGAGCCGCGCCGCGTGTTGGCGCCCGCGCCCTTCGGCACGCCGATGGGCCGGTCGGGCCGGCCATAATACCCGTTGATCGCCTCCACGCACGGCGCCGACCACGCGTACCTCGAGCTGACCACCTTGGCGAGGATGTCGACTTCGCCCCGGTCGGCCAGCGCGTGCGGCATGGCCAGCGTCCCGACGCCGTCGAAGTCGGTGTCCATTTCGGTGTCAAAGATCAGCCGTAGCGGCGGCGAGACATCGGCATTTGGCCTCGTTTCGGCCGTTTCCCCGCGCGTTTCCCCCGCGACAGATCACTTGGGGCCTTGCAGCCGGTCGAGCACCGTCTGCCATTCTGCGGCAAGATCGAGTTCTCGGCTCCAAGCGTCCACATACGCCGTATCGATTTCGTCGCCGCTGACCTGCAACATGCCGGCCACGTCACGGAGGTGCTTCTCGGAACCGCCTTCGCGGTAATACCACAACTTCCCGAGGATCACGTCCTCCGGCGCCGCCGTGTAGCCGGGGCGGCCCGGCAAGATCAGCTCTTGGCGCCGACGGGCGATCTGGCTACGTCCCCAGGCATCCGTTCGAGCAATGATGAAGTCGATCTTATTCCCGGAAGCAGGATGGATCACGTTGAATTGGCCGCCACTCGCGACTGCCTGGCGTGCGGCTGTGTCGCTGACGTAATACTCCGGGGCGGGAAAGGCGGCACAGAGCTTTCCTGCCTGCGGCAGGTCCAATTCGACCACGACATCGACATCGGCCGTCAATCGTGGCTCGCCGTACACACTGCTCGCCAGGGAACCCACCAGCAGATATACGATGCGCTGATCCTCCAAGACATCGATGACCCGGCGCAACAGATCAGTTTGCTCCACGGCTCATCCTCCGGGCGATTTCCTGCATCACGGCTTGGTCGTCCCAATCGGGGTGCCGCGAGCGAAGGTGACCCTCCAAACGCAGACGCATCGTGCGATTGGCCGCAAAAACCATGGCGACCCGCTCGGTCGGCGTCTTGCGGCGAAGGACCTGCACTATGGCCGGGTCGAGAAGCTCGACGCACGGTTCCCGGTTGTTGCCGCCTGGCGCCATGGCGAACCCCAATGTAGACACCGGCAGGACGGTATTCGCTGAAGGATAGGGAATCTGATTCTCGTCCACGTTGGTCATTCTATCAGGAGGAACTTGTGATTCAAGGAGGCCAGGGCGCAAGAGCTGGCCGCTGCCAGCCCAGATCGTTCAGCCGGCGCTGCGCCTCGGGCAGCGGCAAGCCGCGCAAGTAGCGGTTCGGACTCAGGTCTCCTTCATCTTAGCACCACCGCCCGCCTTAAGGCCAGTACCCGATGCGATCATCCGTGGTGTGCCCCCGCAAGAAAACCCTCCGGTTCGGGTCGCCATCAGCGATTCACTTGGCCCCGCGACCGAACCTGTCTTCGCGGTCCACCCGAGTGACCGTTGACACCGCGAAGGTGGCAAAAGGTGCCACCCACCTTTCGAACATGAAGCACGACGATGCCACTGAGTTTCGGAAAACTGGCAACCATCTACCGGACGATGGGCACCACAGCGTTCCAATATCAGTATGCTGATCTTGCGGGCCACGATGGTGATCGAATTTGGATCATCGCGCCGTTGACGGAGCCTTGCGACCAGCCACAACTTGGCTGCGGAGCGTTCGGCCGTAACCAAAGTCGTATGGGGCTCCGAATCGAATGGTGGCGGGACGGCACGGTTCTCAATGTCAATAGATTGGTGGGTGGCACCCAACGCCCTCCTCATTGAGCGCCTCGCGAACGAGGTTCGCCGTTGCTCCGCGCATCCACATGATGAATCACGCCCCCTCCCCCGGCAAGGTCACCGAACGGTCCGCCGCGGATCGGGAACGTTCACCGTGGAAGATCGTCGCGGCGAAACTCCTGGGACGTCCCCCAGTCCGGCTCGCGATCCCTTCAGGGCGGCTTCGCCTCGCTTCAAATGGGCCCGTGCGAGTCGCCGATCGGCGGCGTGCCAGTCAATGCCGCCTGAAAGCAGGTTTGCCTTGGACGGCGGCGCGGGTTACAATTCTGTTTCGACCGGCACGAAACGCGTCTTCTTTGCGCGTCCCATCGTGGGTCGGCCTCGCGGGCCTGCTGTAGACGTACATTTCACCGGCAGCTTTCGGAGGTGCATCATGATCGAGCGATCGCAAGTGGCCATCACGGCATGTCTGTTATCCGCGGCGGCCGTCTTGATGCCGGGTTTCTCGGCGCTGAAAGCGTCCGAGTCTGAGTTCCTTCCCTGGGCGGAGCTGCGCCTGACCACCGCTGAAGTGACCGGCGTCGGTCCGGTGACGATCGTCGCGGAAGTCAACGGCGATCAATGGCGGGCCGTGCGAATCGAGGCGTTCGGCGAACGGCACGAACTGGATCAACGGCAGCGGGAGCGTCTCTCCGCGTTCCCGCTCAGCAGCGTCCACACCACCTACTCGCGAGGGATGGGTTTTCAAGGTCGGTATGTGGTGGCCATCCGATTCGACAAGCACGAATGGGTTGATGCGGAGTCCGACGGCCGTCTTCTCGTCCACAGCGACGTGGTCATCCTGGTCGATGAAACGGGCCTGCGAATGGACGAGCCGCGGCGCCGCGTGGTCCGTTCGTCGATTTCATCTCCCCAGCGGACAGAAGTTCCCCAGTCCGAACGCGACGCCCTTGCCGCCTTTTACCAAGCCACCGGAGGGGCGAATTGGACGCGCAACGACGGCTGGCTCGATCCCGACGTCCCGATTTCGCGGTGGCACGGCGTCCGCGTTCGCGACGGCCACGTGGTCGCCATCAACCTCGTAAACAACCTGTTCTCCGGCAGACTTCCCGCGGAACTCGGGCGGCTGACCCATCTGGAGGAGCTCGTGCTTGAGGGATACTTTCCGGTAGCCGGTGCCGGCTTCATGCCCTTCCCCCACGCCTCGGACGAACCGGAGAACCTCACCGGCCCGATCCCGCACGATCTCGGAAAGCTGACGAAGCTGCGACGACTCCGACTGGCTTGGCATTCACTGACCGGCGGACTCCCTCCCGAGCTGGGGAATCTGGAAAATCTCGAGGAACTCCTGCTGGCCAACAATCGTCTCTCGGGCAACATTCCCACTTGGCTGGGGAATCTGTCCAATCTGCGGAGACTGCGACTGCACGGCAACGAGTTCACCGGCGGTATTCCCGCCCAACTGGGGGACCTCTCGAAGCTGGAAGTGCTCCAGATTACTATCAATCCTGGCCTCGGAGGAATCATCCCTCCCAAGCTGGGCAACCTGACCAATCTCCAGGAACTGGCGTTGCACCACATCGAATTGTCGGGCAGGATTCCCATCGAACTCGCTCAACTGGCCAACCTCCAGACGTTGCAGTTGCAGGGCAACCGCCTCACCGGCGCCATCTCCCCGGAGTTGGGCGGACTGACTCGCCTGCAGAGGCTCACGCTCTCGAGCAACGCGCTCTCGGGTCCGATTCCGCCCGAGTTAGGGAACCTGACTAATCTAGATTGGTTGCCGCTGTACAACAACGAACTGACCGGGACCATTCCTGCGGAACTTGGGCGACTGACTCGCCTGAAGTACCTCAATCTCGAACGCAACCGCCTCAGCGGCGAGATCCCATCAGCGCTGGGGAATTTGAGCGACCTGGAGCGGATCAACCTCAGCGACAATTCCCTGACCGGCCCGCTGCCGGTCGAGCTTGGCCGTCTGGTCAATCTCCGCCAACTCCACGTGCAGGACAACGAGGGGTTGACCGGCCGGATCCCTGCCGAACTGATGAACCTGCCCCTCCAGTTTCTCCGATTTGACGGCACGAACCTCTGCGAACCGTCCGACGCCGAGTTCCAGGCTTGGCTGCAGCAGATCCGGTTCGTCAAGAGCTCCGGCCTCACCTGCGAGGACTGACGCCGCGCCAGCCCGGATCAGGCCCAACACCGCACGGGACACCGGAAAGAGGAGATATCTCCAGATCGTGCCGGCTGGTCTAACTGGCAACCATCCACCGGACGATGGGCACCACAGCGTTCCAATTTCAGTATGCTGATCTTGCAGGCCGCGATGGTGATCGAATCTGGATGAGCGCGCCGTTGACGGAACCTTGAGACCAGCCACAACTTGGCTGCGGAGCGTTCGGCCGTAACCAAAGTCGTATGGGGCTCTGAATCGAATGCTGGCGGGACGTCACGGTTCTGAATGTCAATAGATTGGTGGTTGGCACCCAACGCCCCCAACGCCGTCCGGTGGGTGGCACCCAAGATCCGTCCGATTCCCGGTCCGTCGTTGCGAAACGGTTCAGATGCCCACGGTTTGTCCGTGGGAGTTTCACGCTCATGGCTACCTCGCCGGCAGCCCGGTTCCCTGTGAAGATGCCCACGGCTTGCCCGCGGGAGTTTCACGTTTGGTGCTCGGACCACGCGCGGCTCCAGCGAAGAACGTAACGATCCCACGGACAAGCCGTGGGCATTGTCCCATGCACGCCAAGCACTCCGCCTTGTAGCGGCCAGTCTCCGCTCGACCTTCCAATGTCCCGACCTGTTCGGATCGTAATGTTCCCGATCACGCGGGCGGCGCGCGTGATTCAACCAGGTGCGAGGACGAATGTCCAAAACTTGATGATCCCTCGTGCGCGGAGTTCTAAGCCCAGCTTGAGCATCTTGAGCATCTCGGGCGTCCAGCGTCTCTGCAAGGTGCATGAGACGGCGCAGCACGTCGCCAATGGGGCGTTGGTTCGAAACGACAAGACCTGCATGACCGCGGCCCTTTCGCATCCAGACGCCGTGCAACTTGGCGAAGTGCGCCACGTTGAACGTGACGAGCACGCGTGCTTCATCAGCCGCCCAGGTAAGCTGCGACTCATCGGACAAGCCCAGGCGGCCCGCCTCGGGCGCGCTGACGGCATCGAAGCCCGCTTTCCGCAAAGATGACGCGATGGCTGCGTAAACGTCTTCGTCCGTGAAGAATCGCGGCGCGTTCATCAGGCCGACTCGTCGCAGGCACAACGGGCCTTCGCCAACGCTTCATCGTCGGCCGCCAGGGCTTCTTCGATTTCCGCCAAGTGGTCGTAAGCGTAGGCCAAGGCGTCATGCACGTCGGCCGGCTTCAGGGCAGGATACTGCTGAACGATTTCTTCAATACTCATCCCTTGCCGATAGCAGCCCAGAACGGTCGCCACGCGCACACGGGTTTGCGCCACGACAGCTTGCCCGCCGCAGCGTGCCGGGTCGAGTTCGATGTTTCGATAGTCGAGCTTTGGTATAAGTGGTTTCCTTCGGGCAATGCGAGACACTCGGTCCAATCACGGCCATTATACCACGTAGTGGCGTCCCTGCAACGGTGTCGGGGGGCGGAAAAGGGGATAAGTCCCATTATTGACCTGGGCGGATGCTTGTGGGAATCTGCTTGGCATGCCCAGAGGAGCACGAGTCGCGCCGGGAGGGATGATCTTCCACGTTTTGAATCGTGGCAACGACCAGCGCACCATTTTCGGGAACGAAGACGATTACGCCGCTTTCCTACGGTTGTTCGGCCAGACCCGGGAGTCCGCGCCGATGCGGGTGTTGGCCTATTGTCTGATGTCCAACCACTGGCATCTCGTACTATGGCCCGAGCAGGATGGGCAACTGGCGGCCTTCATGCAGCGGCTGCCGACGACTCACGTTCGCCGCTGGCATCTGCACCGGCAGAGCGTGGGCCGCGGCCACCTGTACCAGGGCACGTACAAGTCGTTCCCGGTTCAGGACGACGAGCATCTCTACACCGTCTGCCGCTATGCGGAGCGGAATGCGCTGCGAGCAAACCTGGTTGAGCGAGCCGAAGAGTGGCAGTGGCGCAGCCTGGCGCAGCGGGTAGGGCGGCAGCGTCTGGAGCAGACCGTGCGCTTGTGCGACTGGCCGATACCGCGTCCGAGAAATTGGGTTGGTCTGGTGAACGTAGTGCAGACGGAAGGCGAGTTGGACGCCTTGCGCAGGTCTGTTCGACGCGGCTGCCCGTTCGGAGACGAGTCCTGGCAGCAGAGCACCGCCAAGCAACTCGGCTTGGAGTTCACGCTGCGCCCCCGAGGGCGACCGCGAAAGAAACCATGAGCGTCCCAGGGAACCAACGAAATGGGACTTATCCCCTTTTTCCGCCCCGAAGAGCTAAACCACGCGCAGAACCGTGGGCGGCTTGCAGGTCGGGCGCCAGGCGGTACAATGCACGGGTGCTTGCAGCGGTTGCTAGCACGCCGGCCTACTTGCCTGCTGGTCGGCCTACTTGCCTGCTGGTCGGCCTACTTGCCTGCTGGTCGGCCTACTTGCCTGCTGGTCGGCCTACTTGCCTGCTGGTCGGC
>SKKK01000598.1 GCA_007121535.1 Planctomycetaceae bacterium | reverse complement strand
GCCCGGTTGTTCGACTGGGTGACGGAGATTCGCCAGCGGCAATCCCAAACGTTCGCCAAACTGCTGGCCGACTGGAGTGCGGCCGGCTCTCATGGCGACGATGTGATCCCCGTGGAACGAGTTTTGGCGGAAGTGGTTGCGCCGCTGGCGGAGAAACATTTCGTCTTGGTGATCGTTGTCGACGGGATGAGCGTCGCTGTCTGTCGTGAGCTGTTGGCGGACGTCACGCAACACGAATGGATCGCCATTTCCGAGCCGGACAGGAGTTTCAACCGTTCCGGGCTGGCTACGATCCCTTCGGTGACGGAATTCTCACGTACCAGCCTGTTGTGCGGCACGCTCCGGCAAGGCGGTCAAGAGAACGAGAAAGCCGGGTTTGCCGAGCATCCGACGCTGGTCGCCCGCTCCCGCAGCGGTTCGCCGCCGGTGCTGTTCCACAAGGCCAGTCTGTCAGAGACGGAGGATACCGTTTTGGCGGCTGAAGTGCGCAGAGAAATCGCGTCAACCCACCGTCGCATTGTGGGCGTTGTGGTCAACGCGGTGGACGATCATCTGCTGAAGGGCGAACAAATCGACACTCGCTGGACCCGCGACGAAATCAAGGTTCTGCCGGCGTTGCTGCACGAGGCTCGGATCGCACGTCGGTTGGTCGTGCTGGTCAGCGATCACGGCCATGTCTTGGACTGCCGTACCGAAGGGCGACCGCAGCAAACGGAACTCTCCGGCGGAGAACGCTGGCGCACGGCGGAAGACGCTCCGGCAGAAGATGAGCTGCTGATCGAAGGACCGCGAGTTCTGGTATCCGGGCATCGGCTGATCGCCCCTTGGAGCGAGCTAGTCCGCTTTGGGATCAAGAAGAACGGCTACCACGGAGGCTTGTCTCCGCAAGAGATGATCGTCCCCATCGCCGTACTTTCCAGCACCGACGATCTTCCCAAGGGCTGGAGCGAACAACCGATCGACACGCCGACTTGGTGGGATGAACCATCGTTGGAACCGGTGGCTCCGGTACAACCGGTCCCGAGGTTGAAGCCGACCAAACCGCAAGAAAAAGGCACGTTATTTGACCTGGAGGATATCAGTAGTCAGGTGTCAGTGGTCAGTAGTCAGTTGGACGAGGGCAAAACACCGGTGCCGAAGTGGGTGATACGCCTGCTGACTTGCCCGGTCTTCGAGGAACAAAAACGGCTGGGCGGGCGAGGTGTTCCTGCGGGCGAGGTGTTGACGAAGCTGCTCAGCGTCCTGGACCACCGAGGTGGCAAGATGACCAGCGTGGCCTTGGCAAGGGCGTTGGAGTTCCCGCCCGTTCGGCTTCCCGGCCTGCTGGCCAAGGCGGAACGCATCTTGAACGTCGACGGGTACGACGCGCTGCGCAGGGACGAGGCGTCCGATACGGTCGAGTTGAACCGTGATCTCCTGCTCAAGCAGTTTGATTTGGTGGAGTGAACATGATGATCAGTCCACAACGTAGACAGGAGATCATCGACGCCTTGCGGCGTGGCACGGTGCCGCGAAGCAGTCTGGATGCTTTTGCTGTCGGGTTGGAACGATTCGAGGCGGCGCTGGAAGAGGAACTTCGCAAAGTGGCCGCTGGAGCCAGTGTCTTCAAGGCCGTCCGTGGCCAGTATGGATGCGGGAAGACCTTCTTCTCCCGCTGGCTGGCCGACCGTGCTCGGAAGCTGGGATTCGCTTCCGCCGAAGTTCAGGTTTCCGAAACAGAAACTCCTCTTCACCGTCTGGAGACCGTGTATCGACGACTGATCGAGCGGCTCTCGACCACGGATACGCCCCAAGGGGCTTGGCGAAACGTGGTGGACGGCTGGTTCTACGCCCTGGAAGAAGACGTGCTGGCCGAAGGCACCGTCGACCAAAACGACCAGCAGGCTCTGGTCGCGCGGACGAATGAACTGCTCGAACAGCGGCTGGCGAAAGTCACCAGCATGGCTCCCATGTTCAGCGCGGCTTTGCGTGGCTACCGCTCGGCGCAGGTTGCCGGGGACCGCTCCATCAGCGAGGCGATTCTCGCTTGGCTGGCGGGCCAACCGAACGTGGCCGCGGCGGCCAAACGCTACTGCGGCGTCAAGGGGGACATCGACCACTTCGGCGCGTTGAGCTTTCTCCAGGGCGTCTTGATCGTGCTGCGCGATTCCGGACATCCCGGCCTGCTGCTGGTGCTGGACGAGGTCGAGACCATCCAGCGGGTCCGCAGCGACGTTCGGGACAAGAGTCTGAACGCCCTGCGTCAGTTGATCGACGAAGTCGATTCAGGCCGTTTTCCCGGTCTCTACCTGCTGATCACCGGCACGCCTGCCTTCTTCGACGGTCCCCAGGGCGCTCAACGTCTGGAACCCTTGGCCCAGCGTCTGCACGTCGATTTTCAGACCGAAGCCCGCTTTGACAACCCCCGCGCCGTCCAGATCCGGCTGCCGGGATTCGACCTGGATCGTCTCCATCAGGTCGGCTGCAAGGTCCGGGACATCTTTCAGCAGCACGCCACAGCTCCCCAGCGGATTGCTTCCGTCTGCGACAACGGCTATGTTCGGACTTTGGCCGAGGCCGTCGCCGGCAAACT
>SKKK01000685.1 GCA_007121535.1 Planctomycetaceae bacterium | reverse complement strand
TTGGCGATGGCCGCGTTGGTGGTCCAGTTGGCTGGCAATCTCAGCATGCAATGGGCCTTTGGAGTGGTGGGTCTGGCGATCACCATGCCGTTGGTCTTCGGCGTGAATTTGGCTGCCAGCGGATTGATCGGCATGGCACTGTTCCGCGAATGGCTCTCGCTCCGCTCCGTCGTCGCGATCGCGCTGGTGATCGCCGCTATCTCTCTAATCAGCGTCGGACTGGCCCATGCCAACGACTCGCTGGACTCGTTGCCGGGCGCGACCAGCACGGGCATCGTCCTGCTGGGCCTGGCGGCGGCCTGCGGTACCGGGGCGGCGTTTGCTTGTCTGGGCGCCGCGATCCGCCATACCTCCAAGGCGCAAGTTCCCATCATGGTCACGGTGTTGGTGGTGACCGGGGTCGGTGTGATCGTGTTGGGTGGGATCAGTTGGTTGCGGATGGGCGTTACCGGCATGCTGGCTACCGAACCGGCCACATTGGCATGGATGCTGGCCTCCGGTGCCTTCAATCTGATCGGCTTTGCGCTGATCATCAAGGGATTGCAATTGACGACTTTGGTGCATGCCAATGTGCTGAACGCCTCGCAAGTCGCCTTGGGCGCTGCGGTTGGCATTCTGCTGTTTCAAGAATCGCACAATTCGTGGCTGTTGTCCGGTATCGCGCTGACCATCATCGGCATCGGTCTGTTCGATCGTCCCGTCACCGAGGATCGTCGGAAGGATTCGAAGTAGGCGCCCGGCTTGGCTTGGCGTGTGATTTGGTGGGTTGCAGGATCACGGTGAACGTGGTGCCTTGGTTCAGCGTCGACCGGACTTGAATGCGGCCGTCCATTTCGGCGATCAGCATGCGGCAAAGGGCCAGGCCCAATCCGGTACCACCGCTTTCGGCTCGCGTCGTGTAAAACGGCTCGAAGATCTTCTCGAACTGGGCGCGCGGGATGCCGGTTCCCGTATCCGTCACGTCGATCGCCACGTGGTCGTCCAATTCGTCCTGCGGTCCGAGGGTGTAGGTGCGCAACGTCAACCGGCCGCCATCGGGCATGGCGGCGATCGCGTTCATGCACAGATTGAACAGGATCTCCTGCAGGGTGTAAGGATCGCCTTCCACCAGAGGAACCTCGTTCAACGACGTTTCGACGGCGATGTCGTCGCCGCACTGCAGTCGGATCAGGTCCAGGACCGCGTGGACGGCCGCGTTGACCGAGGTGGGTTGCAGTTCCAAGCCCCGAGGCCGGGCAAACGATTGGACTCGCTTGGTGGTCTTCTCGATTCGCTCCAGGGCTTCTTCCATCATTTTGACGTACTCGGCCAGATGCGGATCGTCTCTCACTCGGCTGCCGATGCGGCGCAGGCAGTTCTGGACGCCGTCCAATGGATTGGCGATCTCGTGTCCGATACTGGCGACCAGTTGCCCGATGCCGACCATCTTTTCCTTTTGTCGGATCTCTTCGTGCGCTCGATCGACGTAGCGACGGATGGACAGGGCCAGGTACAAGGTGATCCACAAGCTGCTGGACAGCGCCATGAACAACGTCAATAGATAGACGCCATCCAGCGGTTGGACCGGAGCGTCGGAGTATTGAATTGGAAATTGAGGCAACAGCTCCTGATACTCCAACACAAGGATAATTCCCACCACCAGCGTGACCAACAGCCCGAAGCCGATCGGCGCCGTGCCGCGCAGGTACATACCGGCGATGATCATCGGCAGTGCGTAGTAGAACAGGAACGGATTGCGAGGCAGGTCGGAGAAATACAGCAGGCAGGACAGCGCGAGGATGTCGCACAGGATCTGAGCGGCGATGTGGTGGTCGACGTTCCGTTGAGTGGCTCCCCAACGTTGTTGCCGCCACCAGAAGACGCCGTTGTACAGCAGCATCCCGATGGCCACCGCCACGTGCGGACGGACATCCGCAAGAACGCCCGCCATGTTGCCGGCCGCCGCCAACAGCAGCACCAGCAGGCACGCGATCCAGCGGATGCGGACGAACCAGCGAGCGCCTTCACGCGGAAGTTTCATGGGTCTGGCCGAGGGCGATCAATGGCTGCTGGGAACGGGGCCCGCCAGGGTTTCGTATTGGTCCAACGGCGAAGTGTCCGCTTGCATGATCTGCTGGCACTTCATCCGCAGTTGGGGCATCCCCTGCTGGATGTAACGACGCGCGATCAATTTCTTGGCCGGCTTCTTCGTCGCCTGTTGCAGCAGCAGATGGCCGCAGATCTGCAGGATCGCACAGTCCACCAGTCGGCGCCCCATCAGGTCCAGGAAGCTGGGCGAACGGCCTTTGACGAAGGCGATGGCCTCGCTCAGCGGCTGCTTCGCGTCCAGCAGTTGTTGTTTCAATTCCTGCAACTGGGGATCTTCGTATTCCATGGCTTCGAAGGGTTCGATGTAGCCGTCGAACACCCCCGCCGATACGCCACGGCTGGCAGCGAGAATCTGCAATTGGCTGGTGCCTTCGTAGATCGTCGTGATCCGAGCATCGCGCAGGTATCGTTCGGCCGGGTAATCCCGCATATAGCCCGAACCGCCCAGCACCTGGATCGTTGTATCAGCCACGTAGCAGCACATCTCGCTGCCATAGTACTTGCACATCGGCGTCAGCATGCTGTTGACGCGTTTCAGGTCGCGGCTCAACTTCTTGCGTCGCTTGGCTTCGTCCTTGTCCAGCGTTTTGTATTCCATGACTCGCAGATTGTTGTTCTCCAAGTCGCAGATGCGGCTGGTTTCGTAGGTCAACGCGCGAGCGGCTTGGATCTCGATCTGCATGTCGGTCACCATCTCGGCCACTGCGGGCAGACGTTCGATCGGCACGCCGAATTGTTGGCGGCTGTGAGCGTACGTTCGTGCCAGACGGTAGGCTGCTTCGGCGATCCCCAAGGATTGGGCGGCGATGCTGACTCGGGCGCCGTTCATCAGGGCCAACACGTAGGTGATCAGGCCTCGCTGGCGTTCACCGACCAGCCGCGCCGGAGCATTGGTATAGACCAGTTCACACGTGGGCGAACCGTGGATGCCCAGTTTCTTCTCCAGGTGCCGCACCTTGATGTGCTCGCTGCGTTCGGAGACAAACAGACTCAATCCCCGCCCGTCGCTGATCGCGTGTTCGCTGCGGGCCAGGGTCAGCAGCACTTCGCCGCAGCCGTTGGTGATGAACCGTTTCACCCCGTTCAGACGCCAGACGCCCTGGTCGTCCAAGTCGGCGCGCAAACGGATCGCCTGCAGATCGCTGCCCGCGTCCGGTTCGGTCAAGACCATGGCGCCGGTCACCTCGCCGCTGGAGAACCGGGGAAGAAAATCTTTTCGGATCTCTTCGTCGGCGAAGGCGTTGATCGTTTCGGCGATCCCTTGCAGTCCGAAGATGTTCTGCAGCGACCCATCCGCTCGACTGACGATTTCGGTGGCGATCGTGTAGATCAGATTAGGACAGTTGATTCCGCCGAAGCGATAGGGCAGCGTGAAGCCCATCAGATCGCCTTGGCCCAAGCGATCCAGATTCTCACGCACCAACGGATGGTAGGTCACCGTTCCGTCTGCGTTCAAGGTATTGCCGCTCAGATCGATTTCCTCGGCGTTGGGCGCGATGGTCTCGGCGGAAATCTGACCGACGATATCCAGGATGCGGTGATAGTTTTCGACCGCTTCGTCTGCATCGCGCGGCGCGTAATCCGGCCGCGTATCCAGGTCGTCGAAATCATCCTCTTGGACGTTGGCCAATTCGCGGAGATCGATATGTTCCATCAGGAACCGGATATCTTCGTTGTCGGTGAAAAAGTTCGCCACGTCCTGTCTCCATCACGATGGTTGCTGGTTCTTTTCGGCCGCGGGACGTTCCCGCAGGGCTTTGATCATGATCGGGATCACCTGATTGGCGTCGCCGACGATCCCGTAGTTGGCGACCGAGTGGATCGGTGCTTCGCGATCTTTGTTGATGGCAATGATTTTCGCCGATTCTTCCATCCCGGCCCGATGCTGTACTTGTCCGCTGATCGCACAGGCGATGTACAGGGCAGGCCGCACCGTGGTGCCGGTCTGGCCGATCTGGTGCTCTTTGCCGATGAACCCGCCATCGACCGCTGCTCGGCTGGCGCCGACCGCACCACCGATGGCCCCCGCCAGATCGTGGATCAGCCGGAAATTCTCTTTCGTACCGATTCCTCCGCCTCCCGCCACGATGACTCGCGCGCCCTTCAGGTTCACGGTGCGCGGCTCGACGTGCCGCTCGATCAGCTTCAGGGGCATGTCCGCCGCCGTGATCTCGACATCCTCCCGAATCGTTTCGCCGGTGCGGGAGCTGTCCAGGTCACGCATGGGCATCACGCCCTCGCGAACCGTCGCCATCTGCGGCCACCAGTCATAATTCACGATGGTCGCCACGATGTTGCCACCAAACGCCGGCCGGATTTGCAGTAAGAGTTTTTCGTGAGTCTGTTTGGTCTTCGGGTCGGTCACGTCCTTGATTTGCAAATCGGTGCAATCAGCCGTCATGCCGGCTCGGACCGCCGAAGCGACGCGCGGGGCCAGATCGCGGCCCACGTGCGTGGCCCCGAACAACACGATCTGCGGCGCGTGCTTTTTGATCATCTCGATCAACACCTTGGCGTACGAATTCGTTTGAAAATGAGCCAGTCGCGGGTGTTCGGTCAAGTAGACGCGATCCACTCCGTGGGCGATCAGCCGTCGAGCCAGCCCGTCGACTTCGTGGCCTGCCAGAACGGCGCCGACCGACACACCCAACTCATCCGCCAGATCCCGGGCCTTGCCGCAAAGCTCCAGCGCCACGTCGTTCAAGATGCCGCCCTCTTGCTCGGCGTAGACCCAAACCTCACCCTGTCGATTAACGGGAATCATGCAATTTGTCTTTCCTCGGTATGCTTTCGTTTCAGAATAGGTTAGCCAGAGCGTGCCGCCGTTAGCCCAGCGTGTGATCGACGATCAATTCCTGGATCAATTCACGAACACCCAGCTCGGTCGGAGGGACCTCTTTATAGCCCGTTTTGGTAAGCACGATCGACTGGATGCGGTAGACCTTGGTCGGCGAACCGGACAGCCCGCAACGTTGGATGTCCGCCCCGACGTCGTCCAAGTCCCATTGGTCGATCAACAGGCTCCGATCCTTCAAGTCCGCCAAGCGACGTTGGATCTCGGCTTGCCGATCCTCGTCCGAATCCTCAGCCATCCCCCGCTTGACCTCGCCCACCACTTCGTCTTTGACCCGAGCACGCTTGTAAAGCATCACTTTGCGGGCTGCGGGGGGCCGAGGTTGGTTGGCCGAATCGATCACCGTGATCATTACCGGCAACGAGGTCTCGACAACCTCCCAGCCGTTGCCCACATTGCGTTGAACGACGACCGTCCGGCCATCCAATCGCAATAGTTCTTCCATGTAAGTGACCTGCGCAACCCCCAGTTTTTCGGCACATTGAGGGCCAACCTGAGCCGTGTCGCCGTCGATGGCTTGGCGTCCGCAAAAGACGAAGTCATAGTCTCCGAATCGGTCAGCGATGGTCTTGATCGCCTGGGAAAGGATATAGCTGGTTGCCAGCGTGTCGCTGGCGGCCGCTCGGCGATCGGTCAGCATGATCGCTCGGTCCACGCCTCGATAAAGGCATTCTCGGAGCACCTCCGCTGCTTTTGGGGGTCCCATTGTCAGTACGGTCACCGTACCGCCGAACCGTTCGCGGACTTCCAATGCCGCTTCCAGGGCATGGAGATCCTCCGGATTGAAGATGGCTGGCAAGGCGGCACGATTCACCGTCCCATCGTCTTTCATTGCTTGGGCGGTGATGTTCGCCGTATCGGGAACTTGCTTGACGCAAACAACACTGTGGTAGGGCACGATCGAAAACTCCGTGGCGGTTTGCTTCGGAAAGTCGGAATTATGGATGAAAACCACCCTTGGGGTCAAGCCCGTCGTTTTGGTCAAGAAAAGGCGATTATCGAAGATTTGCGGTTCGGTGCCCCATGACCTTGTTTGTCGGTAGACCTCAGCTTAGGATATCAAGGTCGGTTAAGCGATGGCTCCTGTGCTCGCAGTTGCCCAGAATTCCTGACGGGAGACGATCATGTTGCGTGCCAGAATTTCTGAACAGCGTCTTTTTTGCCAAGCCTGCTTCGCTTGGGGACTGGTCATGTCCTGTCTGGTTCCATTGGTAGGCGCTGAGTCGACAAACTGGGTGACGGCTTCTTCGGTGCATGGTCAGCAATACCCGCCGGAAGCAGCATTGGACGGCGATCACCAGACGCGGTGGGCCAGTGCCCAGTCGGGTGATCGTCCGGTGTGGCTCGAAGTCGATTTCGGCCGACCTGTTTCGATCGACACGATGGTAATCCACTGGGAACGCGCTGCGGCCAACGCTTACGAGATCCGCTTCTCTGACGATCGAACCACCTGGCAGACCGTACACCGGCAGCAAGACGGGGCGGGTGGTACGGAACGAATCACAGGGATGAACGGCAGCGGCCGTTACTTGCGGATTGTGTGTCAACGACCGGGACCGCATGGCCTTTACTCCATCTGGGAGCTGGAGTTTCCCGAGGGCGAAGCGGCCTCGGCGGTGGCAGAGCGTCGACGACAAGCGGAACAAGAGCGGGCGGCTCGGCAGCGAGCGGCACGCGAGGCGCTGGCCGACGCCTGGACCGAGCACGGTGTCGAAGAGATCGTCCTGGCGATTCGACAGCCCGGCAAGGACGGGCATTGGTACGCGAATTTCGGCTATTTCGCCGAGGGGCCGCAACGGCGAACGTTCGGGGACGGCGGCCGTCTGACTCGGCTGAATGTGCGGACCGGACAAGTCACGCACCTGATCGACGATCCGCAAGGCGGGGTGCGCGACCCGGTCGTGCATTACGACGCGAAAAAAATCCTGTTCTCGTACCGACCGGGTGGGACCGAGCATTATCATCTTTTCGAGATCGACGTGGACGGCAGTAACCTCCGCCGATTGACCGATGGCCCGTACGATGATATCGAACCGGCCTATTTGCCTGACGGCGGAATCGTCTTCGTGTCCAGCCGCTGTCAGCGCTGGGTGCAATGCTGGTTGACCCAAGTCGCCGTGCTGTATCGTTGCGATGCGGATGGCAGCAATATCCGCCCGTTGTCCGCCAATGTGGAACACGACAACACGCCCTGGCCGTTGCCCGACGGGCGCATCCTGTATCAGCGTTGGGAGTATGTCGATCGATCGCAGGTCGACTATCACCATCTCTGGACGTGCAATCCGGACGGGACCGGGCAGATGGTCTTTTTTGGGAATAAGCATCCGGGCATCTTGATGATCGATGCCAAACCGATCCCCGATTCACCGAAGGTGGTCGCCATCTTTTCGCCCGGGCACGGTCGCCGCGAGCATGACGGGGCGATCACGCTGGTCGATCCGCGTTACGGTCCGGACGACCCCCGTGGCGTCACCCCGATCACGACCCAGAATGTGTTTCGCGACCCCTGGGCGTTTTCCGAAGACTTGTTCATGGCTGCCACAGGACCCCGGATCGTGCTGCTGGACAGCGACGGGGTGATGCACACCGTGTACGAGCTGTCCGACGAGGACAAGCGAGCCGGTTTGGAATGCCACGAACCTCGACCGTTGATCCCCCGGCCTCGGGAACGAGTCCTGCCGGATCGCACGGATCCAGCGGATCCGGACGGGATCGTGGTCCTCCAGGATGTCTATCACGGCCGGAACATGGAGGGTGTCGCACGGGGCGAGATCAAGCGTTTGCTGGTGTTGGAATCCCTGCCCAAGCCGATCAACTACACGGGCGGGATGGACCCGCTGACCTACGGCGGTTCGTTCACCCTGGAACGAATCCTGGGCACGGTGCCCGTCCAAGAGGATGGTTCAGCCGTGTTCCGCTTGCCCGCGCTGCGCAGCGTCTTCTTCGTCGCCTTGGACGAGAACGACATGTCGGTCAAGCGGATGCACAGCTTCATGACCGTCCAACCGGGCGAGGTGCTGGGCTGTGTCGGCTGCCACGAACAGCGGACCGAGTCCCTACCCGCCGCCCAGCCGATGGCCTCGTTGCCCTCGCGTCCCCGCCGCATCCAGCCGATCAGCGGTGTACCGGACGTGTTCGACTTTCCCCGAGATATTCAACCGATCCTGGATCAACTGTGCGTAGACTGTCACGGGTACCAAGCCACCGAACGCGGCGGGCCGTACGCGGGCGGAGTGATGTTGAGTGGCGATCGCGGCCCCATGTTTTCGCATGCCTACTTCACGATGACCGTGCGGCAGTTGTTCAGCGACAATCGCAACCGGGCGGTCAGCAATCTGCCGCCTCGCTCCGTGGGCTCATCGGCCAGCCGCATCCTGACGATGTTGGACGGCAGCCATCACGGCGTGGTGGCAGACGATCACCAGCGAGACATGCTGCGGCTGTGGATCGATGTGGGAGCCCCCTATCCCGGAACTTACGCCGCGTTGGGAACGGGTTCGATCGGCGGCTATGAAGAGAACCACTTGGTCGACACCGATTTCGATTGGCCGACCACGTTGGCCGGCGCCGACGCGATCCAACGCCGCTGTGCCGAGTGCCACCAAGGCGATTTGGTGTTGCCCATGGCGATCAGCGATGAACGGGGCATCTCGTTTTGGCGATTCGACATCGACGACCCGCGTCTGCAACTCAGCCGACACATCGTCTTCAATCTCTCGCAGCCCGAGGATTCCCTGTTGCTGCTGGCGCCGCTGGACGAGCCCGCCGGCGGCTTCGGATTGTGCCGCGACGCGGCAGGCGAACCGGCTGCCGTCTTTTCCGATCGTACGGACCCGGATTACGCCACGTTGTTGCAGATGGTCTCCGACGGACGCGACGATCTGGAGCGAAGAAAACGCTTTGACATGCCGGGCTTTCAGCCTCGCCCCGAGTATCTCCGAGAATTGCGCCGCTACGGCATCCTGCCCGAGGACCACGCGGACGACGCACCGGTCGATCCCTACGCATTGGACCAGCAGTACTGGCAGTCCCAATGGTATCGTCCCCAATGATCGACGGGCAATTTTTCGGGCGGAGCCGCCCAAGTTGGCCAAGAACCGGCGGCTCGCACCCAGCGCGGCCTCCGGCCGCAACCGAAAGCATTGGCGGTTGCGGAAAATGAAAGCACCGCCGGTCATGGGATCTTCTTGGAGTTGCTGTCGGCAGATGGCCGCCAAGCCGTCGATCCCTTTGCGGAAGTCCACTGGCTGCGTGGCCACCAGAATGCGCATCGAACGGTTGGTCAGTCCCAATTGTTGGCACCACTGTTCAAGTCGTTCGGGACTGAGCTGCAAGGCCTGGGCGGTCTGTTCGACACCCTGTTCTGCGGCGGCTTCGGCAGCCAGCATCCACAGTTCCATAGGAATTCTCCCGGGCCCACGGCACCCTTGTCGCCAGCGAGTGAATTCCCACTGCGTCTCCGTCAGCCGTCCCGCCTCACTGTCGTCAGGAAACACGAAAACCGCCGTGAAAATCACACCCGACTCTTTCGAGGGCGGCTAAAACGAACCCGATTCGGGACGCCGCCAGAGCAGCGGAGACCCGATGGCCCCATGGGTACCAAGTCTCAACCCGCCCCCCTATGCTGGCGACTCAATCGGCCGCGGAACGCCCATGCGCGTCCAGCCAAGCGCGCAGGTCATCCAGCGACCGGAAATCAAACAGAGCTTCTCCCAGTTCCGCCAACCTTTCAAGCGGCAGTCGGTACAGCCGCTGTTCAAGATCCTCGGGAATTGCTCCACAGGTCCGTGTCAGTTGACCCAAAAGAACTGCTGCTCCACCCTTTGTCTTACCCCGTGCTTCTCCCCGTGCTTCGGCGATGCGTTCCACAGATGTGACGTAAGGCATTGTTCAAACCTTCCTCCAAAACAACGAGTTCTTCTTCGAATTTCCGGCTTAAGTCCTCCGGCAAGCTCATCATCCAGTCGATCAGCCGAAAGATCTCGCGCACCTCATCTGCATTATACCCGAGATCGTACAGGTTGCGCACCAGTTGCCACTTGGCCCGGTAACGCCCGGTC
>SKKK01000511.1 GCA_007121535.1 Planctomycetaceae bacterium | reverse complement strand
CCGAACATGCCACATTTTTGAGTAAAAGGCAACGGAAAACCGCACCGGGACGAACCACCACCGGGTAGCCCGTGCTCGGGTGGTCGAGACAGATTCCGAATCCGAATCCCAATCCCGATTAAAAAGCCCTTTGTTCGTGATCGCACCATGACCTTTCGCCTTTTCGTTTACATGCTGGGTTACTTTTTCCACTGGTCAGCGATGACGCTTGTGGCCCTATGCATTCTGGATGTGGTTGGCGTGATTCAGGTGCCGTGGTTAGGCGACGTTTTGCGCAACCAGCCCATGGATATGTTCCTCCCTATAGGAATTCTGTACATATTCGGACTGTGCGGCAGGCCGCACCCGAACGTCCGCAGATTACCCCGCGATATGCGTGCGAGAGTGAACAGGATACCTTTGAGTGTGATTTTCAACCGTTCGCCCGGTACCATTTTCTTGGAGATCACGGCCCTACTGACATTGGCGGCCGTGGGCTTTGTTTGTGCGACCTACCCCCTTATGGTTATACGACCTCGTACCGGCAGTACATCTGGCATTTTCCATTTCTCCGCATGTTTCGGGCTACTGTCCTTCTGGTGGGCGATGCGTAACCTCTATGTGTACGTCCACCCTTTTTCGCGAGAACTCCGGGAAGATCCCTGAGACCAACACGAGATTCGGCATCCCACGTGGTCCGGCATTTCCAAGGCCGGGTAAACCAGCAAAAACTGACGGCAATCAGGCGTCTCGGAGATCCGCCTCCACGTGATATAGGATGTGCGAGGCCGGGCAAGGCAACAACACCTAGCCCCTGGATCCTAGCAGTTCCTGGGAACTGAGCTGGACACGACAACGGCACTGCCACGTCCCGTTGTTCGCAGATTCGCCACCGGCTGCATCCGTGGGCGTCGCAAAGAATGGCTCGTTGAAAGAAAAACTGCCATCGTTCCGGCAACGAATGCACGGAAAATGGCTGTTAGTTGAACCGGCGAAACCCCCGCACTTTAGAAGCAGAACCAACTCACTTCGAAACGGGGGAACACGGACGAACGTAGCGGAAAGATTACGGGAGCATGGCGGGTCTGGCTTGACACCAATTGCAAACGTGGCTAAAGTGGCAAATATCCGAATTCCGATGGCAAGGGTATCATGAATCGTAAACAGTTGGCGAAGTACGAAGCGAGGGCACGGGTGATCAAGGCAATGGCCCATCCGGCTCGTTTGATCATCCTGGACGAACTGGCCGAACACGGTGAACGCTGCGTTTGTGAACTCACCGAATTGGTGGGAACGGATATGTCTACCGTTTCACGGCACTTGAGCCAGTTGAAGCACGCGGGTTTGGTCGCCGACGAGAAACGCGGCACGATGGTGTTTTACCGACTGCGGGTCAAGTGCCTGATGAGTTTTTTCTCATGCGTGGAAGACGTGCTGGAACAGAACGCGGCCGAGCATCGCGAGTTGGTGGCACTGGAGATCGCCTAGCCGACAGGAAAGCAAATCCCGGCGACGTAGACCGGTTCGGGAAAACACCGGCCGCATTGTGCGAAAACGTTGCTTCGATACAGCATCGAGAAACGACGCCCCCCGTTAAGGGCTATTAAAGTCCTCTCAAAGAAGTGCAATGAGCGCTGGGATATTTTGTTGTAGCGATTTGGATGCATAAGCGGCTTGACATTCCTTGCGATGTTGGCTAAAGTTGCAAGTGATTGGCGAGTCAGGTTCAGGAACCTTGGAATCAATCGCATCGGTTTTGTTGATGTGCCCTTCGAGGCCGCCACAAAACCGCGTCGGTCTCGGAGATACCGACCCACGTGTCGTCAGTCTCGGAGATACTGACCCACATGGGCGGTTTTTGATGGCACCTTAGGATTTAGGAGTTTTTTGATGCACAAGTTCAATCGACGGCACGTACTCGCTTCGCTGGGCATGATGGGAGGTTCCGCGTTGCTGAGCGGTTGCGGGCGCCAGGGTCCGGACCTTAGCATCTCGGCGAAGGAAATCGATGGTTCACAGACTGCCGGTGGACACTCGGCGGTGGCGGAAGAAACCGCCCAACCGGCGAGTCAGGCAGTCCAGCAGTTGGCATCGGGCCAACAAGATTGGACCTACTTGCCGCTCGACCCGGAAAGAGTGGGCCAGTTGGCATACGACATCTACCCAAAAGGTAGTTGTATGTACTCCGTGGTTGGCAGTGTGATCATGCAGGCGGCCGAGAAGGTGGGCGAACCGTTCCGCTCGTTCCCCATCGACATGATGCGTTTCGGCGCTGTGGGCATAGGCGGTTGGGGATCGACGTGCGGGGTGGTGAACGGTTGCTGTGCCTTGATCGGGCTGTTCCATAGCGGGCTGGAAATCCGGCAGAAGCGGGAAGAGCTGATGGCGGACATCTGTTTGTGGTACGAATCAGCGTCTCTGCCCAACTTCCAACCGGAGAATCCTGCGCAGGATGTCGAAATCGCCTCCAGCGTGTCCCAATCCGTTTTGTGTCATGTGTCCAGCGGTGCATGGTGCAAGGCCTCAGGGTGCGATGCGTTCAGCATCGAGCGGCGGGAACGTTGCCGCCGGCTTTCCGCCGAGGGAGCTGTGAAGGTTGTCGAAGTGCTGAACGCCGAGGCGAACGGCCAATTGCGTGAGTTCGTGGATATTACTCCCGAGGTTCATTCCTGTAACGAATGCCACGGGAAAGCTGGGCAAGCCGATTCGCTGGGCATGATGAATTGCATGCCTTGCCATCAATTCGAGACCGCACACCCGTAAGGGCGCGGAACAGACAGGTGGCTCGGATTGCGGGCGGCGGGAACGGAATGTACTCCGTTTCACGGGGCAACAAATCCCAAGCACGAAATCCGAAACAAATCCAGGGATGCTTTGGGAGGAGGTATTTCATGGACTCCCGGTTGCGTGTTTTGACGGTCGATGCTACGAATTCGTTCTACCGTCTGGATTACTATCGTGCGGGTCAACCGTTCTTCGGGCCCGTCGACTTGGGCTTGCATCTGGCAGGCCGGTTCAATGCCCTGTGTATCGGCGGCGGATTGCTGGCCGGATCGATCCTGCCGGGTTCGAACCGGTTGATCATCACCGGCTTTTCGCCTTGCTGGGGCGGTTTCTACGTGTCGACGATGGGCGGCGCTGCGTTAGTGTTCGACAATCTGGGGGTGAACCTGCTGTCGATTATCGGCCGAGCCGCGTCGCCATCGGTGCTGTACTTGAACCGCAACGGCGTCGAGCACGTCGAGGTCGAGGTCCTGCCGGTCGATCCACAGCGCATCTGGGACGAAGCACCGGGCGGCGTGTATGCGATGATGGAGCACGTGCTGAATTGTTTTGGGGACCGCTACGGCAGCGATCCGCGCGTCCTGGCGGTCGGTCCGGCAGCCGCCGCGACGGATTTCGGAGCCATCGGATCGGCGCCCGTGTCCAAGGGGCGACTGACTCACGTGGATACCTGGGCAGGCCGGGGCGGATTCGGTTCGAAGATGCTGCAACAGCACAACCTGGTAGCCGTCATCTTCGGCGGGACGTTCGTCGATGAAGACTTTCGCGACCGGAAAGTGGCGGACGAGTGGTTTGCCGACAAGTACAACAAGCGGCTGAAGACGGTGGATTTCGAAGCCACGACCAAATACCGGTTCGATCCGCGGTTCGAGACCGGTGGGACGTTCGGAGTGAATTACGCGACCGTCGGCGGGCGGCTGTTGTACTTCAACTACCGCAGCATCTACGACAGCGAGGAGCAGCGGCAGGCCGTCCACGACCGGTTGATTGTCAATCATTACTTGAAGCAATTCAACCAGGAGACGATCGAAACCAAGCAGCAATTCCACTGTGGCGAGCCGTGTGCGGCGGTGTGTAAGAAACTGCGCGACGAGTACAAGAAGGACTACGAGCCCTATCAGACGATGGGGCCCTTGTCCGGCGTGTTCGACCAGCGGGCGGCGGAACGGTTGAACCGCAAGTCGGACGTGTACGGATTTGATGCGATCAGCAGCGGCGGAGTCATCGCGTGGTTGATGGACTGCCTGGACACGGGCCTGCTGAAGCCGGAGGAACTGGGCGTCCGCGAGCGGCCGATGTTTCAGGCCGAGGGGTTCGACCCCGTCGCCGATTCGGCGCACAATGGGGCCATCGGCGAACAGTTGCTCGATTCCATAATCCAGCGCCGCGGGCTGCTGGATCTGCGCGACGGCGCGCGGCGGCTGGCCCGGCTCTTGGCACGCGACCGGGGCAGTGATATCCGGAATTCGTTCGTCTTCACGTCCTTCGCCCGCCGCGGTTGGATGGTGCCCAACCAGTACTGGACGCCCGGCATCCTGGCTCCGATGGCCGTCATGGGCAAGTACTACCAGTACTACGGGAACGACTTCCTGCCCCCGCGCGAGCTGGGACGGATCAGCATCGCGCTGATGAGGAACGAATTGATGCTGGACAACACGGGCTTCTGCCGCTTCCACCGCGGGTGGGCCGAGGAGATGCTGCCGCCGATTTTCGAATCGCTGTACGGTCTGGGACAGCGGCTGGTCGACCAGACGGCGATGACGGTCAACCGGATTCACAGCCGGAATGCGTCGTTGTTTTGGAGTTCCCAGCGCTGCATCGACTTCGTCCATACGTTCTTGAAACGCAAACGGGACGTCGAGGGAGTCCGCCGTCCGGAGCTGGATCAATGGATCGGCGAATTCGACCGCAATCAAGACGACGCCGCCTGGTCGTTCTGGTACGAAATGCATCGCGGTACCCAGGAATCGCTGCGCGAAATCTGACGGAAGTGTCAATCAGTTGACCGTTCTTGACAGGCAAGGAGCGCCGTTGACGACGAAGGTCTACCTCAAAGCAATTCAGCGATCACCCGCTCCAACTCTGCGAGTTCAATCGCCGAGCCGGAGAAGGTGCGGTGGAGTTCCCCCTGTCGGTCATAGAGTTTGATGTGGGGGACGGCTTCCAAGTCAAAGGCTTCGAAGACCGCTGACCCCACACCGTAAAGGCTGTGGTAGTTCTCGAACGCAGCCCGCTTATCGACCAGAAATCGAAGAACGGCGTCGGCGTCCTCCGGCTCATCCAGGCTTACGGACAGGACCACCAATCCCAGGCTCGCCAAACGTTCGTGCAGTTCCACCACGTGCGGAAACTTGGCCACACAGGGTGGGCACCACAACGCCCAGAAGTCAACCAACACAACCTTGCCGCGATGCCGAGCCAACACCTCCGCGTATCGCTCGGCATCGATGGGTTCGAGGGTGATATTCACCCGTTCTTCGGCCTGCTCAGCCGGAACCGCTACTTCAGGCACGGCAGGCTGCGATCCGCTGCAGCCAGCCGTCGCAAACATCAGCAAGACCACGATGGCGAGCCAGTTGGGCCGAGACAAAAGCCGCGAGTCTTGAATCATCGCTGTCATCCTGCCCTATGCTGCACCGGGAGAGGGCGCCAATGCGACCATTGTTTCCCGCTAGATACTAATTATACTTCACCGTGCATCCAAAGGCCCGGGTTTCAGTCCTCGGTGGATCCTGCCCTGCCAGCAACGCATCCAGTGCGTTGCGGAGATGGTGTTCCTTGACATTGGCCGGGTTCTGACTGTCGTCCACTCCGCCGATATAGCGGACCACACGATCTGCGTCCAGCAGGAAGATGTGCGGGGTCACTCGTGCGCCGTACTTATGGCCCGATTCCTGGCTGGCGTCGTTGATGTAGACGAAGTTATACTCTTTCTCCGCGGCTCGCTTCTTCATCCGTTCCATCGTGTCTTCATCCCACATATTATTGGGGTTCAGCACGACAACGGCGACGTCCTTGCCCTCGTAATCTGCCTGAATCTCCTTGAGACGCTCTTCGTAAGCAACATGGACCGGGCAGTGGTGACAACCGAACACCACAACCACCAACTTGGCGTCGATGTCGGCCAGGCGATAGTTCGAGCCATCCGTTGCCGGCAGGCTGCCCCACTCGACGCCTTTGTCGCCGATTTTCAGCGATTCGCGAGGCTGCCCATGCTGGCCGTGACAGGTATTCACAACAAACACTCCGACAGCCAACAAGCTCAGTACCGTCAGTCCCATCGATCTACGCTTCATCTCAGATCCCCTCATTCAAGTGGTACGAAAAACACTCTCACCCCCCGGCGAGGAAGCAGGATCCAAACCAAACTGCCAACCGCCAGGGTACCCTGACTACTATAGGAGCGAAAGCGCGTTGGTCAACCACCCGACGCAACCCGTTCCTTCCGGGCTCCGAACGGAACCTGCTGTTACCCCGAAAGCTTGCCCATGATGGGGTATCCATTCGTCAGCGCGGCGCGCAGCCGCCTGGTCCGCAGGATCGTAATGTGGATAGCAGCAGGTCGCGGGTCGTCTCGCCTTCGAACACTGCGGCGACGGAGGCTGGAGGAACCAGCAGGACGGTCAGCGCCACCGAGGTTTGCGGATCGATTCTCAGGTCGCTCAGAAAGGATGCCTCGGCGGAATCGCGCGGGTCCACCATCACGACTTCGGCCAAGTCGGCGAAGCTCGGGTCGTGCGCAAAATCGTGGACACCCTGAAGCGCCTGGTCGTTCAGATCGGTCGAGTCGTTCTGGACGCACAGCAGCACCACTTTGCCCTTTTGAAGCGGCAATAGCGTGGCAGCCATCGCTGGGCTGGTGAACGCATCCAGCAGATCCTGTGCCTCGCACGGATACGAAAGCCCGCCGGTGACCGCTCCGTTGGGCGCGATCACCAGGATCAAAGGCATCGAGGCATGAGTCAACCGGAACTTCCTCACGAATTCCCGCTCGGCCGGGTCCGTCACTTGCACGAACACCGAATCGGCCTGCTCCGAAGCCTCGGCCGCCGCGGAGACCACCTGCCTCATGGCCGCCGTCTGCTCGTTCTCCACGTCCCAGATCATCGCAAACAGGTACTTGTCGGCCTCGCTGGCCTGCTCCCATGCCGTCATGGCGCGCCGCGGTTCTGCCGCCTCGTCGGCCGTCGCGGCTGGTTCGGCTGTCGCGATGGGCGGCGCAGTCGCCAAGGAACCGCTGGAGAGGTCGTCCGTTGCCGGGACGGCAGAACGGAACATCCCTCCGGCTACGGCGATCGAAAGCCCCACGATCAAACCGATCATCCCGAGGGATGCAATCACAAGTGTCTTCATCTCTACTACTCCCCGCTTAAAAGAAAGCTCCATAAGCCCAGCCCGTCAGGGTGCTCATCACCACCACCAACGAGATGAACACCAATGTCTTCTGCGTGCCCAGCACTGAACGGATCACCAGCATGTTCGGCAGCGACAGCGCGGGCCCCGCCAGCAGCAGTGCCAACGCCGGCCCCTTTCCCATGCCGTTGCCAATCAGGCCTTGCAGGATGGGCACCTCGGTCAGCGTGGCAAAGTACATGACCGTCCCGATCAGCGATGCAAACAAATTGGCCGCCAGCGAATTGCCGCCGACCCACGAGGCGACCCACTCGCTGGGGATCATGCCCTCTTCCCCTGGCCGACCCAGCAGAAAACCGGCGACCAGCACGCCAAAGAACAACAGCGGCGTGATCTGCTTGGTGAACCCCCAACTCTGCGCGAACCACTCGTCGGCCTCTTCGCTCCGGCGACCGACGCCCAACACGATCGTAATGCCCACTGTGGCGGCGGCAAAGGGAATCATCGCCGCATAGGGCAGGCCGTGTTCATACCCCGGCAGCAGATGGCCGAACCCAGGCAGCAACCATCCCGAAACCAGCGCCCAAGTCGCCGTCGTCGCCAAGCCGACCAACGCCATCTTCCACCACCGAATGCCGAACCAAGCCACCAGGATGATCCCCAACGCGACACCGAACAACGAGGTGATGATCCATTTGTTGGACCAGATCGCAAACCAGATGCCCTCGGTGGCCTCCGGCTTGCCCCAATTGGCAAAAACCAGGATCCCAACCATCGCGGCGAAGTAGGTCGCCGTCTTCCACAGCGGGCGCGCTGGCTCGTCGTCCGGCATCGCCATCGCCCCAGCCGCCTTCTTGGTCTCCTCCTTGCGGTAGATCAGATGCATGGCCAAGCCGATCACGATGCTAAACGCCACGGCGCCGACCGCCCGGGCAATCCCCAAAGACGGGCCCAGCACCGTGGCCGTCAGCACGATCGCCAGCACGTTGATCGCCGGCCCCGAATACAAGAAAGCCGTCGCTGGACCCAAGCCAGCACCCATCCGCCAAATGCCCGCGAACAACGGCAGGATCGTACAGGAACACACGGCCAAAATCGTTCCACTGACCGACGCCACGCCGTAAGCCAACGGTTTGGATGCCGTGGGGCCAAGGTATTTCATGACCGCGTTCTGGCTGATGAACACCGCGATCGCTCCGGCGATGAAAAACGCCGGAATCAAGCACAGCAGCACGTGTTCCTGGGCATACCATTTGGTCAGCGCCAGCGACTCGTAGATCGACCGATCGAACCGCTCCCAGCCCAACGGCAGTGCGAAGAAGATCACAAAGACCGTCAACCCGGCCAGGATCGTCTTCCATTGCTCGCGAAGCAGCGACGGCCTCCAAGGTTCGACCTGCGGTGTTGCGACGGCCTCGCCAGCGGTTCGGTCCACCGTCTCGACCGATGTCGTCACACTACTCATGCTTCTCTCCCTGATTGAAATCTTCTTTACAATTTAGCCAAATGCGAAATGTTGTCAAGGCGGCTTCCGACCGGCAAATGAATAACCGTCGGGTTTTCAGGTGAGCGGTAAGGAGTTCGCCTCCGTTTTTCCAGTCGTTTCGGAAACGGTGGCTCAGATCACTTCGAACACAAAAGCCAGCGAGAAATAAATCCCGACCACGATGAAAATCCCGCCGGTGACCATCCGGGCCCACCACTCGATCTTTGCCAAGGCGTTGTAAGCGCGGCCGACCGATTGGGCGCTGGTGGCCAGCAGAACCGCGAACACCAGCACGGGCAGTGCCGTACCGATTCCGTAGATTGCCGGCAAGGTGACGCGGGAACCGAGTTGCAGCGACAGCGGCACCAGGCTGCCGAAGAACAGCGCGGCCGAAGTCGGGCAGAACGTCAGGGCGAAGACGACGCCCAGCAGCAGCGAGCCCCAGATGCCTAACGCATCCACCCGCTTCTGCAATCCTTGCCCCATGCCTCCGCCGCCCAATTCCAGTTCGATCAGCCCCATCAGAAACATGCCCACGACGATCAACAGCGGACCGATCACCAGATGCATGTACTCCTGCAGAAACATCGAGACCTGCGGCACGGACAGGACCGTGGCGACCAGCACGAAAGCCAAGGCGACGTAGGCCAACGTGCGGCCGAGCGTATAGAGCAAGCCGGTCAGGAACACGTGCCGGGCATTGCCCACCTTGCGGCCGATGTACGAGATCGCCGCGATGTTCGTGGCCAACGGGCAGGGGCTGATCGAGGTCAGAATGCCCAGCCACAGGGCCGACCCTGCTCCGATAATCAACTCAGTCATGTTTTCCTATCCTTAGGGTCGGCGACGGCCCGTTGGCAAACTCCCGCAGATTGGTCTGGATATAATCGATGAAGACCGGTTTATTGCCGACGTGCTCCCAGATCTCGGGCAGATTCTTCCAGGCGACCTGGTTGCCGTCCTGGAACCGGGCTAGCACCACCGACGGGGCGGCAACTTCATAGTCGGTCGCATAGTGCCTAAAGCCGGGCTCGTCGTAGTTGATCGCGTGCCACTCGATCCGACCGCCCTGAAGTTCGTCGGAAAACCCCGTCCGGACTGCTTCTTCGGCATATTCCTGGATCGAGCGGCAAGTCGTGCAGCGGAATCTTCCGTGCAGGTAGTAGACCTTCACCCCGTCGGCCATCGCCGGCGTCGGCTCTTCGGTCCCCGACAAGCCGCCCGAGGCGGGGGCTGTGGTTGCCAACCCAATGGCCTGCGGCGCCGGAGTTACCGCTTTGGTGATCAGCACCACACACGTCGCGGCCACAAACATCAGCAGCGAGTTCGCGGCTGCCTCTTTCAGAGTCATGTTACCACCTAATCTTTCACCTAATCTTTCACCTAATCTTTCACCTAATCTTTCACCT
>SKKK01000069.1 GCA_007121535.1 Planctomycetaceae bacterium | reverse complement strand
GGCGCTAGCCGCCGGTTCTGGACGCCAACGGCGGCTAGCGCCGTGCCGCTCACTCATCGCGACCCCAAAATTTAGTCTGGACAACGCACTAACGGTTAGCAAACGACTTACTGGAAGAGGCGACCACCACGTGCATAATTCCGCCTAGCAATACTTTCGGGTGGTTTCACGAACGAAGGTCTGCGCGACGATCCCGGAAATCGGACCGCGACCACTCGACGACTTCCCAGCGCCCGATTATCCTCTGAAAGACGCCTCTGAGTCGGAGCGTACCGAGCTGATTCGGGCTCGATGGTTGCTGAGCACGGTTCTTTTTCATAAATGGTCGACGTTGAAACCATGGAAACGATCAAGGTTGCAGTGGTCGGTTTTGGGACGATTGGGTCCGGGGTGGCACATTTGCTGTTGTCCCAGCAACAACGTATTGCCCGGCATGCCGGGTGCCGTTTGCAGTTGCAGTATGTGGTCGACCCGGACCTCACGCGGCCTCGCAATGTCCAATTGCCGGAAGGATTGCTGACGGCGGATCTTTCCAAAGTGGCCGATGATCCGGAGATCAAGGTGGTCGCCCAACTGATTGGCGGAATCGAGCCGGATCGTTCCATTCTTTTGCGGTTGTTGGAAAGCGGTAAAGACGTAGTGACGGCCAACAAGGCGCTGTTGGCCCAACACGGCCCCGAACTGTTCGAGCGAGCCCGCCAATTGGGTCGTTCGATCGCTTTCGAGGCATCGGTCGGAGGGGGGATCCCCATCATCGCCGCGATCGGCCAGAGCCTGACGGCCAATCAGATTGTCTCGCTGAGCGGAATCCTGAACGGGACCAGCAATTTTATCGTCACCATGATGGAAGAAAGCGGGGTGGAGTACGACCAAGCCGTCAAGGAGGCTCAACGATTGGGCTATGCCGAAGCAAACCCGGCGATGGATGTCGATGGCACCGACGCCGCTCAGAAACTGGCGATCCTGGCTCAATTGGCGTTCGGGGCGTCGGTTCCCTGGCAGTCGATTCCGCGAGTTGGCATCGATAGCCTGACTTCCGCCGATCTGCGATACGCCGGGGAATTGGGCTATCGGATCAAGTTGCTGGCCAGCGCAAATCTGACCCAAGACGGCTTGGAATTGCATGTATCGCCAACTCTGGTTCGCAGCGGCTATCCGTTGGCCGAGGTGCGCGGGGCGTTCAACGCGCTCACCGTAGTGGGGGATGCCGTGGGACCGGTCTTCTTTCACGGCTTGGGCGCCGGCCAGATGCCCACCGCATCCGCCGTGGTGGCCGACATGATCGACACGGTCGTCGGTCGAACGCAGATCACGTTTCGTCGCCTGGAGATGTGGCCCACAAGACCGTCTCCCGTGTCGCTCTGCGATCATGCGGGACGGCAAGCTCGCTACTACCTGCGATTTCGCGTCGATGATCGTCCCGGGGTCATGGCGCAAATCTGCGGGATCTTGGGCAACCATCAGATTTCCATCGCTTCGGTGATCCAGCATGAACCGACCGAGGAAGAACAGGGCTCGAGCGTTCCGTTGGTGATTATGACTCACACGGCCAGCGAAGGTGCGGCTCAGATGGCGATCGAAGAAATTAACTATCTTGACTGCGTGCAACCCCCAAGCGTACGTATGCCCGTGTTGGACGAAAGCAGTGACGTGGTTGAATGACCGCCGAGCGCGGCACTGGCCGGTGCAATGGTTGGTCTCTTTCCGAGCCACGTGGCCGACAGGTGTTTGGGCCGGTCTGTGACCGAGCCATCCCCGCCGACCGCTGTTGTGGCCGGTCCTGATCGAGCCACCCGCCTCCGACCGAAGTTCTTCGGTGTCGCGGGAGATCTTCGGTCGGCGGTTTCGGCGGGGGCCGGATACTAATTCCGAATGGGGGGGATATTTTCGGAGGGATAAAAGACCACCTTTAAGTGCCTCCTTTCTCCATAGTGGCCGTTTTTTGCCTCTGATCATCTCGGATCGAGCGTATTGTACCGTTCATGGCTCAGAAATCGCGTGGAAAGGTTGAAGAGGATTTTCCTAAACTACCGATCCTGAGATAATAACAGGAAGATCCAGCATGCGCGGTGGTTCTGTTTGCGTGGATCTTCCTCCGTACCAGCGGCAGGGAGGTATCCTTGCAACCACGGAGACCCGTTTTTTAGCGACGGAAGGGGGCCAGTCGTGAAAATTTTTTCGGCGATGACCTTGGTATGGCTGACGGCCTTGCTGGGTGGCGAGCTGCATGCTCAGGACTGGGCCAGGAAGATGTTCGACGAGACCAGCCACAATTTCGGGGCGGTTGGTCGAGGTTCCAAGCAGGAGCATGCCTTCGTTGTCACCAACATCTACCAGGAGGACGTTCGGATCGCCTCGGTGCGTTCCACCTGCGGATGCGCGACGGTCAGCGTGAACAAGAACGTGCTGAAGACGTTCGAGAAGGCCGAGGTGTTGGTCGTTTACAATACTCGTTCGTTTTTGGGCGCAAAGGGTTCGACGATCACGGTGGTGTTCGACCGGCCTTACTATGCCGAGGTCCAGTTGAGGATTTCGGGCTTTGTGCGTAGCGATGTGGTATTCGACCCGGGTTCGGTGGATTTTGGGGCAGTCGAGATGGGGCGCGGCGCCGAGCGGCAGATCGAGTTGGTCTACGCCGGGCGAAATGATTGGGAGATCGTGGACGTCCGCAGTGCCAATCGGCATTTCGAAGTCGAGTTGGACGAGATGGCGCGTCGTTCGGGACGAGTACACTATTCGATGCTGGTCCGGCTGAAACCCAGCGCTCCGGTCGGCTACCTCAACGACCAATTGACGATCGTGACCAACGACGGCGGGGCCCGCACCATGACGCTGTCCGTGGAAGGTCAGGTGGAATCTCCGCTGAGCATCAATCCAGCCTCGCTGTTCCTGGGCGTGCTCGAGCCGGGTCAGACGGTGCGGCGCACGGTCGTGGTTCGCGGCAACCAGCCGTTCCGCATCTTGGCGATTCGTTGTGATGACGATCACTTCCGCTTCGCCGACCTGCCGGACGACAGCAAGGCCATGCATTTTGTGCCGGTCGAGTTCACGGCGGGCAACGGGAATTCCAACGTGGCTCAACGGATCACCATCAAAACAGATTTGGGAGGCAAACTGGAGGCCGAATTCACGGCGACGGCGACCATCAAGCATTAGATGATTCGGATACGCGATCTGCAGTTTCGTTACGAACACAGCGATTTTTCGCTGCTCGTGCCCCGTTGGGAGGTCTCGCCCGGGGCACGCTTGGCGATGATCGGTCCCAGCGGATGCGGTAAGACGACGCTGTTGAGCCTGATTGCCGGCATCCTGGTGCCAGGATCGGGCAGCATCGTGGTTGACGACCACGAACTGGTTTCGTTGTCCGATGCCGCTCGTCGCCATCTTCGAGTGCGAAGCATCGGGCTGGTCTTCCAGGAATTCGAACTGCTGGAGCATCTGAACGTCCTGGACAACATCCTTCTGCCCTGCCGGATCAGCGGGGCGTTGCGTTTGGACCGGAGCATGCGGCAGCGAGCGGAACGGCTGGCCGATCAGGTAGGCATCCGCGACAAACTGCGTCGCTATGTGCGCAGACTGTCTCAGGGCGAACGTCAACGGGTCGCGATCTGCCGCGCGTTGCTGACGACACCCCGGCTGCTGCTGTGTGATGAACCCACCGGAAATCTGGATACGAAGAACAAGCAACACGTGCTGGACATCCTGGACGAATACGTCGGGCAGACGCAGGCCACGCTGGTCACCGTGACGCACGACCACGAAATCCTCGATCGCTTCGATCAGGTCTTGGACTTCTCCCAGTTCCACGTTGGCAGCGACGAGGCGTTATGAGCGACATCGCCTATCTGGCTTGGCGTTATCTGGCCTATCATCGGATCAAGACGCTGGTGTTGATCGCTGCGGTCACGTTGATCGTCTACCTGCCGATCGGCTTGAATCTATTGATCGGCCGCAGTGCTGTCGAGTTGATGGCGCGAGCCGAGTCCACCCCGCTGTTGATCGGCGCGCGCGGCAGCCGTCTGGAACTGGTGTTGAACTCGTTGTACTTCGAATCCGATGCGCCGGATACGTTGCGGTTCGAGGAACTCGATCGCGTCGAGCAGACGGGGTGGGGATACGGCATCCCGCTGGACACCCGGTTTCGCACCGTAAACAGCCCCATCGTGGGAACGACCCTTGATTACTTCGAATTTCGCGATCTGCAACTGGCCGAAGGGCGGTTGATGGGGATGCTGGGGGAATGCGTATTGGGCGCCACCGCCGCTCGGGATGCTCGAGTCGGCCCCGGCGGGCACGTGATCTCGGCGCCGCAGGCCTTCCTGGATATCGGCGGGGTGTATCCGCTGAAAATGCAGGTCGTCGGGGTGCTTCAACCGACCGGTACGCCGGACGACCGCGCCGTTTTCGTCGACATCAATACCAGTTGGACCATCCAGGGGTTGGCACACGGTCATCAGGATCTGAGTACGGCTGAATCGCCGGACGATGTCTTGGACGTCGACCGGGACCGGATCATCGCCAGTGCTGCGGTCGTCCAATACAACGAGGTCACGCCGGAGAATGTGGCCGACTTTCACTTTCATGGCGACCCGGCCACTTTTCCCTTGACGGCGATCATCGTGCAGCCACACGACCGGCGATCGGGGGTCCTGCTGGAAGGTCGCTATTTGGACGAGGAATCGCTGGTCCAGATCGTCGCACCTGCCGAGATCCTGACGGACTTGCTCCGGACCGTGTTTGCCGTGGGCGGTTACGTGACCCTGGGGGTCATGATGGTCGGTGCAGCCACCCTGGCCACGGTCGGGCTGGTCTTCCTGCTGTCCCTTCAATTGCGTCGCCGCGAGATCGAGACGATGCGAAAGATCGGAGGCGATCGAGCGCGGATCGCCACCGTGCTGATTCTGGAGGTGGCCACCGTCCTGACGACGGGCGTGTTGCTGGCCGCCGTTTTGGCGATCTTGACCAGTTGGGCCTCGGCCACCTTTACAAGAGCCCTGGTGCTGCTATCATAAACGATGGTTGATCTTGCATGTAATGTGGAGGGCGAAGAAGATGCATCCTCGTGATGAATTACGGCAGACGTTGACGCGTCGGCATTTTTTGCAACAGAGTCAGATCGGACTGGGCGGCATCGCCTTGGCATCGATGATGTACGGCGATGCCTTGTCGAATCCGATACCCGCCGATCCGCAGGCGACTCGATCGCCCCATTTTCCGGCGCGAGCCAAGCGGGTGATCTACCTGCACATGACCGGATCCCCTCCGCATTTGGACATGTTCGATTACAAGCCGGAACTGGTCAAATTTGACGGGCAGGACTGCCCTCAGGAGTTCTTGGAAGGCAAGCGTTTTGCGTTTACCTCCGGCGTCCCCAAGCTGTTGGGCACACCTCGGAGCTTCGCCCAGTACGGAGAAAGCAGGATGTGGATGTCGGACGCCATCCCTCACCTGCACGAGGTGGCGGACCGGATGTGCATGATCCAATCGATGAACACCGACGAATTCAACCATGCACCGGCCGAATTGTTGGTCTATACCGGATCGCCACGGCCGGGTCGTCCTTCCATGGGGGCCTGGGTGACGTATGGACTGGGCACCGAAAACCAGGATCTGCCGGGCTTTGTCGTCTTGATCTCCAGCGGTGTCCAGCCCAACGCCGGAAAGAATTCGTTTGGCAGCGGCTTCCTGCCGTCGGTCTATCACGGGGTTCAATGCCGATCGCAGGGAGACCCGGTTCTGTACGTCTCGGATCCGGAGGGCATGAGCCGCGATGTGCGTCGAATGAGTCTGGATACGCTGAACCAACTGAACGAACTGCAGGCTCAAGAGCTGGGTCATCCGGAAACGCTGACCCGCATCGCCCAGTACGAATTGGCATTTCGCATGCAGATGTCCGTTCCCGAGGTGATGGACATTTCCCGGGAACCGCAACATGTGTTGGAAGCCTACGGCGCCGAGCCGGGAAAGGCCAGTCTGGCCAACAATTGCCTGCTGGCGCGGCGTTTGAGTGAAGCCGGGGTTCGTTTCGTCCAGTTGTTCGACTGGGGTTGGGACTTTCACGGTACGAACCCCAAAGAGGATATTCGAGACGGTCTGACGAAAAAGTGCGCGACGATGGACAAGCCGGTAGCCGCCTTGATCAAGGATTTGGAGCAGCGTGGATTGCTGGACGAAACGTTGGTCATCTGGGGCGGCGAATTCGGACGCACGCCGTTCCGCGAAGGACGAACGGCTCGAGGCGAGATCCTGGGCCGGGACCATTTCCCCGATTGCTACGTGATGTGGATGGCCGGGGGCGGCGTCAAGAGCGGATACATCCATGGGGAATCCGACGAATTAGGCTTCAGCGTCGCTCGGGATAAGGTCCACATCCACGACTTGCAAGCGACGATCATGCATCTGCTGGGTTTCGATCACGAACGGCTGACCTTCCGCTTCCAAGGTCGCGACTTCCGTCTGACCGACGTTCACGGTCGAGTCGTCAAGCAGCTTCTGGCCAGTTGATTGTCCCGGCGTTTGTGCTCCAATAATGGGAGTTCATGGCCTTGGTCAACAATAGCTTCCCGAGCGGAACGGCGCTAGCCGCCGGTCATCTGCCAACACCGGCGGCTAGCGCCGTGCCGCTCACCGGACACGTGAGCCGCACGGCGCTAGCCGCGGGTTTGGCAGGGATGGCTGGCCGCCAACACCGGCGGCTAACGCCGTGCCGCTGACCGGACACGTGAGCCGCAAGCGGGTCTGCGGGAATCGAGAACCGAAAAGTTGTTGTGCCCATGGCTTCATGTTTCATCCAACCTTAGCAGGAGGGACCTTCATGTCCAATCTGATCACACGTCGCCAAATGCTCCGTCGTGCTGCCGTCGTCGGTGGAGTCTGGACGATCTGCGGCCGATCGGCGCCCGGTCGAGGCACGTCGCCCAACGAAAAGTTGAACATCGCCGGGATCGGTGTGGGCGGCCGAGGCGCGGATAATGTACGAGGCGTCGCCAGCGAAAATTTGGTCGCGCTGTGCGATGTGGATGAAGCTCGCGCCGCAAGAACATTTCAGGATTTTCCCAAGGCGCAGCGGTTTCAGGATTTCCGCGAGATGTTCGACCAGATGCACGACCAGATCGATGCTGTCGTGATCGGAACGCCAGATCACACGCACGCGCTGCCCGGCGTGATGGCGATGCAGTTAGGCAAGCATTGCTACTGCGAAAAACCGTTGACGCACAGCGTCTACGAAGCGAGACGGATGGCGGAGGTCGCTGCCGAGAACCGCGTGGTGACTCAGATGGGAAACCAGATCCATGCCGGGCCCAACTATCGACGGGTTGTGGAATTGATCCAGACCGGCGCAATCGGTGCGGTGAATGAGGTCCATGCTTGGCTTGGCGCCAACTTCGACGGTCCGGCCACGCCCACCGACAGAAGGCAGCCCGACGCGCCCACCGGGGAACTGCCGATCCCCCGAGGCTTGAACTGGGACCTTTGGCTGGGACCGGCTGAATTTCGGCCTTACCACAGGGCCTATGCGCCGTTCGATTGGCGTTACTGGTGGAATTTCGGCAATGGAGCTTTGGGAGATTTCTTCTGCCATTACTGCGATGTTGCGTTTTGGGCATTGGACCTGCGACACCCGACGAAGATCGAAGCCCAAGGACCCGTGCATCCTGAAAGCGCCGCGCGATGGACCATCGCCCGCCAGGAATATCCCGCGCGGGGCGACCAGCCGCCCGTCACGCTGCACTGGTACAACGGCGGAGCTTGGCCGGAGATGGTCAAACAGCACAAAGTGCCTCATTGGAGAAGCGCCGTGTTGTTCGTCGGCAGCCGGGGAATGCTGATCACCGACTACCGACGCCACCAGTTGCTGCCCGAACATGAATTCGCCGATTTTCAGAGGCCCGAGCCCTTCATCCCCGATTCGATCGGCCATCACCGCGAATGGATCGAGGCGTGCAAGACCGGCGGTCCGACCACCTGCAATTTCGATTACTCGGGAGCCCTGACCGAAGCCGCTCTGCTGTGCAATGTGGCGCTGCGTTCCGGAACGACGATTCATTGGGACGCCCAGCATCTGAAAGCGATCGACGCCGACCAATGCGATGCCTTGATCCGCCGCGAATACCGACCGGGCTGGTCTCTGCCCTGACGATCGGGCGGCATCTCTTCAAAGTGCTTTGGCGATCAGGAAGGTCAGATCGTCCTGGTGCCGTTGCCCCTCGCTGAAATCGCATGTGGCGGCGTACAGCGCGTCGATGATCTCGCGGGCCGATTCATGCCGATGGGTTTGCACGACTTCCAAAGTACGCTTCCAACCGAACAACTCCTTTTGCGGCGATTGCGTCTCCATGATTCCATCGGTCAACAGCAGGAGGATATCTCCTGATTTAAGAGCTATTGGCCCTTTTTGTCGCAACGGCGCGTCGGGCAGGATTCCCAGCGCCAATCCTGTACTCGCCAGTTCTTCCACCATACCACTGGCTCGCATCAAGCGCGCCTCGTGCCCTGCGGCCACATACATGAATCCATGCTGTCGCACGTCCAATACTGCCAGAAACAGGGTGACAAAGGCCTCTTGCGGAGTATCTTCGACCAACAGCATGTTCAATTTAGCAAGTGCCTCGATCGGCGATGCTCCGAATCCCAATATCGCACGGAGAAAAGTCCGCGTCTCGACCATCTGCAAGGCGGGGCCTGGCCCATGTCCGGCGACGTCGCCGACGACCAAAGCCATGAGATTCTCGGACAACGGAATGTAGTCGAAGTAGTCGCCGCACGCTTCGGCGGCGGGGAAGACGGCACCTGCCATATCGTAACCCGGTAATTCAGGTGCCTGCCGTGGGTAAAGGAGCTGTTGCACGCGGTGTACGATTTGCAGATCGTGCTCGTACCGCATCCGCTGAATACGGTCGGTGATGTCGGTGGAAATCCCTCCGACGGCATAGATTTGGGATTCCGCATTTCGCACCGGAAACTTGACGGATACGTACGTGTGCAATCCATCCTCGTGCGGTGCGACCTCTTCGAATCGAAAGACTTCACCCGTATCCAACACACGCTGGTCGTTCGCCTGAAACGCTTCAGCGATTTCCGGCGGAAAGACATCGTAATCCGTTTTGCCGATGACTTGTCTCTGCGTCACCTGGAACAACTCTTCAAACTGGCGGTTGACAAACAGGTATCGCCCCGCCCCATTCTTCAAATACATCACGGCCATCGCGTTATCCATGATCTGTCTCAAACGCCCGTCGCCTTCTGCCAACAGTTTTCGAACCGCCTCTCGTTCGCTGTGGTCCACAATCGTACACGCAACCATCGCCTGGCCCTGCATCATGATCGGCGTCAAGGCGATGTCCACCGGAAACTCATGGCCGTCTTTGTGTCGGGCTCGAAGGGGTGGATGGGCGCCGATCGGCTGTGGTTCGAGCCAGGCTTCGTACGCGGCCCTCGCCTGCGGAAGCTGCTGGTGAAACCGCTCAGGAACCAATAATTCGATCTCTTTGCCCACCATTTCATCGCACGAGTACCCGAACTGCTGCTCAGCTTGCGGGTTGGCAAACGTGATGCAACCATCGGCAGCCATCAAGATGATGCCTGTCGGTGAAGCATCGACCAATTTTCGAAACCGCTGCTCGGCATGCCAACTCTCAGTAACATCGCGGCAGACAACCAACAACTCGTCTTCGTTCGGAGCGACCGGCGGGCAAGAGGATACGAAGCGGCGAATCGAACCGTCTTGGTGAATGCATTGGCACTCCAAATCGACGACCTCTTGGCCGTGAGCCGCCGCATCGATTCCCTCACGAACACGTTGGTGATCGTCGGGCATCAGAAACGTGAAGACCGAAAGTCCCACAACCTCTTCGGGCTTGTATCCCAGGACCTTCGAAAATCCAGGATTCACGCGGCGGATGGTACCCTGTAAGTCAATGACCACGAACAGATCAAGCGAGACGTGGAAAAAACGGGCCTCCTGTTGTAGAGCCCGGTTGTCTCGATCAGCGATGGGATGGGACTCGGACATGGCAACGAACCCCCGAAAAGCCTAGTGCGTT
>SKKK01000228.1 GCA_007121535.1 Planctomycetaceae bacterium | reverse complement strand
GCTGACGATGGCAGCCACCGCCGCCGTCTGGGTAATCGTCGGCGTATTGATGATCCTGATGATTTTTCGATTGGCCTTGTTCTATCTGGGCACCCTGAACGAAGCCCTGCAAGGCTTCTGAGGCATCCGTTCCCGCGAGCGGCCTGGCGCTAGCCACCGGCCCCTGAACGGCCTGGCGCTAGCCACCGGTCCTTGAGCGGCATGGCGCTAGCCACCGGCCCCTGAACGGCATGGCGCTAGCCACCGGTCCTTGAGCGGCCTGGCGCTAGCCACCGGCCCCTGAGCGGCCTGGCGCTAGCCACCGGTCCTTGAGCGGCATGGCGCTAGCCACCGGCCCCTGAACGGCATGGCAAATGAAGAAGTGTCGCGTTTCACGGAAGGGGTCGTGAGTCGTTTTCGGCCAACGATCGTGTGGGTCCCGAGCGCTGCCCGGGACCCGACCGTACCCCCCGCTCGGCGCTCGGGGGCCACATGAGAAACGAGGCACCCGAAAACGACTCCCGACGCCTTCCACCCGATTCCACCAAGATGTATCTCCGGCCGGGTGCTTATTGTTCCAGAGATGCTTTCTGCACCGTTTCTCGCCAGACCCACGAAAAACGCCTTCCTACCTGAATACCCATATACCACTTCCTGTACAGAATCGCATCCCTATATTTTTCTGGTTTCCCTGTTGCATTGCTTCCGCAACTCTGAATAATGGGGAAAGTGGCATCCAACGATATCGATGGATGCCAATCCCGTCCGTCGATTCCGTCAAACAACATTCGGCTGGGTACTCTTCCCATAAGCAGCGAGCGAACGATGAGAGCTTTGGTCAGTATTTTCGGATTGAGTGTGCTGCTGATCGTGGTGTCCGAAGGTTCGGTCTGGGCTCAACCGTACGCGGTGGACTTCACCCGCGACGTGCAGCCGATCCTGGCCATGCATTGTTATCAATGCCATGGCCCGGGTGATGCCGCGAGCGGTCTGCGTTTATCCTCGCGCGAAGGGGCGACCGAGCCGGCCAATTCGGGCCTGCCTGCCATCGAACCCGGCGACGCGGCGGGCAGCGAATTGATGCGGCGAATCACCGCCGAAAGCATATTCGAGCGGATGCCGCCCGAGGATCCCGGGCTGACCGACGAACAGATCGAGGTGCTGCGGCGTTGGATCGATCAAGGGGCGCCATGGCAGGACCATTGGGCGTTCGAACCTCTCGAAGCGCCTGCGGTGCCCGAGGTTGAGGACGCCGACTGGGTGCGCAGTCCGATCGATGCGTTCGTATTGGCCCGCTTACAGCAGAACGGGCTGACGCCTGCTCCGCCAGCCGATCGTTTGACGTTGTTGCGTCGCGCCTATTTCGACTTGACCGGTCTGCCGCCGACGCCGAAAGCGGTCGCCGACTTTCTGGCCGACGATTCACCGGACGCTTTCGAACGAGTGGTCGACCGATTGCTCGAATCGCCGCATTACGGCGAGCGTTGGGGGCGGCATTGGCTGGATCTGGTCCGCTTTGCAGAGACCAACAGCTTTGAACGCGACAGCCTCAAGCCGCACGCTTGGCGTTATCGGGATTACGTGATCCGATCGTTGAACGAGGACAAACCGTACGATCAGTTTCTCCGCGAACAACTGGCCGGCGATGAAGGGGACAACCCGACGGCCGATTCGATTGTTGCGACCGGCTTCTACCGCCTGGGGATCTGGGACGATGAACCGGCCGACCGGCTATTGGCTCGATATGACCACCTGGACGACTTGATCGCCACAGTCAGCCAGGCCTTTTTGGGATTGACGATCAATTGTGCTCGATGCCACGACCACAAAATCGACCCGATCACTCAGCAGGACTATTTCCAATTGCTGGCTTTCTTCCACAACGTCACGCCCATGGCCAAAGAGGGTCCGCAGATCGAGGTGCCCATCGTTTTGGAGGACGGCAGTTCGGCTCACGCCTTGGCGATCAGCGAGTCGGGACCGCGACCGCCGGAGACGTTTTTGCACGTGCGGGGCAATCCACGTGTCCCGGGTTCGGCGGTCGAACCGGGATTTCCCGAGGTATTGACGTCGGAGCCGCCGGTCATTCCAACGCCCGCCGAGGATGCTCGGACGACGGGCCGCCGGACGGTGCTGGCGGACTGGATCGCATCGCCCGATAACCCTTTGACGGCTCGGGTGATGGCCAACCGGATCTGGCAGCATCATTTTGGCCGCGGCATCGTGGCGTCGCCCAATAATTTCGGCAGCAACGGCCTGCCACCGACCCATCCGGAATTGCTCGACTGGCTGGCAACCCAGTTCATCGCGCACGAATGGCGGTTGAAAGCCATGCACCGTTTGATCATGCTGTCCAACACGTATCAGATGTCGTCGCAAGGCGATTCGCTGGCGTTGCAGCAAGATCCGGCGAACGATCTGTTCTGGCGTTTCGACTTGCGGCGGCTGGGTGCCGAGGAGGTGCGGGATGCGGTGTTGGCGGTCAACGGCCGCTTGAATCCGCAGATGTATGGTCCGGGCTTTTTCGAAGAGATTTCCGCCGAGGTGCTGGCCGGACAATCGCGGCCCGGTTCCGGCTGGGGAAAGTCGCCACCCGATCAGCAGGCGCGTCGATCCGTGTACATCCACGTCAAGCGGACTTTGTTGACGCCTTTGCTCGAGGCCTTCGATCTGGCCGATCCGGACAGCTCGTGCGACGCTCGATTCGAGACGACGCAGCCGGCCCAGGCGCTGGCGATGTTGAACGGAAAGTTCATGAACGACCAGGCCGCACATTTCGCCGAACGGTTGCGGCGCGAGGCGGGCGACGACCGCCTGGCACAAGTCCGCCTCGCATGGCAACTGGCCCTGGGCCGGGAACCGGATGAAGCCAGCCAGCGGGATGCGCTGGCGCTGTTCGATACGTTACAGCAGCATGGAGTCCAGCCGGACAAGGCTTTGGATTACTATTGCCTGCTGGTCTTTAACCTGAACGAATTCTTGTATCTGGATTGACAGGAGTAATAGAATGCGGGGATCATTCTGTGGACGCACGCGCCGTGAGTTCTTGTGGCAGGTGGGCGGTGGTTTCGGCGCGGTGGCGCTCACCGGGCTGTTCTCGCACGACGGCTTCCCCCGGGCGTCGGCCGACGACGGGATCGGCGGCTTCGTCAATCCTTTGGCGCCCAAACCGCCCCATTTCGAAGGTCCGGCCAAGAGTGTGATCTTTCTGTTCATGTACGGCGGCCCCAGCCACGTGGACACCTTTGACTACAAACCCGAACTGTACGATTTGGACGGCAAGACGGTCCAGGTCCAGACGAAGGGCCGAGCCGGCGCACGCAATCAGGGTCGGATCGTCGGCCCGAAATGGGATTTCCGACAGTACGGCCAGTCCGGTCAATGGGTTTCCGATCTGTTTCCCAACGTCGCCCAGTGCGTCGACGACATCGCGTTCCTCAAGTCCATGACGGCCGATTCTCCGCTGCACGGTTCGGCCATGTTGATGATGAACGCCGGCCGGATCACCAGCGGCAGCCCGTGTCTGGGCAGTTGGGTGACCTATGCGCTGGGCACCGAGAACGAGAATCTGCCGGGGTTCGTGGTGATGTTGGACCCCACGGGCGGTCCCATCAGCGGCGCCAAGAATTGGTCCAGCGGATACATGCCGGCCAGCTACCAGGGCACCATCCTGCGGTCCCAGGGCGTTCCGATCATCGACTTGAACTTGCCGCCCGGTATGACCCGCGAGGTTCAACGTGAACTGCTGAATTCGCTGCGCGATGCCAATCAGCGGCACTTGGCGTCGCGCGCCGATCAGACCGATCTGGCCGCGCGGATTGCGACGTACGAATTGGCGTATCAGATGCAACAGCATGCTCCGGAAGCCGTGGACCTGGCCCGGGAAACCAGCGAAACCCATGCCTTGTACGGGCTGGATCAGCCGCGTACCGCCGACTTTGGCCGCCGCTGCCTGCTGGCTCGTCGACTGGTCGAACGGGGTGTTCGCTTCATCCAGATCTATTCGGGCGGCGCGCACAACGACGACAACTGGGACGCGCACGACGATCTGGTCAAGAATCACAACTACCACGCGGGCAATACCGACAAGCCCATCGCGGGCTTGTTGAAGGACCTGAAACGTCGCGGATTGCTCGATCAGACGTTGGTCGTGTGGGGCGGCGAGTTCGGGCGTCAGCCGACCGCCGAGTACGCGGAGGGCACCGGTCGTGACCATAACTCGTTCGGTTTCACGATGTGGATGGCCGGCGGCGGGATCCGAGGCGGACAAAGCGTCGGGGCCACCGACGAACTGGGCTCGGCGGCCGTCGAACAACCGATGCACGTACGCCGCTTGCACGCCACCATCCTGCACCAACTGGGCCTGGACCCGAACCGATTGACCTACTTCTACGGCGGCCTGGACCAGAAACTGGTCGGCGTCGAACACGTAACCCCGATCCGCCAAATCATCGCCTGAGGGTCGGCGAACGTATTCACCGTGCTCGGCGCGGGCCTCTGACCGCGCCGAAACTGCCGACGAAGGTCTCCCGCAAGATTGGAGACTTTCGGTCTGGCGGGGGAGTGGCATCGCACCCCAACGGGGTGCCATTCCATAGCCCAGGGTCGCGCAGCGCACCCTGGGTTAGCGTGTAAAACCCCGTTGGGGTTTGGTGGCACTCTCGTGAAACGCGGCAACCCAAGGTGCGCGGAGTACCGCGACCTTGGGCTTTGGAGTCCGACGCCTTTGGCGTCACGGGAACGTGGTTTCCAATGAAGGGTCAGGACGCAACGGGGATCGGGAATCGTCTTCGGCCAACGATTGTGTGGGTCCCGAGCGCCGAGCGGGACCCGACGGCACCCCCGCTCGGCGCTCGGGGGCCACATGGGAAACGCAGAACCCGAAAAAACTCCCGACCCCTTTCGCCCGATTCCATCAAGAAATCTCTGGCCAGATGGCTGTTTCACCGTTCCTGCTGCGCCGTCTCCAAGCGCTCGGCCAAACGCCGGTGTTCGGCGGCCAAATCGAGATTGTCCAATTGCTCGTACGCCCGGGCCAGTTTGCGATGCAGTGCTGGGCGGCCGGGTAGAAAACGCAGGGCGGTCTCCAGATGCACCAACGCCTCGCGCGGCCTTCCCAACTTCAGCAGAATCGTCCCCAAGGTGTCGTGAATCTCCGGATGTTCGGTAAGCTGCTGAGCGGCTTTCGCCAATTCCAGCGCTCTTTCCAAGTCCGGCTGTTTCTGATGAGCCAAACCCCAGGCCAGATTGTTCAGCACTTCCGGGAAACGAGCGTTGCCCTGCTGAGCCTTCTCTAAATGCATCAAGCCGTTTTCGAAGTTGCCCAGCCTCAGTTGACGCGTCCCCAGCACAAAATGGACAACCGCCGGGGGCGATCCGTCAGCCAACAAACGCTGCAAGACCAGCCTCGCTTGTCTGGCGGCATCGTCTTCTGCCGTCGCCAAGTTGGTAATCATGGCCAATGCCCGCTCGTCGTGCGGGGCGTAGCGACATACTTGTTCGAGAATCTCCAACCGGCGCAACGCCGTCAATTCACCCTTTGCTTCCAAGGCATCGAGCCAACGAAAATGCGCGGCGACCAAAGCCTGCTGGAAAGGTTCCGGGTCCGTCAGCGTCAGCCCCCCTTCAAGCACCTGGATCGCATCCTCGTAACGCTGCTGAAGCAGGTAGCTGGAAGCCCAGCCCAACCGGTGCTGCGGCTGGTCCGGCTCCGCCCGCGTTTGGGCTTGAAAGTAATCCGCAGCATTCGCCGCCGCACGCTGGGACTCAGGTCCTCGTCCCACCAGAACATACTGCTGGGCTAGATCCAAGTACAAATCGGGCCGGATCGGTACCAATTGCTGCAACTCGCGAATCGCCCGTTGCGGTTGGCCACCGGCTACGTACAACTGAGCCAGAACGACCCGTGATTCCATTTGGTGTTCCGGGCTACGCAGAGCCTGCCGGAAATGATGCTCCAGGAACCTCAGCGTTTCCGGCGTAGCGGGGACATTCTGCTGGATCAAATCTTGAGCTAGCCAATAATGAGCGTCGGGGTACCCCGCCCGATCATCCGGCGCGATCCGGCCCATCAACTCGCGAGCCTGCGCCAAGTCGCCCTGAAGAACGGCGATCCGAGCTAACCCGTACTGGCCGGCTACGGACAACGCATCCAAATGGGTCATGCGCCGGAAATAGATCTCCGCAGACGCCAAATCCCCCTCACCCAGCGCGGCTACCCCGAACGATTCATACTCCAGTACCCACTCCGCCAGCGATACGCGGCTGTGCATGAACGCGCCATACCAAACAACCGCAACCGTCGCGATCGCCGGCAGTCCCCAGCCGAGCGAACTCCAGTAGCGCGTGGACCACCAACTGGACGCGAAGCGAAAGAAATACCAGGGGAACCGCAAGAATCGATGCATCCGCGCCGACCATCGATTTCGCGCCGCCTTGCCAACCGACGGGTTACTCTTTGCTGCCCGCTTCGGCCGATGTTGGAGCTTGCTGCCCGTCCGCTGACTTGGCGAAGTCAACCAGTTCCATAACGGCACCCAGGGATTCTTTTCCCTGTCGATTTGCAGAGGCAACTGACCTTTCTTTTCGGTGATCGGACGAAACAGAAAAGCCAGGAATCGGTCCATGCTGGCCAACAAGGTCACGGCCAACAGGACCGCGGCTGGCCCGAGCAGATCGTGCCGCCAGACGGGTGTGGCGTCGGTCTGCCACCATGCGAGACCGAGAACACCGGTGACGATCCGGATCACGTCGGCCAGCCAGGCACATGCCAAGGCACCCGCCAGCAGCAACATCGCCGAAAGGAAAACCCGCCGAGCCATCACGACGTACACTACGGCCAGGATCACGAGCAGCATGGGCATATTGACGATCCACCAGGTCTGGTCCAGCGGGATCCGATGCCCGGGCAGCACCAACTCATGGCCTTCCAACAAGTGCCCCACGCCCAACACATCCAGCAACCGGCTGGCCATCCGGACGGCCGAAGTCTGGAACAGGTAAAGCAGCCGAACGTCCCCATCCAGCGGCGGCGGCACGATCAACCACGTCGCCGCCCACATCGGCACCCAGTCCCGCGCCCGGCCCTTATCGGCGTACCGACCGATCAACCCGCCGACCGAGAGCAAGGTCGCTGCCGCCCCCAGCCAGGGAACAAAGAACAACGCGGCGGCTACGAGTGTCAACAGTCCGGACGCCAGCAACGCGGTCGACCACCACGAAGGATACACCCGGCCGGAAAAACGCAGCCGACGGCTCCAGAACAGCCCAGCAACGCCCAACAGCAACAGCGGAAGCGTCTGGTAGTGCGGCCGAAACTGCCATAGATCCCGAAAATGAATCAGCAACAGGGGAAGATGAGCCAGCAACAGCAACGTCGCCAAAACCCACGCCCATCGATTGGCAGGGATTCCTAACTTATTTGCTGCCCGAGTGCCCTTGTGCTCCCGTTGCCCGGTTCCGCCAGCAGCCTTGGACATCTTTGCCATGCTCGATCAACGTGGGCCAGTGGCGTACCCGCTGCCCCCGCCCGAAAACTCAACCGGCGACCACCGATGGATCTTCCGTCGAGGTCTTTCTTCGCTTGCGTCGCGACCGGTAAACGCCCACCACGGCAGCCCCACCCAGCGCCACCAACGACAACGCCACCGAACCCGGCTCAGGCGTCACCGTCAACGTGGCGGACGCAGGAGTAATCAGGCCATCAAGTTCGACGCCGGTTCCACTGATGATATAGTCAAGTCCTCCAGCGTCGAGTATCTCAGCTCGAATGTTGGTGCTTCCCAGACTCAGACCCGTAAACGTAAATTCACCCAACAGAACACGGCCGTTCGAGTCCGCAAACACCGGGCTAAAGATGTCATCAACCCCCACGATCAGCTCCGCCGTCGTGCCCGTCACCTCCTTTTCCGGAAAAAAAGGTGGAGAATCTAGGTCGAAAGCGGGGTTTTCTTGAATGTTGGTATCAGACAGAACGGCAGCAATCGTCGGATCGTCGAAAGTGACACGGACACCAGCGAATGCTAGACCTTCATCACTTAGTATTGTCGTCGTCCCCGTCTGACTCAAATACACCTGAATCGGCACGGTTGCTCCCGGAACGGGGATTTCAATGTCCGACATAATCACATCACCAACGCCGAACTCGAACAGTAAATCCCCGCGACTGGTGTTGCAGGGAAGAATCCAAATCAAAAGCACACCAAGCCAAATAGCCGAACGTGTCATGAGCAACGCCCTCCAACCACTGCGAACTATTGAGGATCTAGCCTCTTATATTACCCAATATTCCTTGTTTGTCAACTCTCGGCAAACGGTTTTTCCGATAAATTCACCGGATTTAAGACCAAGGTAGCGTTGTACGGAATCTGGCCAAGAATTCCGCCAGATCGTCGTCGTCCACTACATCATCCTGGTTGTAATCAAAATATCGTAGATATCTGAGGCTACTGGAATCGTACCCGAGTGACCCTCGGAAGCGGAAGTAGTCCAAGTTGTCTACGTCGCGATCGCCATCACTGTCGCCAAACAGCCGGAAGAAATTGTCCGCCTCGTTGGCCCCGAACTGGAAGACGTCGTCGTCGAAACCATTCTGATCCAAATCGATCGTCAACTGATAGTTGCCATCGGCCAGTGAACCACCCACCAAATCGGGGAAGGTTAATCTCACGATCGTCTTTCCCCCAACGTCGATACTGTCGAAGGCGAAAGCTACATCATCCTGAGTGTTCCTGTTTACCAGCCAGAAATCTCCCGCGTTCAGTTCGACGACCGAAGCTAACGTCACCGTCACTTCGGTGACCATCGACCTTTGAGCCGCCCCGTCGTTGATCACCACGCTCTCGACCTCCGGCGACGCCTCCGGTTCGGTGACCGAAATCGTGACCGTGGCCGGGTTCGAATACAGCTCGCCGTCGAACGCCTGGTACGTGAACGTGACCCGGCCGACGAAGTTCTCGGCAGGCGTATAGGTGAAGGAACCGTCGTCGGCCCAGTCCAGCTCCCCTGAGGGTTCTCCTTGATCATCCACCGGTTCGCTCACGTTCTTCACTACCAGCGGATCGGGTCCATCCAAGTCGACATCATTGGCCAGCATGCCACTAGCGACGGGAACTTCCAGTGTCTCGTTCAATTCCACCGTATACAGATCGTCCTTCGCCACCGGCGGATCGTTCACCGGATGAACGGTGATCGTCACGGTGGCCAGTTCGGATTTCAGCGACCCGCTGACGGCGAAGTACGTGAACGTATCCTGGCCGTTGAAGTTCTCGAACGGCCGATAGCTGAACGCGCCCGTCGCCGGGTTGAACGCCAGATAACCGTGCTGGGGTGGATTGCACAAAGCGGCTGTCAACGTTCCGCCTTGCGGGTCCCAGTCGTTCTCTAGCACCCCCGGCAACGGCACTACCAGCACCGTATCCTCATCCATCTCATAAGAATCGTCCACCGCAATCGGCAACTCGCCCGTAGCCAGAATCACGCCTTGATGGTTCTCCACGAACGTCACGGAGTAGTTGTTCCCGTCGTTCCCGTCGTCGACCGTCCCGTCCGGTATCAGCGTCTTGCCCGTCCCGACTTCCGCAGTATCGAACGTTTGGAAGAAGTTGCCTGAATCGCCAAGCGGCAACGACGGCGCCACCGTAGGAACCCCATTCGAATCCGTCGTCCCGTCGAACACCTTCGAATCCGCCACCGCCGTCACCGTGATGGCCAGGGGCGTGATCACACCCTGATCGTCCGCCACGAACGTCACAACGTAGTTGTTTCCATCGTTCCCGTCGGCGACCGTCCCGGCGGGTGTCAGCAGCTTACCGGTGCCGACGTGCTTGTTATCGAACGTCTGGAAGAAGGCGGCCGTGTCGCCATTGACCAAGCTCCCGGAAGTGATCTCCGGCATCTTGTCCGAGCCTGTCGTCCCGTCGTACACCCGCACGTCCGGCACCGCCGTCACCGTGATCGCCGCAGGGGTGATCGTCAAGTCGGCGGCCACGTACGTCAGCGTGTAGTTGTCCCCGGCGGACAACGAACCCTGCTGGATGGGGTAAACGCCCACGTCCTCGCCCGCCACCCGGATCAACT
>SKKK01000670.1 GCA_007121535.1 Planctomycetaceae bacterium | reverse complement strand
GGTCCTGGATGCCATCGGCGGCTAGCGTCGTGCCGCTCACTCATCGGGACCCCAAGATTTCGCCTGGACAACGCACTGGTGGTGCTTGAAGAAATCGGCGGTGGTTGGCAAGACGACGGACGTTCGAATGTCTGTTCAACGCCAGTCGATGAACGATGACAAGAGAGTCCTCTTGATGGAATGGTCGTTTCTATGGAGTTGCGATCGCTCAGTAGCAAAGCTGCGTCGCGCGGGGCGTTGATCGTCCTGGTGGCATCGTCGCTGCTGGTCGGCTTGTTGCTGTGGCAAGGGCTGGCGTTCCATGAAGGATATGTCAATTCGTGGATGTTGATCGCGATTGCCGGATGCGTCTTTGCGATCGGTCTGTGGAAGCGACGCTCGTGGGCTCGCCCCCTGGGATTGCTGCTGGTGACGATCGCCATCTTGCTTTTGGCCACCCATGCGTGGCGTTTCGGTCTGACGTGGTGGCAACCCGTGCTGGCCGTCTTGTTGCTGGGCGGTTTCGCTTGGCTCGTGTGCCATCGGACCGATCCGGCCCGGGACGACGATCTGCCGTTGTATTCGCTGGTGCTGCTGTTTCGCGAAGCCGTCTATCTGGAACCGGAAGCTTTGGCTCGTGTGGCCTCGCGAGCCTGGAACGCCGACGTACAGGTCGCGACGGACGAGCACGGTGACGAAACGGTAGGACAAGAACAGACGCGATCGCTGCTGATCGGAGAATCGCCTCTGTTCTTCTGCAATCATTGGCCCGGATTGCTGTTGATCCATAACGTCGATGCTCCCTACTTCGACGATCCGGATGCCGTCGCTGAATCGGTGCGGGAGATCCGCGTGCGGCAGGCGATCGAACAGCATCGCGCCTGGGTTGCGGTGGATGTGGTTCAGTGGTTCGGAGCGGAGGATGACGAGGGTCGGCGGCACGCCTATCGTCTGATCGCCCGGCTGCTGGCCGAATTGGCCGACGAAAACTGTCTGGCTGTGGTCGAACCCGTCGAGGGTCGCGTTTTCCTTTACGACCCGACGACGGAAGAAAAACTGCGCAGCGACGATCCCTTGGAAGCTCTCTGCGATTGGTACTATCCGCCAGTGCTGGTGATCGAAGCCGACGATCCCGAAATGCAGGCGGCCGTGAACGAAGCGCGGCGACGTTGGCCCGATTTCGTGGCAGCCTTCGAGGCTCGCCACGACCAACATGGCGACGAGGAACCTCCGTTCCTGGTCAAGGCGCCGTTTACCGATGGCGAACACGTCGAATTCATGTGGGTTCGAGTCACCGGGATCGAAAACCAGATCATTTATGGAGTCCTGGAGAACATGCCCGCCAACGTGCGATCGATCCACGTGGGACAGAGGGTCCGTGTCCGGCTGGACAATCTGAACGACTGGATGTGTATCCTGGACGGAAAACCCGCGGGCGCGTTTACGCTGCAGGTGTTGGCGAAAAAGTCTCGTACGGACGATCCGCCGGATTAGGACATGCATGATGACACGCATCGGATTAGTACCATTGGCCAGGATGCTTCAGCGAGTTGGCGTTTCCATCCAGGCAGGCGTCGACCTGCGCCAAGTCTGGGACAAGGAAGCCCAGCGGGGTACGCCCGCCTATCGACACCGGGCCACCCTGGTTCGCGACCGTATCGCCGCCGGGGATAGCCTGGCCGAAGCACTGGCCGCCGGTGGCAATTACTTTCCTCCGCTGGTGCGAGATCTGGTCGACGTGGGGGAGAAGACCGGGCGACTGGACGAAGTCCTGATCGGGCTGGCACAACACTACGAACATCTGAAGTTCCTGCGTCGAACGTTCCTGTTTGGAATCGCCTGGCCCGGGCTCCAATTGGGCATGGCGCTGGCCGTGATCGGGCTGCTGATCTTTATTTTGGGCATGATCGGCAGCGGTCCGGGCGGCGAGCCGATCGATATCCTGGGGTTCGGACTGGTCGGTGGACGAGGACTGGTGATCTATGTGATGCTGGTCAGCCTGGTATTCATCACCGGAACCCTGGCCGGGGTGGCCTTGCTGCGTGGCTGGCTGGGCACGACACCGTTGCAGTTCGCCATGCAGGTGCCCGTGATCGGAAACTACCTGAAGACCAGTGCGCTCAGCCGATTCGCTTGGACGCTGTCGCTGACCCTGGATTCGGGATTGGATGCGCGGCGAGCGATGAAGTTGTCGTTGCGAAGTACCCAGAACCCGTTCTACCAAGCGACCGCGAATCAAGTCGATGCAGCGCTGCTGGACGGCCGCGAGTTCCACGAATCACTGAGGGCCACCGGCATGTTTCCGGACGAATTCCTGGATGCGCTGGAAGCCGCCGAGATCGCTGGTACGCCGGGGACGACGATGAGCCACTTGGCCGAAGACTATCGGAACCGGGCCGCCGCTGCTGCGGGCGCGCTGACGATGGCAGCCACCGCCGCCGTCTGGGTAATCGTCGGCGCATTTATGATCCTGATGATTTTTCGATTGGCCTTGTTCTATTTGGGCACCCTGAACGAAGCCTTGCAAGGGTTCTGAGGCACCGTTCGCACGACGCCCACAGCGTGCGCTATTCCTACCTGAATACCCTAATGCCCTCTTGCCTGCGGCGGTGCATCCCT
>SKKK01000144.1 GCA_007121535.1 Planctomycetaceae bacterium | reverse complement strand
CTAGTGCTTCGTCAGAGCGTAATCTTAGGGTAGTGGATCTCGCCAGAGATCCTCGCACCAAGGGATCTTTGGCAAGATCCACTACAGCCAACCCTAACTTTTGGGTTTGACGAAGCACTAGTCGCACAGCACCTGGAAACCCTCCATATCGGCTCGGGGCCGCTGTTCCAGCAATTGATGAATGGAATCGAAGGTCCGTAGGATGCGTTGATAATCGGGGTCGTCCGTGGTCGCAAACACAACTTGATCGCACCGTTGCGTACCGCCAGCGTCACGGGCCAACGGAGCCAGCATGAAGCTGTTGTGCTGGGGGTTCTTGATCCGCGTGTAGAATTGGCGCGGAATTCCCTCGCTGTGGCACTGAATGCACCGCCGCGATGAAACTTCGTCCAAGGTGGAATCCAGTTCGGGCGGCAGCATCCGGCGACTGCCCAACGCCGCTTTGTGATTGGACGACGAGGTGCCGTAGTACGGGATGTTCAGATCCATCCACAGGTACAAGCGGCGTCGATCTTCGTCCGGCACGTCGACGCGAGGATTCCCTCTCGGATCGGGATGGCCGGTGCGAACGATCTCGGCCAGTTTGCTGGCGGGACTGCCCCAGCGGCGAGGCGCGATCTCCAGCGTGTTATGCCCGGCTCCGTTGATCGTCCAAATCCACTCGACGTAAGGACTCATCCCCCGCACCGAATCGTAATCAGGGCCCGACGGACTGCCATGCAGGTGCCAGTTCCATTGGCCTTGCGTGCCCGTTCTGGACAGAACGTCGTAGGACACGTTGAAGAAATCGGTCAGATCGCCGCTCAGATCGACTTCACCAGGCTGCTCGTAGGCGTTGTGGCATGACACACAGTTGCGATCCAACACCGGCTGGACCACCTCGCGATAGCTGAACCCTTTGACGCCCCAAGCTGGCGTTTGCAGTGATTGGACCAGTCCGGGCATGGCCGTTTGACGACCCCGAGCGACCGCATAGTTCCGATCCGCGTGACAACCGACGCAGCCCTGGACTTCGCCCGGCATCAGGTGCGTAAAGGTCCGCATGCGTTGCAGCGCTCGTCCTTCGCCATCCAAAGCCAGGAAGTAAATCGGCACCTCGGCGGGCACCTGCATCGCGACGCTACCGTCGTCGGCCACGTCCGCGAATCCCCGGACTTTCTTGGCCGCGTAAGTCGCCCCGGCGGAGACCAAGGGAAACTGGAACCCGAACACGGCGATGTTCCGCATGCCCTGGCCATCCGGTCGCAGGTTGACCTGAGGCGTATGCGTACTTTTTTCGACCTCCTGGATCACGGCGATCTGTTTGATCTCGCCTCGTTCTACGTCAGGCTCCAACCCGTGATACACATCCTGGACGTAAACCGTCGCCCAGGCTCCCGAGACGCTGCCATCGTGAGGCAATTCCACGCCTTGGTCCAGGAACATGCCGCGAACCACCGGCGGTGGCTCCGTGGGGCGGATCGGGATCGGACTGTAGAAGCCCATGTTGCCTTCGGGAAGCAGCAGCGAAACCGCGTTGGCATCGAAATCGCGCAGTTGAATCGTGCCGCCCTTGGATACCAAAAAGCGATCCTCGCTCAATGCCCGAGGCTTCTCGTACTGGCCGAAAATACCGGTATCCAGCATCCCGTTGCCATAGGGACCGCCACCCAGTCGATGAGCGTAGATGTCGATCTCGGGCGTCAGGTTCCGTACGGCTTCACGTGAATTCCCGCCCCGCGACGGGTCGATCGCCACGATCCCGCCGCGACACGATCCGTTGTGGTTGGTCGCAGTGGCGATCACCTGGTTGGTCCCCGGGATCGGTTGCGCGTCCATGAACGTGCCTGGCGAAAGCACGCGATTGCCGTAGTAACCCGCCAAACCCGTGCCGTCCGGGTTGATGGTCCATAAGCTCTGGATCGGGCAAGCCGCGCGGTCGACGTACTCCCACCGAGTGTAAATGATCCGTCCGTCACCCAGCACGGCCGGGGTGAAATCCATCAAATAGTTCGACGACAAACGCGTCTGTCCCGATCCGTCGCTGTCCATCCGGTACAGCACGGGGGACGTGACGACATAACAATAGGCATACGCCGGTTTTCGATCCGAAATAAAGGCAATCCCGCCATCGGGCAACCAACAGGGGTCCAGGTTATTGTAGTCGCCGTGGGTCAGTTGCCTGAGTTCGCTGCCGTCGATGTTGATGGTAAAGACGTGGTAGTTGTACTCTTCCTCCGGGTAGCGCGAGATGTCTTCGATATGAACGACCGGATTCGAGGCGATGTGCCCGCCTCGACGCCACGCGAAAACGATCCGCTGGCCATCATGCGATAAATCGGCCGTGGTGATCATGCCCTCGCCAGCGTCAAAAATCTGTGTCAAATCGCCACCATCTTCGGTCGGTGTGAAGCGATACAGGCCCCCGCCCGGTCGAAAGCCCTCGACGTGGTACACATAGACATGCGAGATGTCCAAGGGGCGACGTTTCACCAGCAGCAGATCCCGGAACCCGAAACGGCCGCTCAGAAGTTCCTGACGCAAGGCCCGAGACTGCGGAGTCCGCTCTTCGGGCGGAATCCGCAACTGGGCCAGTTGTCTTTCGGTCAACGCCCGGTCGTACACCGCGATCTCGGCCGCGCCCGGGTTGGGTGAATCGGGATGCGACGACAGGAATTCGATCCGAATCTGCGTGACCGGTTGAGCCGGAAAATCGATCAACTGCGGGCCACGCCGATGGTCCAACGCGCCGGTCACCACAGGCTGTTGCTGGTCATTCAAATAGACGCGGTAATCCTTGAAGCACTCGAGCAACGGAGTGTTCAACCGAGCGTAGTAGACGATCTGTGCCGCTTCGACAGGCGATTCCCAACACAACGTAAAATGGCCGTGTTGCGTTCCGCGCACCGCCCACTCAGCCGTCTGCTGGAACTCGCTGGGATAATCACCCGTGATCGCGTTCGCCGGTCGATAATCGTCGCTGAACTGGCTGCTGGCGGACACTTGAGCGTGCGGCGCCCAATTCACGGGCGGTGGCTCGGCACCGATGCGCCCCCCAAAGAACAGGAGCCCAGCCACTGACAGCACCACGCTACACCTCGATCGGATAGAAACGCGCATCGTATGCTCCTTGAAACAAAAGGCCGTGCCGTGGAAAGAAAAATTTATAGCGGAAATTTACCGACCTGCCTACCTCTTTGCCTGATGAGCCGCAATCCGAACGCGGGCAGCCCTCGTACTCGTATTCCTGCTCGTGCTCATTACCATAATCGGCTTTTCAAGTTCGAGCAGGAGTATAACCAGACCTACGAGTTCGTAACGCAATCATCGACACCGCCAGAGCATACGGTACAGGCCACTGTAAGCACCGTGGGAGCATCTTGCATCCGAAGACTCTTCATCGCTGACCTTGCGGTATCCCATCAGTCGGAATCAATCGCACCGAAACAGTGGATCGAGCCGTCGTCGGTGCTCAGCAGCACGCGGCCGCGGGCAGCGATCAAACCGTCGAAAGCGGGTCGAGCCGCCAGCGGGTAATCCGCGATCGTCCGACCGTCGGTGGCGTGAACCACGCGCAAGACACCGCCCATCCGGCCATCCAACGCGGCCAGAGGATCCTGTTCGGGGACCACGTCAGGCGGTCCGGCAAGCAGCAAATGTTGGCCCGCCAGCGCCATGGCTTCGACGCGGACGTCCACCCACGATGTCCACAGGGCCGGGGCGGCTCGCGTGAACCCGGGGCCTTTGTCCACGGCCGCGTCTTGATAGATGGTCCACCGCGTGTCCTCGGGCAACTCGACTTCCCAGGGGATCGGCTCCGGCTGCCCTTCGCCTCGATAAAACAACGGTTCATTGTCGTTCCGATCGGCAAACACCAGGTAACCGCTGCCCGGAAACACCATGGGGCTGTGGCGGTTGCGCGTCGTGTAATGTTTGACGGTGTAGGTGTTCTGGTCGTCGAATACCAGCATCTGCCCACTCTTGGGCGCTTGCTGGGCGTAGTGGAAACCGGGCCACACGTACGAGTGCATCCACCACGTCCGATTCCAAAAAGTGTCGTCCAGGAAACCGCCCGTGGCGACCAGCCGCATTCCCGGCATGATCCGGTACTCCAGTTGATCGCCGCGTTGCGTGCCGATCAATCGAACCCGTTCCGCGTCCATCTCGACCAGCTCACGATCCAACACCGTCCGTCCCATGTACAGGTATTGCCCGTCGGTGGTCAGGACGTCCGCCCGGTACCCGTCTTTGTGGAACGCATAGCTGGGTTGGCTGATATCAGGCCACGGCCCCTCCAGACGGGTTTCGTGGATCAGTTCACCACTGGACGGCTCCAGGGCGAACAGCGAAACGCCGCCGTCCAGGAATCCCGATCGGCCCGCTGTGCCGTAGATCAGGCCATCGAACAGCAACAAGCTGCCGTGTACGGGCCAGGCGGATTCCAGGCGATCGTAGGACACGATCTGACGGTCCGCGGGCGCCGCGTGAAATCGCCAAGCCAGTTGGCCGTCGTCCGCGCGCAGGCAGTAGACGTTGCCATCGCGCGAGCCGAAGATGACCCAACCGTCGACCAATGTCGGCGGTGAATCGATTCCGCCCGCCGCCGATCGACTCCACAACCGTTCGCCCGTCTCCAGGTCCAAGCAGTGCACGGCGCCGGCGTCTCGTTGAGCCACGAACACTTTGCCGTAGGCGACCACGGCCTGAGTCAGCCGCCCACCCATTTGCTTCGACCAGCTCGGCTGTATTTCCGCCGAGATATCGACGGGCACCGAACCGCCTCGGTAAGCGTTTTGCCGATAGGTTGGCCAATCCTCCGACGTTACTTCGTGGGAAACGCCGGGTTGGCCAAAGGCCGGCCCCTGTTCCCGCCGCGACCGTTGCGACGATGGGACGATGTCCGATTGCGAAGCGAGTGCGAAGAAGCCGTCCATTCTGACGGCAGGATAGCAGAAGCATTGGTGCGGCGGGACGTAAAACAGACCGTTGGCCGGCAGCATCCCGTGGATGCACGGGCCTCGAAGCCAGTTGTAACGCGAGTGATCGTCGTCGCAAAACGCCAGGAATTCGCTGCCGCGTTCACCGCTGATCATGAAATTCGGCGTCGCCTTATCCGCATAGCAACGGCGGTGATGGCCCGATTCCAACACCTGATCCAGCTCCATGGTCTGCACGATTTCTCCGGTACGAAGGTCCCGGGCGTGAAAATGGGGTCGCCCGTACCACACGCGATCTTCCACAACAAACAGATCGGGAGCCCGTCCTCGAGTTTGCACCCCGGGACTCTCCCAGCGGACATCCCCCTCTTCGGCGCAAAGAGCCAGAACCGTTTGGGATTGCACGACCAGGACCGTCTGCCCGGTGGCGACCACCATTGCCGGACGAAGTTGCGTCTCCTGTCGCCATAAGAGATCCCCGGTGCTCAGATCCAGCGCGATAAGTTCATCGCGAGTGTGAAAGAACGCGCGGCCCGCGGCAGCCGCCAACGAACGGGCCACGATCGGTCGCGCCGCATGTCGCCAGAGTTCCCGCCCGTCGTCCGCGTTGATCGCCAACACGGCCGGTTCGGGCTGATTGGTGCGGACCAGCAGCACACCATCCAGCACGATCAGCTCCGACGCGCCTTCGGTTTCGGGATAGGTCCGCAGGACTTCGCCAGTGCGTCCGTCGAGCGCGCTGAACGGCGATCCAAACCCCAAGGTCACGTACAGCACGTCGCCTTCGGCTGCCATCAGGCGGTCCACGTCAGCGGGCCGAGTCCGCACGCCGAGCCATTGACGGGGTACGTTTTCGCGGCCTTTGGCCAGCCACGCTTGCCAGCCCCAGTTGGGCAGCGACCGTTTCCATAGCGTCACGCCGTTGAACGCATCGCGACAAACCAGCGACCATCGAGCGGGAAAACGCGAGTCGGTGATCCCGATCGGGCCTTCGTCGATGATGTAGTACAGCCGTCCGTTGGCGGTGATCATTCCGGACAGGCCGCTTTCGATCTCGTGGCTGCGCATGACGCGAGGTCCGGCTTCCCATTGCAGATGTTTCGGCCGACCAACTCGGCGGTCGCGATTCGCACCGGTACCACCCGCATCGGCTCGAAAGTGGGTCCATTGGCAGAGGTCCTCTGGCCAAGGCTGGACCTTTTTCTTCCATCCGTTGTCCGAGCCCAGGTAGGCGATTCCGCCCGGCGCCATGACTCGCCGGATTTCGTCCCAGTCGGGTGCGCCGGCTTTGTCGTCCCAGATCAACACGTTGACCAAATGATCGGCGTACGGAAGTCGCTCGCCACACCAGATCCGAAAACGCAAACGTCCGTCGTGTTCGAAGCCCAGAGCATTTTGTCGCGCTTGGTCGATCGAGGTCGAATCCGCATCCAGTCCTTGCACCCGATCCTGCGGACCTCGAACCAATTCAGCCGTGGTCCGGCCATCCCCGCAACCCACGTGCACGATGACTCCGCCCGGAACAAGACTGTCCTCCAGCATTTGCCGCGGCGTCGATTCGGCCGACAGCATCACGGGCGGAACGGAGTCATCCATCCCCTCCAGTGCCCCACCGGACTTTGACCAGACGAGGACGAGCGCCCATCCAACAAACAAACCCCAAGCGAATCTTGCTCGATCACACCGCATCATTCTTTCCCCCGTGATTAGGTAGCGCAACCGCCCACGTAGGATGGCTCTCCGAACCGTCAGGCGGTTTTTTTCGGCCTCTTATGAAAAAGTGGGCGGCCCACCTGTGCCGGAACGTCTCACGGCCGCCGTTTCTTTTCAAAGACCGAGAGTCGACGATACGTCTTGCTCTCGCGGATGTCAAGCATTTGGCCATCGCGACGCCCTAACGGGCGCAAACCGGTGAATCAACTGTTCAACGCAGAAATGGACCGACTTTGTGACAATTTTCGGTTTTGGGACTATTCCTTCCCCCTTGGCTAGACATTATGATAGAAGCAGGTTTCGCGGGTTGATAAAACCCCACTTGCGGAGGGATGGCAATTCTGGGAAACGCACTAGTGCGTTGTCCAGGCGAAATCTTTGGGTCGCGATGAGTGAGCGGCACGGCGCTAGCCGCCGGTGGCGTCCAGAATCGGCGGCTAGCGCCGTGCCGCTCACCATCCGCATTTTTCGCCTAGACAACGCACTAGGAGAGCTTGGCCGTCGATGGGCGGCCCGTTTTGTTCGATCGATACGCGCGATCTATAGACCAAATGCCGACCACAAAGATAGATTTCGAGGTGATGTCATGAGGGTGAGGTTATCAGTTTTTGCGGTGTCCTGGTTGCTGGTGCCGGGTATCCTGTGGGCTCAAGCGTCGGAGACTATCATCGCACCCGGTGTTTGGGGATCGTGGGGTGGGTCTTGGCACGCGTCTACCGCTGAAGAGGGGATGGCGCGAGGCATGGCGGATTTGACGCGATCTGCCGGTATGGCGAATCTGTTGAACTCCGAGGCGGCCATCAACATGCAGACAGCGGCTCGCATGAACATGGAGAACAGGGTTTATGGCACCGAAGCTTACTTTGATCGACGCCGGATCAACCGCGAGGCGCGTGAGGCGAATCGCCGACCGCAGGCGACGCCGGAGGATCTGGCTCGGTTTGCAAAGGCTCGGGCGCCCAGCCGGTTGAGCGCCAGTGAATTAGATCCGTTCTCGGGGCACATCGCCTGGCCTCAGCTTCTGCAGCAGGAAATCTACGCCGAGTATCGCGAGGCTTTGGAAACGCTGTTCGAGGAACGCGCGATTTCCGGTGATTTGAATATCCAGCAGCGATCGGATCTTCGACAGTTGACCAACGAAATGCAGCAGACGCTCAGGACCCGCATCCGCGAGTACCCGCCTCAAGAATATATGCAGGCCCGGACTTTCATCGAGGGTTTAAGGGCGGAGCTGCTTGGTTCTCCCACTTAATGGCCCCGGTTAATGTACCCGTTAATGGCCCAAAAAAGGGCAACGAACGCTTTGATATGAGTTGGTTCACGGTGTCCTGCACAAGCCACCAATTGAGATGGCCCCCATGTTTGGAACGAGGATGATTATGCAACGTGTATTCTGCTTTGCCTTACTGATGGTTGGCTGCCTAACGCCCGGTTTTGCCGGTGCGCAGCAAGTCGACATTCCCGCCCTGGTAGACCAATTGTCCAATCCCGATCGAAGCGAAGCTCGCAGTGCGTTGGATCAGTTGGCCAATTTGGGCGAGGAGGCGGCTCCGGCGATACCCGCCTTGATCGATTTGCTGAAAAGCCCGGATGCTCAGGTGGCCGTCTACGCAGCCAAGACCCTGGAGAGCATCGGTCCGCCGGCTCAACCGGCTGCGGACGCATTATTGGAAGCCGTATTCGACGAAAGTCTGTCGGTGCGGCGGGCTGCGATCGAGGCGTTGCGGGCGATCGCCCCCGACCCCGCGACGATGGAACCGCTGATCGAACGCATTCTGTTGGAAGGCGACGCGACGATCATCATTCCGGCTTTGGAGACCTTTGCTGAGCTGGGAGAAGAGGCGGTTCCTCGGGTTCGCTATCTGCTCCAGAAACCGGACTTAGCGTATTGGGGAGTGGTGTTGGCCGGTGACATCGGTCCTGCGGCGGCGGATGTCGTACCGGAACTGACTGCTTTGCTGGCAGATCCCCAACATGAACTGAGGATCAAAGTCTTGATCGCTCTGGGAGAAATCGGACCAGAATCGGCGGCCGCCGTGCCCGCGATCGTCCAGCGATTGGAGTCGGATGAAATCATGGGCGCTCGCTACGCGGCGGCCTTCGCCCTGGGCAACATCGGGGCCAGGACGGAACAAGCGAATCGAGCGTTGGTCGCCGCGGCGCGTGGCGAAGAACAGACGTTGAAAACGATCAGTCTGTGGGCTCTGGCCAAGATCAATCCGGACGAACAGCGAGTCGTCAAATTTGCCGCCGAGACGCTGGTCGCTGGCTTGGCGGCCGACGACCCTCAGGTGCGCCGTGTTGCAGCACGAGCGTTGGCCGATTTCGGTGACCATAGCGATGTGGTCGTTCCAGCGCTGGTCGCCTTGTTGAAGGATGCCGACCCGGAGGTGGCCGGGAATGCCTTGGATGCCCTCGCCTCGATCGGCCCGCAGGTGGTCGATCGCATCGCCGCAGCGTTGAAGAATCCTGACCTGCGTCACTTCGCGACTCGATTGCTTTATCGGCTGGGTCCCGAGGCGGCGGAGGCGGTCCCCGCACTGACGGAGGCCTTGCAGGAACCGGTGAACAATGCCAACGACGCCGCGTTCCGAGTGGAAACGCAGATGGCCCTGGCTGCGATCGGCCCCGCAGCGGCTCCGGCGGTCGAAGAACTGATCAAGTCACTGGACTCGGATGACGCCGATATCCGAGCGACCGCCAGCTATGCGTTGGGGAAGATCGGGGCCGAGGCTGCCAGCGCGGTAGACGCGCTGCGCGATCGTCTGCAGGACCTGGATCCCACGGAATCAGGGCCCGTTTGGTGGGCGCTGCTGCAGATATTTCCCCACGACCAGGAGGTTGTCAAAGCGGTCGCGCCGCGTTTGATCGCCGCGTTAGACCAGCCGTCCGCTCTGGTTCGCGCGGAAGCAGCAGCGGCGCTGGGAGATTTGGGCGAGGATGCCCTGCCAGCTCTGCCACGCCTGAAACAATTGCAGGAAGACCCCGATCCGATCGTTCGAGACGCTGCTGTCCAGGCCGTTCGGAAGTTGGAAGCTGAAAACGATTCCTGAGCGGAGGGGAAGGGGTCGGGAGTGGCGTGTTCAATTTGTCGCATTCTGGCCTGATTTCGCGTTTCCTCGCATACCCGTTTCCGTTCCGTGACTGGTTGCCCTGAATACCTCTGTCCGCTTTCTGGCTCCCCACCGGTCCCGCACCGGTGGGAGCCCGGTTTGGAAACTAGCACCGTTCGAGAAATAACTGACGCACTTTCTGACCCCCTCACCCTGCCCTCTCCCCAGAGGGGCGAGGGGACATCGGACAGTTATTTCTCGAACGGTGCTAAGCAGCCCAGCCCCATCTTTTCCTTCTTCCCTTTGGCCCAACAGCGACCCTGCGCCGGTGGCGGGCGGAATGCGGTGGCGCGAGGCCGGCGTAGTTGCCAAACCTCGCCTCCACCGGT
>SKKK01000304.1 GCA_007121535.1 Planctomycetaceae bacterium | reverse complement strand
CTGACGCACTTTTTGCCCCCTCACCCTGCCCTCTCCCACGAGGGGCGAGGGAACATCGGACAGTTATTTCTCGAACGGTGCTAGTGGTCGCCGTCCGCCCGGAGAACGCCGTATTCCTGAGCACCGTCGGCGCAGGTTGCGTCGTTGACGAATACGTCGATGCCCAGCCGAAAACCGTTGCAGCCGCACCAGGTACACTGTGTGAGTTGCTCGGCGAGCCACTCGGCGCTTTCGGCAGGAACGATGGACCAGATTCGTTTGCTTTGGATCGGCGGAGAAGTAACTGCTGCTTTTTCTTCCCCCCCCTCACCCTACCATCTCCCACCCAGGGAGAGGGAACAAACTGCTGCTCTTTATGCCACCAAAGATTTAAATGGTATACATAGAACGATGGGTTAACCGGCCGCTCTTTTTGCCCGATCAGCCTGACCTATCCCGGCCAGTGAGAGGGGTCATCGGGCAGTTATTTCTTGCCGATCCTATGCAAGATGGCGTTGTTCCTCCTGCTGTACGTCGGCCGGAAAACGCCCTCGTTTCGGCAGGGGTATTTGGCCCCTGCCGATGATCCGCAGGCTTTCGCAGCACGATACGAATCTTCGGCATCCAAGCTTGGCAACAATCCGTCCCCGAGGAACTCAGCGGTCGAAAAAAACACTGTGCCGAGCGGGGCCACATTCTACAAACCATCCGCCCCAGTCCACCACCGAGGGCCAGCAACGTGCTGAAAACGCATGCATCGAAGCCGCTGGTACCATTGCTTGGGCTGTCTTCCAGCTCCTCCCAGGCGAACAGGGATTGGGTGGTGTGAACTCGCATCGTGCTGGCCTCGGTACCGGATGATTGTCGAGGTCGCCACCGCCGATGTTGGTGCGGTGCTAGCCATACTTAGCAACAGATCCCCGCTTGGTCGAAAAATCGTGAAGGATTTATTCTGGCGGGGCCAAACCTGCGATTTTCGGCGAATTTCGGGCCGCTTGCGGGGAAGCCCGTTTTCACCCTGCCCCGAAGTCGTTTTCCACAAAGGACTTGCGTACAACGCAACCGGCTGCCCGTCGTAAGAAGCACCGTTGACCAGCCCACAGAAGTCGTTATAAACTGCGGTATTCCAAGACGTTGCGCATTGCGCCCATCCTTCGCAGCAGCGGCCGCGACGTCCGGGAACATCCAGGAAGACCAGCGCAGAGAAATCGGATAACGATATGGATACTTTGGAACGTGTGTGGGAGTTCATCAGCCTCTTTTTCGGGGGGTTGCTTCGAGGCTTCGAACGCACCATCACCTCGTTGTTTGGATCCTCCAACGCTCGCTACGTCAAACGGCTGCAACCGCCTGTCGAGGCGATCAACTCGCTGGAACCGAAGTATCAGGCGATGAGCGACAGCGAATTGCGTGAGCAGACGCTGCGGTTCCGCGAGCGGCTGCGGGCCGGCGAGACTCTGGACGACCTGCTGGTCGAGGCGTTTGCCGTGTGCCGCGAGGGAGGCCGACGGTTTCTGGGGATGAGACATTACGACGTCCAGTTGATCGGCGGCATCGTGTTGCATCGCGGCTCGATCGCCGAAATGGTGACGGGCGAAGGCAAGACGCTGGTCGCCACGCTGGCCGCCTATTTGAACGCGCTGGAAGGCAAAGGCGTACACGTCGTGACGGTCAACGACTACCTGGCTCGGCGAGACATGGAATGGATGGGACCGCTGTACATGGGCCTGGGGTTGACCGTCGGGGCGATCCAAAGCGATATGCCGGTGCTGGATCGCCAACGAGCCTATGCCTGTGATATCACCTACGGGACCAATAACGAATTCGGTTTCGATTATCTTCGCGACAACATGCGCCCGGCCGCGCGGGGCGATGACCGGTATCCGAAACAATACCAGCAGTCGCAAGGCCGATTGAATTATGCGATCGTCGACGAGGTGGACAATATTTTGATCGACGAGGCGCGTACGCCGCTGATCATTTCGGGGCCGGCACACGATGATGTAAGGAAATACACCGAGGCCGACCGGATCGCACGCCAGCTTCAACGCGACATCCACTTCGTCGTCAACGAAAAGGACCACACGGCCCATATGACCGACCAGGGGATCCGCGAGGCCGAACGGTTGGCGGGGGTGGAAAGCTTCTACACGGCGGGCAACATGGACTGGCCCCACCTGTTGGACAACGCCCTGAAGGCCCACCATCTTTACCAGCGGGACGTGCGCTACGTCATCAAGGATGGCCGCATCGTCATCGTCGACGAGTTCACGGGACGCTTGATGGAAGGGCGACAGTGGAGCGACGGGCTGCATCAGGCCGTCGAGGCGAAGGAAGGGGTCAAGGTCAAAGAGGAAACGCAGACGCTGGCAACGATCACCCTGCAGAATTTCTTCAAGCTGTACGACAAGATCTCCGGGATGACCGGCACGGCGATGACCGAAGCTAGCGAATTCTGGAAGATCTATAAACTGGAAGTCATCGCGATCCCGCCCAACCGTCCTTTGAAGCGGATCGAACATCCGGACGTGATCTATCGCAGCGAACGCGAGAAGTTCACTGCCGTTGCCGACGAGATCGAATACCTGAACCGATGGGATGTCCTGCGCTTGGACGACGACAGCCAGGTTTCCGGGACGCTGGTGAAGGAGACCGAGGATTCGCTGGAACTCCAACGTCGGGAGTCGCGGCAAAAGGAGTCGTTTTCACGCTCGCAGATCAAAGACATCCAGCGGAAAGGCCGGCCGATCCTGATCGGAACCGTATCGATCGAAAAGAGCGAACGGTTGTCCGCGGCGTTGGACAAACGAGGCGTGAAACATCAGGTGTTGAACGCCAAGCACCACAAGCGCGAAGCCGAAATCATCGCCCAGGCCGGGCGTTTGGGCGCCGTGACGATCGCAACCAATATGGCTGGACGCGGTACGGATATCGTGCTGGGCGGCAATGCGGAAACCATGGCCTGGGCTCGCCTGCAGGACACCTACCCCACGCGCCTGGATGTCCCGCGCGACGAGTGGGATAACCTACTGAAGGAAATCCAGCACGAACAGAACATGGCGGTGGAAGGCGCCCAGGTCAAGAAAATCGGTGGCCTGCACGTGATCGGCACCGAACGACACGATGCGCGACGGATCGACCTGCAGCTTCGCGGACGATGCGGCCGCCAGGGCGACCCGGGCAGCAGCCGCTTCTACCTGTCGCTGGAAGACGACCTGATGCGGATTTTCGCCGGGGAATGGGTGCGCAAAATCCTCGGATCGATGGGCATGAAAGAAGGCGAAGCGATCGAGAGCCGCATGGTGACGCGACGGATCGAAGCGGCTCAAAAGAAAGTCGAAGAACGCCACTTCGAAGGACGCAAGCATCTGCTGGAATACGATGAGGTGATGGACGAGCAACGCAAGCGGGTCTACGGATACCGCCAGCAAATCCTGGATGGCACCAACTGCCGCGATCTGATCATCCAAGCCATGCAGAACCAGATCGATCACCATTTGAACGAGTACCTGCAGCGGGATTTCGGCGTCGAGTCGTTTTGCAAGTGGGCCAGAACGCGTCTGGCGGTCACCCTGGAACCTCGTGATTTTCGCGGGATGGATTTCGAACAGGCGGAATCGTTCGCGCGAGACGAAGCCGAACGCATCGCGGAAACCCAGGTGCTGGACGCCATCGAAGAAAACCTGCCGGAATCGGAAGACGAAGATCCGTCCGAAGAATGGAATTGGGTGGCACTGACGAAATTCGTCAATACGCGTTGGGGACTGAATCTGCGCGATCGCGACCTGAAACGAGAAGGTCGGGACCGGGTGGCAGAGATGCTGATCGAACGGGCTCGACAAGCCATTGGCAAAATCGACCTGTCCGACGGCAAGCAATTTTTGGAGGAAAATTTCGGGCTCCGCAGCGCGGTGCTCTGGGTCAAACACAAATTCGGATTCGAACTGGATGTCGACGAGGTCCGCGAGTTGGAACCCGAACCGATTCGGCAACTGGTGTACCAACGGGCCGAACGGGCCTACGACGAAAAAGAAGCCGAATACCCCATCATGGCCGCGCTGTATCGGTTCTCGTCCGGACCCAACCATTCACGCTTGGATCGCGAGGGCCTGGCGGCATGGGCCAGCGAACGGTTCCAGACCGAGATAAGCGTCGAGGATTTCAAGCACAAACAGCGGGAAGAGATCCGTGAACTGCTGGTCGAGCAGAGCCGACTGTGCAAGCAGCGAGCCACCGATTTTCACGAGCAGATGGCGGTCCGAATCGACCAATTGTTCGGACCCGATTCGGAAGGCCAGACCGCGATCATCGCCGCGTCGGGCACCGAACCACTGCAGGAACTGATCGATTGGACGGCCGAGAACCTGGGCGGCCGACTGGCGATCGAAGACATCGAAAGAATGCAGCGCGAGGATCTGGAACGAAAGCTGACCGAAGTGGTCGAAGAACGATTTCGCCCGGAGATTCGACGGATGGAACGGTCGATCCTGCTGCAGATCGTGGACATGGGCTGGAAGGATCATCTGCTGGCCATGGACCACTTGCGCGCTTCGGTCGGTTTGGTCGGGTACGCCCAAGTCGATCCCAAAGTCGAATACAAACGCGAAGGGATGAAGATCTTCGAGCAGATGTGGGACTCGGTCTGGGAACGCGTCACCGACTTGATCTTTCGCATGGAACAACTGGATGAAGGGTTCGTAGGCAGCACTTGGGTAGAGACGGCGGCCACCCACGATCAAGCTCAATCGGCCACCGAAATCGCGCGACAGCAACAGGCGGCGATCGATGCCAGCGGCGGCAAGGCCGTGGTGGAAACGATTCGCAATCGAGGTCAACGCGTGGGACGCAACGACCCCTGTCCCTGCGGCAGCGGGAAGAAGTACAAGAACTGCTGCATGCGCAAGATGGGCGTCGCTTGATCCCGTCTCACGCTGAAATCGAAACGGTCGACTCATGCGTTATCTGCTGAATGTCGTCTATTTGCTGACCTTGGTTTTCTATGCGCCTTGGTTGATCGTCGGATTGGTTCGTCACGGGAAGTACCGAGAAGGGTTTGCCGCCAAGCTGTGGGGGCACGTGCCCAAACGGGTCGGCCACGACACGTGTTTCTGGCTGCACGCGGTCAGCGTCGGGGAAGTCAATCTCCTGGGACCGATCATCCGGCGTCTGGAACAGCAGCATCCACTCTGGACATGCGTCATCTCGACAACCACGATGACCGGATATCGCACGGCCCGGCAAAAATATGCGCCGCGCACCGTGTTCTATTGCCCGCTGGACTTTAGCTGGGCGGTGCGGCGAGCCATGCGGCGGATGCGTCCCGATCTGCTGGTGCTGACCGAACTGGAACTTTGGCCGAATCTGATCTTCACCGCAGATCGGCTGGGAGTGCCTGTCGCTGTGATCAACGGTCGCATGAGCGATCGCAGCTTCCGCGGTTACCGTCGAATTCGATGGTTCATGGTGGGACTGCTGCGCCGCATCGACCTGATCGCCGTCCAAAGCGACTCGTATCGCGACCGCTTCCTGGCTCTGGGCGCACCACCGGAAAACGTCCACGTCACCGGTTCGATCAAATTTGATGGAGCGCAGATCGACCGCGACAATCCCTTGACGCGCCACCTGATGCAACTGGCGAATATCGAAGACGACGACATGGTCTTTCTGGCAGGCAGTACCCAACACCCGGAAGAATCGCTGGCGCTGAAGACCTTTCAAACGTTAGCTGCCGAGTTTCCTTGTCTGCGTCTGATCCTGGTTCCCCGGCATCCCGAACGATTCGATGCGGTGGCGGCCGAGCTGGAAGAGTCAGCGATGGATTTTCAACGGCGAAGTCAATTGGGGCGAGGCCAATCACCGGCGGCAAGCGCTCGGATCCTGCTGGTGGATGGGATGGGCGAACTGGACGCTTGGTGGGGAACGGCTCGAATCGCCTTCGTGGGCGGAAGCCTGACCGATCGAGGCGGGCAGAATATGATCGAACCGGCGGCCTACGGAGCGGCGGTTTCGTTCGGGCCCCACACCAAGAACTTTGAAGATGTCGTCAGCATGATGCTCCAAGCCCAAGCCGCGGAAGTGGTGCATGACGGCGACCAACTGACGGACTTCGTTCGCAAGTGCCTTGAAAATCCCACCTATGCGGAAGGCTTGGGACGGCGCGCAAGGGACCTGGTACTGCACCATCGCGGAGCGGCCGATCGAACGTGCATGCTGCTGAGCAGAATGGTAGACTAGTGCGTTGTCCAAGCGAAAAATGCGGATTCTGAGCGGTACGGCGCTAGCCGCCGGTTCTGGATGCGACCGGCGGCTAGCGCCGTGCCGCTCACTGGATGCCGGTTCCGGATGCGACCGGCGGCTAGCGCCGTGCCGCTCACTGGATGCCGGTTCCGGATGCGACCGGCGGCTAGCGCCGTGCCGCTCACTGGCCGCCGGTTCCGGATGCGACCGGCGGCTAGCGCCGTGCCGCTCACTGATCGCGATGCGAAGGATTCCTTTGGGCTACTTCACTTGCAGGCTGTCCAGCATTTCATGAAAAGCTTCTTCGTGGGCCGCGATCGTGGCCTTCGGGCCATAGAATTTGACGAAATACAGCCCATAATCCTGAGTCTCGATGATCGCTCCCAGCACGCGGTAGTTCTCACGCAGTACGGCCGGTGCAAACGGTCCCCTTTGATCCCGGTAGGTGCCCGCCAAGTCGACCAGGTACACCTGCTGGCCGCCGAATTTCTTCTTTACGGTCTCATTGCGTTCCGGATCGTCGAACTGAGCCACCCAGCGATCGATATTGGCCTGGACCGAGCCGCCGGCGCCCATAACCGTGCAGCGCCCATCCGCCGGGTCGCCCTCTTTGGCTGGAATCGAGAATTCGGCCTCGATCATCCGCACGATCGGCTTTCGTTGAACCCAGTCAGCCGGCGCCTTCATCGAGATATTCCCCTCGGCCACCGAAAACATCGCGGGCTGCTCGGCTGCCGTCAAGGTGGACACGCTGATGGTCCAGAACGCCATTGCGGGCAACCAAATCGGAAACAGAGTTTTCATCATGTTACGCATGGTCATGTCTTTTCCACTCCTCGGTCCGTCGAATTCGTGACAGACCCTGATCGAAAGGTTACGAATGATTGAGGACCAAGATCAACGTGATCAACAGGGCGACACTCAGCAAGCCCAACACCACCACGGTCGTGATCGCCAAGGCCAACGAGCTTTTTCGTCGATGGGGATAGGCCCTGCTTCGAGTAGCGGGTCCGGGGGTGCTGGGCGCATAGGTGACTGGGGCGGGAGTCATAGCAATGGGAGTACCCACCGGACGCAAATAGGGAAACACTTCCCCGCCACTTCGCCAGTCATCCCATCCCTCTCGCCACACCATCGAATCGGCACTGACCCGCCCCTCGCCGATCCACTTCCGCATCACATCACCTCGCGCGGGGCCATACTGACCGCCCGACGGCGGTCGCACGTACCAGACCGATTCGGGTTTCTCATCGATCGGATCCCGTATCGCCGGTGCGATGGGCGTGGCGGATGGCAGGTCCGACTGGGAATCAGGGCGTACCGGCCGCACCGGCTTGGTGGCCACCGCTGGCGCAGCGGTGGGAACCGTGGGCACCACAATCCTGCCACCGGCACCCGCCGTCTCGCGTGGGTGCGATCGAGCCCCAACGCTCGGGCGCCCGGCCGACTCCGGAGGCGTACCATGAAGGTCCTGGTCGTCTTGGTCGTCCTGGTCCGACGCCCGAGGCGATGCCTCGGGAGACGACGGGCAGGGCGTTGGATCGGCCGGCGTCGGCTGAGTCGAAGCCATTTGGGCGTGATTCGCGACATTCGCCGCTTCCGCGACCCGATTCTTCCGCTCCGCCCCCTTTTCGATCACACTCTCCAGAGGAATATCTACACCCCCGCCGCACCGCGGGCATACCCCCCGTTTTCCAGCCAAGAACGACTTGACGTTCAATCGGTGATCGCAATTCGGACAGTAAAAGCGGATGCCCATGACACTTGGTCAGGCTTGGAAGGAACTGCCGCAACCGCAACTCTTGACCGCGTTGGGGTTTTCGAAGGTGAAGCCACGACGTTCGATGCTATCGTACCAATCGATGATCGTCCCATCCAGAAAAAGCGCGCTCTTCTTGTCGACGACCACATCCACACCATGGCAATCGTACTTGGTGTCCATTTTGTCGTCGTAGTCCTTGTCGAATCCCAGACGATAGTTGAACCCGCTGCAGCCTCCGCCCGCAACGCCCACGCGCAGAAACATTTCGGCATCCAGTTTCTGCTCTTCTTTGACTCGCTTGACTTCCGCCGCCGCCTTTTCGGATAATTCAATCGACATGATTTGAATTGCCTCTCAAGTGGATTTCTGAACGTTCTTCCCAAAGTCTTATGCCGAAATTATACGAAGCGGAGGGTCTTGGGAAGACAGGTTGCCGCCAAAACATCAAGTTTTTCTCGGCGGTTGCGCTCGTCAGGGCACAAGTCTCAGGCGACTTTTGCTTCGGGCGGGTACGCGAAACCGGTGGCGGCATCGTTCCAGCGGCTCAAGGCCACCGCCACCAAGTGTCCGCCGAACGCCACGGACAGCTTTAACGCGTTTTGAAATCGATTGCGACGTCCCACCATCGGTAAACAATCGAAGCTCAATTCCGGATCCGGGTCGGTCAAATTCTTCGTGGGCGGTGCAAATCCGTCGCGCATGGCCAACACCGTGATCGCCAGCTCGGTGCCTCCGGCCGCATTGATCATGTGACCCAACGTCGATTTGGTCGAACTGACGCACAACTGATCTGCTGCCGGTCCAAACGCTTCGCGAATACTTCGCATTTCGACCAAATCGTTCTGTTGAGTGCCCGTGCCATGAGCGTTGACGTAACCGACGTCGCGCGGTCGCAGCTTGGACGAACGCAGGGTCGACGAGATCAGATACGAAAGGGCTTCACTATCGGCATCCAAACCTGTGACGTGATGAGCTTCTGCCAAGGCCCGACAGGCCAGGACTTCTGCGTAGATGCGCGCCGCACGCCGCTGTGCGTGACTCAACCGCTCCAGCACCAGCATCGCGGCGCCCTCGCCGATCACAAACCCACAGCGGTTTTGGTCGAAAGGACGGCAAGCTTGGTTGGGGTCTTCGTGCTCGGCCAAGACCCGCATCCTTTGAAAACCCGCGACAAACAGAGGATCGATCGCGTCGGCTCCGCCTGCGATCGCCACGTCGCATTGCCCTTCGCGCAGCGCTCGGACCGCCGACATGAAACTGACCAAACTACTGGCGCAGGCTGTGGAATAGCTATATCGAGGCCCCATGGCCCCGAGTCGATTGGCTATATGGATGCAGGTCGAGTTCGGCAGCCATTGCAGCCACCACGGGCTGCGCTGCGGATCGTTGGGCACTTTCAAGCCGGCTTGTTCCTCGAACCAGCTCGAATCTCCCATATGACTGCTGATCGAACACCCGAAGCGGTCTTGGTCCACCGCGTCCAGATCCAACCGGGCATCGTGAACCGCCTCGTTGGCGGCAATCTCGGCCATCGGCAGGACTTTCAGTCGCTGTGGATGCTCGGCCGGCAAATCGACCGTCGCCCCCAAAATCTTACCATCGGGCAACCCCCGCAGTCCGGAAAGGCGGCGTACACAGCTTCGCCCATCCCGGACCGCTCGCCAAACACTTTCGCGATCCATGCCCGCCGAGGCGACGAGGCCGACGCCGGTGATCACAATCGGCTCATCATCGAATGTCTCGTCCTCTCGGGTGCTCGCCGTCGGCTGATCCGGCCGACGAAATGGCACGGAGGCAATATCCGGGTCGAATGCCATGCTGCGTACCTTCACTCCACTCAACGGAACGTTCCTGTCCACGAAAGGGATTTAATAGGGAAAATCGCCAGACGTTTCCAGATCAACTGGACACGATTTTTCCGCCCGAACCGCAAAGGTGGCAGGAATCGCTTTTGGGACCGTGTGAACGAACGGTTCCTAGTGCTTCGTCAGAGCGTAATCTTAGGGTAGTGGATCTCGCCAGAGATCCTCGCACCAAGGGATCTTTGGCAAGATCCACTACAGCCAACCCTAACTTTTGGGTTTGACGAAGCACTAG
>SKKK01000405.1 GCA_007121535.1 Planctomycetaceae bacterium | reverse complement strand
GTGGACGATTTGGCGGGCGGCAAGGCCACCTCGCTTCCAGTACCGGCCAAAGATTGGCGGCGCACGGTGGGCATGTTTCGCGGTGATCCGGTCATGAAGCAAGTCATCGACGGAGCTTTACGGCTGCGCGAAGAAGAACGCCAGCGTGCGCGCGAGCAGGAGACCGACGAACGGCCATGATCATCCTAGACACGGACCACATCTCAGTGCTTCAGCATGAAGATTCGCCGAAGACCGTCGTTCTGCTGGAAAAACTCGAACCGTTGCCGCCGGAAGAAGTCGCGACAAATTCCAAGAACTTCGTCGGCAGGGCGTTCGGATTTCCTCCACCGACCTAAAGATTGCTTCGATTGCGCTAGTGAACAACGCCACGTTGCTGTCCGCGAACCTCCGCGACTTCGACAAAGTACCCGGCTTGGTAGTCGAGAATTGGCTAATTCAATAGGCGCGAAACCTAGGCTGGTAGCCGCGAAACGTTGCTCCGTTATCGTCTCCGGTGCCCAATTTTGCTGGGCTCGAACCACAAGGTACCAGGAGTCCCCGTATTCTTGATTCTCTCGCTGGAAAGTCCATTCTGACCGTTGCAGAGTGCTGGTCTTGAGAGTGTTTGGGCCAGGCTTCAGCGGGCAGCGGTACGGTGGTTGGAAGGCTCCTTGGATCTCGTAATAGCCTGACCTGGCCGCTTCGCGTTCTTCGGTCGACACGGCTCGATACGCGTCGACAATCTCTTCCAGCGTTTTTCCTCGGATAAGAGCCGAATCCATCTGGACGCCCAGGTATCCGGCCCGCCGCCTGCGCACCGGAGGGTCGTACGCAAGAGTCACGATGACAGTTTTCGCCCCCGGAGCCTGCCTGAACTCTAACGGTACCGGCACTTCGTAGACCACAAAACTATCGATGGGAAGTGTTCCCTGCGTGACCAGTGTGACGCGACGATCGGCTGACTCAAATGCTAGTTCGTCGTCGACCATGCCATATCCGCAGACCTTTCTGACGCCTTCTTCCCCGTGCTCTGGCTGAATACGGTCGCGCAGGGGCAGGGGGACTGTCGCGGACGAAGCGAGGACAGCGCGGACAAGATTTGCGCTGGGCTCCTCATCGAAGCTTTGCCGTAGTGTGCTTAACAGCAATGCGGCCGTTCGTGCGATGCGAGGGGCTGCAAGGCTTGTGCCAATGTCATAGGCGAAAAGTGATTCAACCGGCTGATGCGAAAATGACATCACTGCTATGCCCGGGTTGTCACGGATCCAGCGGGCGGAGGAAACACCCTCGAATGCTACATTGCCTGCCGGAGCAACAAACTCCGGCTTGATGGCGTCATTCAAACCGGGACCGATTCGAGTTGTCGGACTGGGCTGCAACGCTCCGGCTATTGCTCGGATCAGGTCGTCCCCGCGTCGTCCGGAGCGGACTTCAGGCTGGTCGTACTCTGCGACGCCGCCGACTGTGATCGGGATCGCGGCTGTCGCTGGTTCGCAAAGGCCGTACTCGGGACGGAAGAGGAAGTCTGGGTATTCCATAAGCACCTCTTCGGCGTCGTCGGTCGTATTTGCCCAGCCGAGGTTATGATTACCCGCCGATGCCACAAAAACCGCGTCGAACTCACGCGCTAGGACATCTAGCGATTCAGCCCACAAGCTTTGACGGGAGCTATTCTGGAACCATGCTGCGTTATCACCGAGCGAGAAATTGAAAACACGACAGTTGTAGGGCGGATTGATGAAGATCTCGACCGCCCGACGCATCTGGTGAATGATGAGACGTTCGTCATCGAATCGGTTCTCATCGTTCAGGACTCTTGCACTGTACAGAGTTACGGGCGATGCAAAGCCCCCCGATTCGTAGCAGCGACGGACATCTCCGAAGACGGCCAGTGCTCCGACCATCGTGCCGTGGCCGTATTCATCGGCCGGAGAATCCGAGTCGGGCACAACAGCTTCCGCATGCCCCATGTTGCGGGCCAGCAGGGGATGGTTGGTGGCGACACCGCTGTCGATTACGCAAACGGCAGGCCCGTCTGGCGCGGGAGGGGGCGGTGCCGGGAAGTCTCGGGCCGTGACGAATCGGGCTGCCCGTGCATCGAAGACTGGCTGCGGGGGGAGTTCGACTTCTGCGGCAATGTCCAGATTCAAGAGCGCATCGAGCTTGGGGCCTCGCACAGCGACACGGGCAAGGCAAAGCAAATCACCAATAAAGGTATCGCACACGCGTTCCTCGCTTGATGCGTCGCTGTCCACAAGTAGCGACAACTCTCGAACACCAGCACGAGCCAACTCGTCCGTGCCACGATGCCACAGCTCGACATCCACACGGTAGAGTTTGTCCAACTGAATCGCTTGTCCGTGCTCACCGATGCCGTGGGCCAGTCGCTGGCCGATGCGGTCTTCTCGATTCCAGAGACGCATGTTTGCCGCCTCGACGTATTCCAACACGTCCCATTGCGTCGTCTGGTATGGCTTGCCTGTGCGCGGATTAGTACCTTCCTGCGGGCCTCTTTCGTAGGCCGCGACTGCTTGCCTGAATTCCGACAAGTTCGTCTCGTCGCGGAAGGCGATGATGGCTTTGTCGCTCTCGATGCCAACGACGCGAATTCCTAGACGTTCGAGCAGTTCCGCCACGACCTGCGAAGACGCACTCCGTTCCAATGGGACGCGGAAAACCAAATGCGGCTGGATGCCCGCTGGAGGCCGGGGGCGTCGCGTTACTTCCTGCTCGAGATCATCAATGCTATGGCGAAGCTGCTTGGCGAAACTGGCTCGCCCGCCGCGGTCCGGTGGTGGCGTTGGCGGAGCTGATCTGCGCCGTCGCTCCGGATTGGGCTCCTCAGCAACGAGTGGAAGATGGGGGTAACGATTATCGTGGGGATCGTGGGGCATAGGTTAGCGGGTCTTTCGAGCACGACGAGCGGCCGGCTTGATCTCTACTTCGGACTCCTGATGGAGGTTGGTGACACGGACGCGTTCCATCTGCCGGGCGATTGCGGCATCCAGTTCGTCCGGCCGAACCTCGCGCCGGTCGTTGAGCAGGCTTTGCTTGATGGCGTCTTGCGCAATTCGCTCGACATCAGCGTGTGACAGTCCCTCCAATGAGTCTGCGACTGCGCGTATGCGAATCGACTTGCTGAGCGTGATCTGGGAAAATAGCCGGCACAACAAGGACTCGATTTGCTCAGTTGTCGGCTTGGGGAAAAAGAGAATATCGTCGAAACGCCGCCACAGAGCCGTGTCAAGCAGGCCCTGGTGGTTCGTAGCCGCGATCGTCAAAGTCTCCGAGTGGAAGCCATCGAGAAGCTGCAGGAAAGAGTTCACCACGCGTTTCAGTTCACCATGCTCGTCGAAAGCAGTGCGGTGCTTCCCGATGGCGTCGAACTCATCGAACAGAAGGAGCACCGGCCGGAGTCTGGCAAACTCGAATACCTTGCGGAGATTCGCTGCTGTTTCGCCCAAGTACGATGAGACGACCGCGTCAAAGCGGACCGTGGCCAACGGTAAGTACAATTCCTTGGCCATCGCTTCCGCTGCAACGGTTTTTCCACATCCAGGGGGCCCGCAGTAAAGCAGCTTGCTTATGGGCTGCATACCGTGCGAGTGCAGCAAATCCGCTCCGCGCCGTTCAGCGATGACTCGATCCAGCCGGACACGCAGATCCGGGGCCAACACAAGATCGCCCATTTCGCGCGCGGGATCGGAGAGTTCGATCAGGTTGGCGTTCTTGTCCTTGTCTTTGGGCAGGTTGCCATTACTGGGGGACAGGGTACGCAAAAAAGACTTGGCTTTGGAGTCCTGAGGGCTTGCAGCAGCCAGGATTCGCTCGAGTTCATCGGCCAAAATGTTATGTTTGAGACTGCGCTCGCGGCGGACGAGATCCCATGCGGCGTCACGAAAACCGACGTCATCCCCCCTGAAGTGGGAATCCAAGAGCCTCCGAATTACCTCAGATGTCTGGTTCATAGCAAGGTTTGATGAAAGTCGTTTCATAGTTTCTGAGAAGCCGTAACAAAACCGCCCACGTAGAATGGCTCTCTGAGCCGTCAGGGCGGTTTTGTTGCGGCTTCTAAGTATGTGGGGCAGACTGGCACGACTTCCAGCGTAGCAGAAGCAGCGGTCCACGTCACGAACCCCACGTGGTCTTCGGGTGCCGAACACACGGGAGGGAAAGCAACAAGCTGGTAAGCCGCACTGGTCCTCCTGAAAGTCGTACTCCGTGAAGTTTGATGTCGTAACAGAACCGCGTCGGTCTCGGAGATACCGACCCACGTGAAAGCGTCGCTGGGATGAATTATCCTTGGAACTCGTACGTCGCCGCCAGCCCCGCGAGGGTTTTGGATTCGTCTATGGCGTCGTGGGGGATCAGTAGGTATTTCCAGGGTTTGCCTTCGGCGTGGTCGGTGGCTCTTTGGCACCAGAGGGCGGCGGCTCGGGCTTTGAGTAGGACTTGTTCGTCGGTCATCTCGTTCTTGGCCTTGGGTTCGCAGAGGTAGCGGGTGGTCTTGGTCTCGACGGCGAAGTCGGGGATGTATTCGTCGTCGTGGGCGTAGTGGATGCGGAAGTGGCCCTTGGCGGGCTTGAGCCATTTCAATACGTCGTTGTCGCTCTCCAGGATGACGGCGAAGAGTCGTTCGGGGTTGGAGTGGAATTTGAGCTTCGTGTACAGGGCCTTCTCGAAGCCGTCGAAGACCATGCCGCGGATCATCTGCTTGTCGTCGACGGTGGTCCGGAAATGGCGGATCTTCTCGGCGGCTGCTTGGCTGAAATTGCTGGGCCGGAGCGTGGTGAAGCCGCGGGAGATCTGGACGTCGAACTCGGTGGCGGTCTCCTCGTAGTGCTCCTGCATCTGGGCGTAGATGTTCTGGACGAGCATCCGCTGGTGGGCCTGCAAGACATTCAGCAGGTCGTCTTCGTTTTTGAGGTACGTTTGCAGGTGGCGGACCATCTGGCCGGCCAGCTTGTAGAGCAGTGCGGCGTGCTCGTCGTAGTTGATGTCGTCGAAGTCCATCAGGCCTCGGACCAGGTAGTCTTCGTGCCGATGTTCGGGGATCACGGCGTCGCCGCTGCGAAGGCGGTACTGGCGGTTGTCCTGGAGACTCTGCAAGAGAATCTCCTGGGACACCGGCTGGAGCCGTGCGGCGGGCGGCTGGAGATCGAAATCGCGGAACCCGCACGTGACGTCGCCCCGGGGGATGACCACGATCCGCGGGATATCGATGGACAGCTCGTTGCGAAGCTCGACGGTCTTCTTGACGATCTGGTAGACCTCGGGCGTCTCGGCGGCGAGCGTCGGCAGGGCACCCTGCACGGGACGGATGGCCTCTTCGACCCGGGCGACGATCTTCACCAGAACCTCGGGCTTCTGCAGGTCGGCAGAACTCCGCAGGTGCTCGAAGTCGGTCAGGATGTCCAGGGTGGTCTGAGCGACCTGCTGCTCGACGGGATCGGTGAACAGGGGCTGTTGAGCGGGCTTGGCCGGGTCGGCCGGGTCGGCGGTGCCGGTGATGCGTTCGACGTAGGCGGGCTCGGCGACGATCACCTTGGTCGGCTGCAGCGGGATGTCGCGGCCGATCACAACGCCAGTGCGGATGATCGAGTCGGGGCGATTGGCTTCATCGATGATCTCCTGGAACCGGTCGTGCGAGACGATGGTCAGCCGGTCGACGGCGGGAACGCCCGTGCGTTTGCCGTAGGGCAGACGCAGCCCGCGGCCGATGGACTGCTCGACCAGCGTCCGTGAATTGGCGGCTCGCAGCGGCACGAGGGTATACAGGTTCGTGACGTCCCAGCCCTCTTTCAGCATGTTCACGTGGATCACGACCTCGACCGGGTTATCGATCCGTTCGACGTCCAGCAGCAACTGCACATTCTCGTCCTTCTCGACGCCCTTCTGCTGCGAGTGGACTTCGATCACCCGGCCCTTGTACTGGCCGTGGAAGAACGAGTCGTCCTCGATGATTGCCTTGATCGCCGAAGCGTGGGTCGTGTCCTCGGCGACGACCAGCATGAACGGCTTCACGCGGGGCAGGCCGTTCTCGCGGGCGTACAGTTCGAGCTGGGCCTTGGTCTCTTCGTGAACGTGGATTCCGTCCTCCAGCTTCAGACGTTCCAGCCCTTCCTTGGTGTAGTTCTTGGTGTCGAAGTTCTCACGGGTGGCAACGACCGGTTCCTTGACGAAGCCGTCGGTCAGGGCGGACGAGAGCGGATAGCTGTAGATCACGTTGGCGAACGGCTCGGCCTTCTTGCCCTTCTCCACCTGGGGTGTGGCGGTGACCTCCAGGCCGATGACTGGGCGGAGTTCGTTGATCGCCCGGACGCCCGCCGAAGCCCGGTAGCGGTGCGATTCGTCCATCAGCAGGGCCAGGTCGTCCAGTTTCGAGAGATACTCGAAGTAGCTCTCGCCGATGTACTCCTGCAGCCGCTTGATCCGCGGGGCCTTGTCGCCGCGGACCTCGCTGTTGATCTTCGAGATATTGAAGATGTTGATGTGGATCGCATCGTCCATGCCGTACAGATCGAGCTGCTTACCGGCGTACTTCCGTACGCCGCGACCGTCTTCGTAGGTGTCGCCGGTGATGATCTCGGGCGGATGAGTGGCGAATTCCGCCAGCCCCTGGAAGACGTACTTGGGCGTATTGGGCGAGAAATCGGTGATCAGTTTGTTGTAGATCGTCAGGTTCGGGGCCAGCACCAGGAAGTGGCGGATACCTTCGGCTCGGGCGAGATACGCGATGCAAGCGCCCATCAGCCGTGTCTTACCCACACCGGTGGCCAGCGCGAAGCAGATCGAGACGAAATCGCGGTCGAAGGCAGAGACCGTCGGGAACTCGGAATGGATCACTTCGAGAGCCTTGGCGGTATCCGTGGTTTTGTCCGAGGGGGCGATTTCGCATATCCGGGATAGGATCTCCAGCGCGTCGCGCTGCGGCGGGCGGAGGCTCAAGCGGTTGGCGATGGCGTTGACGTGGGCATTCATGGTGACTCGAGATCAAAAAGAGTACGGCCTTGTTGCGCCATCCGCGCCTTGCGGGCAGAGCGGCTGAGTGCCGGTACGGGCGGCTCATCCGGCTCGGGCTCGAAAGAGGCTGCCGGGAGGTTCTTGATTTCCAGGCTGTAATCATCGCGACCCCACTCGCAACGCATGAGGACCGTCCGCGGGATTTTCTTGATCGTCAGGTTCGGGAACGCATCCATGTTCCGGACGCGGAAGGCGCTGCACATGACCAGCAGGGACCGCTTATCGCCGACTTCCTCGCTGAGTGCCGCGATCTGGTCGCGGCTGAGCGTCTGGGTTGTCACGTAGATGTAATCCGACTCGGTGGCCTGGCCGTGTTGCCAGTAGGCGGTCTCGCTGGGCGCGTAGCGGAAACCTTCGAGTTTGCAAATCGCCTCGGCCAGCATCGCTGGGTTGTATTGCTTGCTGATGATCCAGTTGCCGAATTCGTCTCGTTCCAACAGCGACGGAGCTAAGCGGTAATACCGGAATCCGCCTCCGCCCTTCCACTCCGTCGTCTTGGTGGCGCCGCCCAGATCTTCTCCGTCGATGACCTTCTTGAGCCGCGGGATGATGTGCGTATGGCAGTGTTCACCGAGTTCGACCATGATCCAGCGGCGGCCCATTTTGTGGGCAACGGCACCGGTCGTGCCGGAACCGGCGAAGGAGTCGAGAACCCAGTCACCTGGATTCGTCGCAATATGCAGAATTCGCTGGATCAAGCCCTCTGGCTTAGGTGAACTGAACGTCTCCAGACCACCCATCATCCCAACGAGTCCCTTCGTCGCTGTATCGTTTGTGCCTACATCCTTCGCATACCAGATTGTTTCTGGTGTGAGTCCTTGATTCTGGTAATCGCTAAGGAACTTTTTGATTCGCGGGACGCCATTGCCGTCTTTTCCAAACCAAATGTTCCCGGCGGCCATCTCCTCCTGCATTCGCGGCAACGTGTACAGCCAGCATCGGCCTGGCGGCGGATCGTGCTTTACGCCCGATGGCGCCGTCAACGTGTAGAACTGACTCGCCGTCGCATGGCCCGCCATTGCGTTTGCCGAGACAGATTGCCAAGGGCCTCGAGGATCATTGTCCGGGTTCTTGTAGCGTGACAGGACTTCTTCGCCCGGTGGAAGCGTGTTCCTCACTTGCTCGAACAGCTTTCGGTCTCTTGCAAATACGAGGATGTAATCGTGCTTGAACGAGAAAACACGGCGATTTTCGCGTGTTGTACGTTTTTCCCAAATGATTGTTGCGACGAAATTGGAACGACCAAACACTTCGTCCATGAGAACCTTCAAATAGGCAAACTCATTGTCGTCGATACTGACCCATAACGATCCTGCGGGAGCGAGCAGCCTATGCAGTAGTTCGAGTCTATCGCGCATCAAGGATAGCCAGAGAGAGTGCTCGAGCCCGTCATCGTAGTGCTCGAATGCCGACCCGGTATTGTATGGAGGATCAATGTAAATACATTTCACACGTCCCGTAAATTCCTGCTCAAGCGCCTTCAAGGCCAGCAGATTGTCACCAAAGATGAGACGATTACCGAACAAATCGCGGTTCGAGATCCGATGCGCAGAGTGATACGACTTGCTCGAGTCCTCCAAGAGGATTCGCGGTTCAAGCCGAGGCGCCGTGTTTTTGCCTATCCAGGTTAATTCAAGCTTCTGCTTTGCCATGAGTCCGTTCGCTGTAGAGTGTTGTGCAGTTTAGAATGCAGCGGTAAAATGGCCTTCTGGGCTAGGTGGTTGATCTGCTGATCCAGAACGGCGAGTCAGGCCAAACGTGACGGAGTTCAGTCACTGATAAGGGCACTCGTCGCATTTCATTGTTTGGACCATTCCATTTCTCGTCAAGAAGTTTGGAAAGGAGACTGTAGTCCGGATCGCTGGGCATCAGCAATCGATACCTGAAAGTGCGAGTTGCCACTTTCACAAACACACCAATCGGCACCCCCGTCTCTGGATATGCCAATCCCGATGCGGCCCCGAGTTCAAAACGATAGTTGTGGCTCCTCACTGCGACACTTGGACGGCTTTCGACATCGCCAAGGCTCCCATCGCGATTCACGTGCTGCAGAACGATCCTGCGTTGGGTCCCAACCTTTGCCCCGAAAAACGCCTCGTAGTTCTTCAAATCGAAGCCGGCAGATGTCCAACGATTACCACCACGGGGAATCTCCGCAATAAGGACCGAACTATCGGGGCGAATGGGGCCAACGGCCTCTTCGCGGCGGTGTCCAAAATCTCTGCCACCCCTCTTGCGACGGGATGTGTCTTCCGGGTTCACGAGATTTACCCAGCCGGTGTTTTCCGATGCCTGCGAAATGATGCGGGGATCGTCCGGCGGCAGCAGTACGGCTTTCTGCTTGGCCTTCCACGTTTCCCAGAATTGCTCAACCTCATTGATCTCATTTGGGTTCAGTGGCGCAACAGAAAACGCCTCCCAGTTACCCCTCAGGCCACCAATTGTGAGATTTCCAGAGCCGACAATTAGCGTGCCCCCGGTCTTGTACCGAAACCAGCAAAACTTCGGGTGAAACAGAGCATCTGTGCGTTCGTTCAGGAAGAACGCCAATGTCATCGCTTTCGCACGCAAGCCAGCAGATGTTATTGCGTTGATGGCGGGCATGTTTGTCACGGCATCTACTCCCACAACCAGGTCGAATGGGCAGTGCGATGCAAAACTCACGAAAGTCTTATCTTCAAGCAAAAGCTGTGCGCCTCCGGCACTTGCAAAGGCGAAGAGACCAGCACCACTCACGGCGCAGTGACATGCTTCCAGTATCGTTTCGATCACATACGCTGGATCAGCGGCAAAGGGATCTTGAAGGAGTAGCATCATTTGCGGGCATCCAAAAGAGTGCGGCCTACGGAAGTCGTGTGATATCGCTGTATGCTGCTCCGTGCTTTTCCGGGATCGTCATCTCGATCAGCTTGGCGTCGAGCAGCGGTGGCAGGTAGTTGCTCTGAAAGGTCTTCCAGTGCTTCAACCCCAACAACGCCATGATTTCTTTGGCCGTTTTCGCCTCCTGGCAAAAGGCCATGACTTGTGCGGTGACTTGTGCGGTGACTTGTGCGGTGACTTGTGCGGTGACTTGTGCGGT
>SKKK01000696.1 GCA_007121535.1 Planctomycetaceae bacterium | reverse complement strand
CGTTGGCGTCCAGAACCGGCGGCTAGCGCCGTGCCGCTCACAATCCGCATTTTTCGCCTAGACAACGCACTAGATTCGACGGCAGGGGGGCGGGAGTCGTTTTCGGAGAACGATTGTCCACTTGCATAGCTTATCTACCGAAAATGACTCTCGATCGTCAGCGGTTGGGCAGTTCGATGCCCATGGCCTGCATCAACATTTTCATGTCCGCCCAAGTGTCGCGTTTCTTCTCGGGGGTTCGCAGCAGGTAGGCGGGATGGTAGGTCACGATCACGCGAATGCCTTGATAATCGTGCCATCGGCCGCGAAGACGACCCAGCGACTGGGTCGTTCGCAACAGCGTTTGCGAGGCCACGGCGCCCAAACAGCAGATGAATTCGGGCTGGATGATCGCCAATTGACGTTCGAAAAAGTCCCGGCAGTTCGCCGTCTCTTCGGGCAGGGGCGTCCGATTGTTTGGCGGACGACACTTCAAGACGTTCAGGATGTAGACGTCTTCTCGCTTCAAGGTGCAGGCCTGAATGATCTTGTCCAGCAAGCGACCGGCGGCGCCCACGAACGGCTCTCCCTGACGATCCTCGTCGGCCCCGGGGGCCTCGCCAAAAAAGCACAATCGGGCTTTCGGATTTCCCGTGCCGAAAACGGTTTGCGTCCGAGTCCGAGCCAGTTCGTGGCACAGCGTGCAATGAGTGACCTCGCGTCGGACTCGATCCAACGCGACCCGCGGGTCGGTATCAAGCGACGCCACAGAAGCCTGGTCCGGCATGGCCATCGCCGTCTGCCCGGACTGGTGACCATAACCCCCTAAAATCGCTGCTTTGTCGAGGCCGTTTAGGGACTCGGCGGCGGGATCCGTTGGCAGCGATGCCGCTTTCGCCACCACGCGTGCCGCACCAACAGGCTGTTGTGCCTCTTGCGACACCGATGACGGAGCGACGTCTGGCAAGCGGGGTAGCTGCCGAATCCCCGATCGGTAAAGGCCCTCCAGATACTGGCGTATGGCGTTGTGGATTCGATCGGGCGAATTCTGGTATGATTCAGGCATGGACCTTTGGCTCGCGCACAGGCTGTAAAAAATGGGACTGGCTCCGAGTGAGAACCGCGAAAACGTCGGAAAATTGGTGGTCGTCAAGGCGCCCGTCCCCAACTTTTTCGCAACCTTGTAGTGTAAATTGGACTTCCAGCGATTAGTATAGCGGATATGCGAAACGAGTTTTCAGGGGGATCGGCCGATTTCACCGGTGCCGTACCATTTTCCGGCCCTCCAATCGCTCGCAAACCGAACTTGATAAACGATTTAGGTTGACAGAACGCGGAACACACGAAATGATAAAGACAGGGGTTCTAGTCCGCTGATGACGGAGTTTGATATGTTACGCAGTCGCGTTTCCCACTTGGGTAAGGTTGTCGCTCCATTCCTTTTGGTGTATTTTCTGGTTTCGGGATGGCAGCATTCTGAGGCACAGGAAGCCGGTCGGTACCGCGAGATTCCCGTTCCGGATGAGTTGGTCAGTACTTCTCCTGAAGCCATGACAGCGCGTGCGGCCCAGGAACGTCGCATCCTCGAGATCCTGCGCAGCGATAGTTGGCCGTTGGACGCCGAGCGACGCAACGAGTTGGATCGGTGGCTGAAGCGCGATTTCTTTGCGGTAATGACCCGGGCGGACCAACTGGACCAATGGGTGCCTCGGCGGGAGGATTTCGAGAATCGCTTTATGAGGCAGATCCGGACGCCGCAGATGCGAGAGTTTGTCATCGGCATCACGCGTCAGGTGAACGAGGCCATTGTGCGGGGAAATTTCCATCCTGCGGCCCGGTACAACGCCATGCTGTGGCTGGGCAGGTTGAATACCTCGGATGCGGTGATGTTCGGCCAGCCGCGCGCTGCGGTTCCGATGATGGAAATGCTGCGATTCATGTTGGACGAATTGAACAATCCTCAGCAGATCGACGCGGTTCGAGTCGCGGCGCTGGTCGGGATTCATCGCCACGTGCGGGCAGACCGTCATCTGCCTGCGGGCAGCCGTCGCCTGGTAGGCAATGCTGCCGAGACCATGATCGTCAATGCCATGCTCGGCTTGATCGAAGCGAGCGACCCGCCCGAGGAACGGTCCCCCGAAGCGCACGCCTGGTTGCAACGGCAATCCATCGAGGTCCTTGGGATGCTGGGAAGCACGGGACAAAATAATCGAGTGGTTACGGCGCTTGAGCAGACGGCAGCGGACGATTCGCTGCCGATCGCCGTGCGCTGCTCGGCCGCCGATGCGCTAGGAAAGTTGAACTATCCTTCGGATATCCAGATCGACGCCCCGGAGATCGCGATGCATTTGGGGACCATCGCCGTTTTGGCCTGCCGCGAGGAAATCAAACGCGTCGAAGACCAGATCGCCCGGGACGAAGCACGGAAGAAACGACCGGCTGGTGCCGGCGGAATGCCCTACGGCGGCGACATGTACGATGACGGCATGTACGGCGTAGACATGTACGACGATATGTATGATTACGACGATGCGTTCGGCGGTAGCATCGGCAGCTTGGGCAGGCCGGGGTCTGCGGCCAAGCCGCGCAGAAAGCCCCGAGGTCCCTTGGGTTATCGCATCGACTTGACGCGT
>SKKK01000498.1 GCA_007121535.1 Planctomycetaceae bacterium | reverse complement strand
GTCCAGAACCGGCGGCTAGCGCCGTGCCGCTCACAATCCGCATTTTTCGCCTGGACAACGCACTAGCCTCGGGGTCCCCTGCAGCGAAAAAAAACCGGAGGCTAGCGCCGAGCCGCAAACGGAATCACCGGCAGTTATCTCTTTGCCGATCTTTAGCAACTCGAAGCTCACCCAGCCTTGGCGATCGGCGGCGGCTCGGATCGCCGAGCGTCGGTATCCACTCGTTTGCAGGGCAAAGAGACCACGCCGCCCGGGCCCGACAACCAATGGGGGAACAACGTAATCGCAAGTTGTTCGATGCGGTCTACGACCGTTCGTAAGGGCGTCGTCATCACGACAGCGCCGATCAGCCAGGTCATCAACAACGATCCAACCAACGAGTCACCCACCCAATGCGCCCCGGTAAGACAACGTGGTAAACTCAATACCGTCGCGATGGGAAACAGCAGCCAAGCCTTCCGCCCGTAGCGATAAAGACTCATCGTGAACACCAGCATAAAGACGGTGCCGTGATTGGAAGGAAAGCTGGCGGCCGATCGAACCTTGACTTCACGCTCGTGCAACTCCGCCAAATCGGTAAAATCGTCTCCCAACAGGTACGCGGGACTATGGCGGACAACCGCCGGCTCGATCAGGCCCTCGCCGATGAAATTGGCGACGATCCACGTCGCGAAAATCACGCCAGAGAACCCGAGAATCCTGCGCCGATCTTCGCCCCAAGGCGTCGACCAAATGGCGACCGCCAGAAAGGACAGGTAGATCAACACAACACAAACGAATTCGCCCCACCAGCGATTGAAGAAGATGATCGCCCCGTCGACAACATCGGATCGGCCCGCAGCACTGTGAATCCAAGCGGCCAATGGCAACTCGACGCGATCCATCGGCTGCCAGCCAAACACCAGCCAGTAAACGGCGAAAACCGTGCAACCCAGTAAAGGAAGAATGATCCCCTGATACTGCTTGATGGTTGACTTCATCGCCCGAGAACTCCTCTGTTGATTGGATAATCGTGCTGTCTGCGCGGGATCATCCTTTCCGGGCCGTTTCACGTCAAGACCGATACTTGAATCCGTGTCAGGGCGAATCCGGGGCTTGCAGCTCTCGCGATACCGAACCGCCCTTGACCGAGGTCATGCTGACCTGCCACGGCCCGGGGTCACGGACCAGCCAGCGTGCGTAGACCGCCCCCATTCCGGGTAGCGAGGGGATGCGCAGACGCTGTGGCTCGTGAGCCTGCTCGTTGGCGTCCAGGAAGAATGGGTCGCGGCTCCAAAGCCCGGTGATGATGGAAAGCTCCGGGCCCTCGATGCGGATAATATCGGGCGACGTAATGTTACGAGCCACGTCGACGGCGGCTCGAGTCGGGATCAACTTGGGATTCGAAAAGACGGCGGTGATTTCGTAGATCGCCCCGTCCAATCGCTTGGCTTCCAGACGTTGGAGCTGGATCTGAGGCATTTGATCGGCGTGGTACAAGGTGAACGCCATGTTGCGATGACACTCCTCTTCCAGCATGAACGAAGGTGGCTGCCGTCCCCAGTTCTTCTTCATGCCGCCCACCTCGATGCGTCCGTATTGCGGATGATTGACCTCGCGCCACGGGACAAAGCCGTCGCCGAACAGCAGCAAACGATCGAATTTGGCGCGAGTCTCTTCCGTGGCGAAGAAACGGCCCCCGTCGGTCTGCCGAAAGAAATTCTCGGGCGTGAATAGCTCGTTGGTGAACGAAAAAATGCCTCGCATCGAATACAGCCAGTCGACTTCGACCCCATGGCCTTCGTACAGATCGTCGGCCATCGTCAAGTACCGGTAACCGGGCAAGATGTCTTCGCCCCGTTTGCCCAAAGCGTCGAAGACAGCGATATCGGCCGCATCCCATCGCTGTGATTTCAGACCGGGGCCGCGGAGGATCATACCCGCCGTGTTGTGATACGATTGAGCCCCCGCGATATTCGGATGGGCGATGATGAAATCAGCCGCCATCCGGTTCGGGCCGACCCACAGCGGGTAAGGCCCGGCGCCCGATTGGACGTATTGTGGTTGCCATTGCCACGGCCAGTCGCGGTTCGGGTCGTACCCGCCCGGCCCATCTTCGTTGATGCGACCATCGCCGTCCACATCGTACCCCTCGGTCCCCAACAGGCGGTATTTTCCGGGCTTCCCCGGTTCGGCGGGGATCATGACGTGCGGATACTTGGGGTGGGGAACGTGCCGGCCATTCGGATCACGCACCCGCATCTGCGTGATGTGCCCATCCCCGTCCAGATCGTTCGGTCCGTCCTCGTCAAACAATCCATCCCGGTCCGAGTCGAAGGGACGCAGACCGGTGCGAGGTGTGTGGGTGGTGGCAGGTCCATGCATGTGCGCATCGCGAGCATCCGGGCTGAGCATGGGCACCAGGTAAAACGTTCGCTCGTCGACCAAACGCGTAATAAAGTCGATGCGACCGTACATCTCCAGCAGGTACCAGGCGGTGTACATCGTGACTTCGGTCGCCTGGATTTCGTTGCCGTGGATGCCGCCGTCGATCCAAAAGGCCGGCTTGCTGGCATGATCGCCCGTATCGGGATTGGTAACGGTCATCAACCAGATTTCTCGACCGTGATACGAACGTCCGAGGCTCTGCAAATGTGCCCGTTCCGAATGGTGCTCGACCAACTGGTGCAAAAGACGCGTCGTTTCCGCATAGTCGTAGTAACGGTTCCAGGCGATGGATACTCTCGGATCGGCCGGCGCTCCGACCGGCTGATAGACGGGTTCGCTGGCGGCGGACATCAGCCCGGGAACGAGCGACGAAAAGCTCGCCAGACAAATCATCATCAAGATCGCTGCGGGATCATTCTTCATCGTGTTATGCTACCTTGAATCGTTCGAAAGAGAAAAAGCTCGACGTGCGCTACCCACCGATGGCGCCCAGGCGCGCAGTCGGATCCGCCCCTCGACCCGTTCGGGTTCGAAACGGATCAGGAACGTTTCGGTCACGTGCCCGCCGTTACCCGCCAACCTGGGCAATTGCCGGCGAGCGTAGCCGGTCAGCAACGCGGCGCCGTCGGGCAATTCGATGGCGATCTGTACGGGTTGTGTCTGTCGGCTGATCTCGCCCATCTGCGGAAACGTGGGCAACGTGCCTTCATTGACCACCGTGGCTTTGACCCGCCAGATCCCGCCGCCCAGAGATTCCGTCCGGATGTCGGGAATGCGCAGTCGAGGAAACTTGTCCGTCAATTGGCGAAAGAAGTCTACGTGCTTGCCGTCCAGGCCGTCCAACTCCGACAGCGGCGGATTGGTGCGCAAGTAGGGCTTGAAGCCACCGATCTGCACTCGCCGTCCCGGAAAATCCGGATGTTCGATCGACCGCCAGGGAACGAACCCGTCGATGCCTTGGCTGGCGAACCACGCCAATGCCCGCAAGTCGTCGCGGCCACGCGAATCGCTGCTTGATGCACCGGCATCTTCCGGAACCGACTTCGGAATCCACCAGGCTCGGCTGGCCAGCGACCATCTGCCGTAGTGGAAGTATGCCCAATCGGATACCGATCCCTTGCCTTCGGGCGGCGTGGGCGAATCGGTGCCGCCATGCAACTCGCGATACAACTCGCCGATCCGGTCCAGCGGCCCGGAATCGGCCTCCAGCAATTGGGTCTTGATCCTGCCCTGTCGACCCGATGCTTCACTCTTGGGAAGATGAAACAAGTTGTCCTGGGTGGTAAAAGTGAACACCACCGCGATGTTGCGCCGACCGAACGCGAAATCGGCCACCGCTTGCGTCTCGGGTTCGCTGACTTGGTAAGGCCCGGCGCCTGTTTCGAAATAGGGATAGTTGAACGTCCAATTGCGATCGAACGCGACACCCCCCACCGGATCCTCGTTGATTCGACCGTCTCCATCCAGATCGCTGCCCTCTTCGTACAGCGTCCAACGGCCACGTTCGCCTTTGGCGGGGTCCGCCACAATCATCACTCGAGGATCATCCGGATGCGGGATGTAGCGACCACCTGGCTCTTCGACTCGCATCGCTGTGATCCAGCCATCGCCATCCAGATCGTTGGGCGGGTCCTCGTCAAAACGTCCGTCATGATCGTCATCGGTCGGACGCGTATTGGTCGTGCGTTGCTCATGCGGGCGGATGAAAAAGAATTCACAAGCGTCCGGCGATGCCCGAGGGATGATGTAAAAGGTGACGCGCTCCAACAGATCGGCGACCTTCGAGTCTTCAGCCGCCTGCTGGACAAGCTGGCGTGCCACGCGAACGGCCAATTCGCTGCCGTACAACTGCGTCGCGTCCAAACCACCGATCACCAAAATAGCCGGTCGGTCGTCCACGCGTCCCCGGCCGATCGTCAACAAGTAGACTTCGCGGTTCTCCCGAGTCCGTCCCAAGACCGACAACTCAGCGAATGGAGATCGATTCAGATCCTCCAACTGAATCCGCAAGGCATCGAAATCGGCATACCCTTCCACGGCCCCCACCCGCTGCGATGCGATGGCGAATTTGGTCGCGGATAACCAACAAAAGAATGCGAGGAACGCTACAACGCATCGAAAATAACACGAGTTCATCATCGGAATGACCAAAAAAATATCCCGGGTGAAACAGGGAAAATGACACAAGGTAACACGATTAGCTTAACTTAACGGCCATCGAAATCAAGCGAAATCGCGGCTTGCGGTCGAACACGTGGCCTTCTAACGTAACAATGGGTCCTGCATGAAATTCCATCTGGTTGGCGAGGAAAAGACGTGACCACGCCCCGGCGAGTCCAGTCGCAACAATCGAGTACGCCGTCGGGCGACTCATCGGCAATAAAGCGAACGGGCATGCGGCCGTGGTGGCTCCGCCTCCGTCGCTGGCTGCGATACGCCGCCCTCGCGTTGTTGACGCTTGTTTCCTTGGTCCTGCTGTATGCGTTTGCCGGGTTTGCATTGGCATGGATTCCCATCAACACCGACTTTCGTCCGGACCCCCGGGGCATCGAAATCGCCGTGATCGACAACGGCGTACATACCGATATTGTCCTGCCGCTGCAGAACCCGCAGAAGAACTGGTGGGATTTGTTGTCCCCCGACGATTTTCCCACAGATGTCACGGGGTATCGTCATGTGGCCTTCGGCTGGGGCAATCGCCAATTCTACCTGGAAACACCCACGTGGGCCGATGTGCGAGTGTCGACGGTTGCCCGAGCCTCGATCGGGCTGGGTGGCAGCGTGTTGCGAGCCGATTTGCTGTACGATTTGCCTCCGCCGAGTCCCCGCGTCAGACGATTCCGCATCCGTCCGGATCAGTACGCTCGGTTATCGCAAGCCATTCGCGACACCATGCAGCTAACCGAAGAAGGCCGACCCATTCCGATTCCTGGCGCCCATTACATCGACTCGGACGCCTTTTACGAAGCTACCGGACGTTACCATCTATTCAACACGTGCAACGTCTGGACCGGCCGAGTCTTAAAGGACGCTGGCATCCGCGTCGGATGGTGGACGCCGTACCCCAGCGGTCTGTTCTCCCACCTGCCCGGAAAACCCGACGAAGAACCAGGCCCAATTGACGCAGCCACGAACAAGAACCCGGAATAGTGGATTCCATGAGCTTTCCGGCTGTGAGCCTCGCTCGACAGCGGCAAGCTACGGCGTGGCCGGACCTCCCGCCAACAGACTTCTACGGAAGCCGACGCCGAATCTGTCGCGAACATGAAGGAGGTTCTGGCAACGAACGCTCAGTCGTCCCCTCCCGCTTGCCCGGTGATCGGCATGGACGAACAACCGGTGCAGTTGGTGAAAGGAATTGGCCTGTTTTCGATTTTACGTTCGAGGGCCGCCGCGACGCATGGCGCGTTGGATGTCGCGGTTTTGATCCTCTTTCCGCAATTTTTCGCGTTTGTCGTGCAATTTGCGGCCGCGGCACAGGCCCAGCAGCACTTTGGCGATGCCCCGCTCGTTGAAGTAGACCTTCAAAGGAACCAGCGTGAGTCCTTTTTCGTGGGCCTGCCGAGCGAATTTTTGAACTTGGCGTCGGTGCATCAGCAGTTTTCGAGGCCGTTTCGGCTCGTGCTGCCACGCGGTGGCTTGAGCGTACTCGGCGATATCGCAACCAACCAACCAGACTTCGTCCCCGCGAACTCGACCGTAGGCCTCTTCCAAAGAAACTTTTCCAGCCCGTAAACTTTTCACCTCGCTGCCCACCAGAACGACCCCGCATTCAAGGGAGTCGATCACCTCGAAGTTGTGGCGTGCCTTCCGGTTGTCAGCAATCACCTTTACCCCGTCAGGGGTATTTTTCGATTTTTCTTTGTTTTTTTTTCTTGCCATTTTGGTGGCTCGCTGGGTGGTTTGCCGTAGCTTACCGGATTTGTTGACGATCTGCATGGGTGGAACGTTCGATTTCGGCTTGCAAAAGGATCGGCGAACGCTACATTGATGCGATTGACGTTTTCGAAGTAACTGTATTGGTATGTGGTAACTGCTGCGATCGGCCAGGGTGGCCGATGATGGCACGGTGTAGGAGTATTCGACGCGACAGGTTGGATGGGGGGCAAGTACGCCCCAGGGGCACTAAGGAAACACGGTAGCACATGACGATTACCAAAGAGCGGAAGCAGGAATTAATCCAGGAGTACAAGAAGGACGATCAGGACACGGGTTCTCCCGAGGTTCAGATCGCGATTTTGACGACGCGGATTAACAACCTGACGGAACACATGCGAACGCACAAGAAAGACTACGCGACACGGCGGGGTCTGTTGGCGATGGTCAGCCGTCGACGGCGGTTGTTGGACTATCTTCGCAAGGTGGAACCGCAACGTTACTTGGACATTATCGGTCGGCTCGGTATCCGCAAGTAGACGCCGCCTGGTTTCCAGCTATCGTGACGCCGCCTCATTTCAAACGGGGCGGCCTCTCTTGATATGCGCCGTCCGGATCGGCTTCGCTGGAAGTTGCGACGGCGGGCAATCGGCGCCCCGACGAAGTTTTGGCATCTTGTCGCTTCGCTGCTCTGCCACATGTAGTAAGGTGGGGAAAGAGCCAGTGAAAGTTCGTGTAGAGAAACAGATTGGTAGTCAGAGTCTCATTTTGGAAACCGGCCATTTGGCCAAGCAGGCTGCGGCAAGTGTGATTGCCCAATACGGCGAGACCGTGGTCTTGAACGCGGTGACCTCGGACAAACCGCGATTGGGAATCGATTTCTTTCCGTTGACCTGCGATTATCGGGAGCGGACGGCGGCGGCGGGCAAGTTTCCGGGCGGCTTCATCAAGCGTGAAGGCCGTCCCACGTTAAAGGAGACGCTGACGTCGCGATTGATCGACCGGCCGATTCGACCTCTGTTTCCCAAGGGGTACAACGACGAGGTCCAGTGCCAGGCGATCGTTTTTTCCAGCGATCGTCAGAACGACGCGGACACGTTGGCGATGAACGGGGTGGCGGCGGCGCTGTTCATCTCGCCGCTTCCGTTCGAAGGACCGATCGCTTCGGTTCGCGTGGGTCGCATCGACGGGCAATTGCTGCCGTTTCCAACCCACGATCAGTTGGAAGACAGCGATTTGGACGTGATCGTCTCCGGTTCGGAAGATTCGGTAGCGATGATCGAGGGGTTTGCTCGTGAAGTCCCCGAGGACGAGATGGCCGAGGCGATTTTATTCGCGCACGGCGTGATCAAGGAGATCTGCGCGATGCAGCGCGAGTTCGCCGAAAAGGTGGGCGTGCAGAAGATGGCGTTCGAGGCTCCGCCTTCCGATGGATTGTTCGACCGGCTGAAAGAAAAGTATTACGACCAGTTCCGTACCGCTCAGCAGACCGAAGGCAAGCTGGCGCGAGCTGCGGCGGTCGAAGCGTTGAAGGCTCAAATGGTCGCCGAAATGATTCCCGATCCGCAAGCCGAAGACGCCGTCGATGCCAACGGTCTCGATCGAGCCTGGCACGATCTGGAAGAATGCGTCGTGCGCGATCTGATCCTGGATGGAACTCGCGCGGATGGTCGAGATCCGACCACGTTGCGGGACATCCAATGCGAAATCGACGTGCTGCCTCGCACCCACGGGTCGGCCGTCTTCCAACGCGGCGAGACTCAAGCAATGGTTACCGTCACCTTGGGCACGGCCCGAGACGAGCAACGCGTGGAAGGGCTGGTCGAAGAATATTCGAAGCGATTCATGCTGGATTACAATTTCCCGCCGTTCTCCGTGGGAGAATGCCGGCCCATTCGCGGCCCCGGCCGTCGGGAAATGGGGCATGGGGCGCTGGCGGAACGCAGCGTCAATCCGGTGCTGCCCGATGCCGAAACCTTCCCTTATACCGTTCGAGTGATCTCCGATATCCTGGAATCCAATGGTTCGTCGTCCATGGCCTCGGTGTGCGGCGCCACGCTCGGTTTGATGTCCGCCGGCGTCCCGATCACCAACCCGGTCGCGGGGATTTCGGTGGGCTTGGTCAAGGAATCGGACGAACGCTGGGTCCTGCTGACCGATATCCTCGGCAGCGAGGATCACTTTGGCGACATGGATTTCAAGATCGCCGGGACGCAGAACGGGATCACCGGCATCCAGTTGGATCTGAAGATCCGCGGGATCACCGAACCGATCATCCGGGCAACCCTGAAACAGTCGCGAGAGGCTCGCATCGAGATCCTCCGCTCGATGCTGACCACCATCTCACGGCCTCGCAAGGAGCTTTCTCCGTGGGCGCCGCGCCTGCTGCGAACCAAGATCGATCCGGAAAAGATCGGCGCCCTGATCGGTCCGGGTGGAAAGAACGTGCGGATGATCCAGGAAACGACCGGAACGGTGATCGAAATCGACGACGATGGCACCGTGACCGTCGCCAGTTCCGACGAGGCGAAAGCCAAAGCGGCCATGGCGCAGATCGAGGCCTGTACGGCGACCGTCCAGGTCGGCCGGATCTACGACGGACGCGTCTCGAGTGTCAAGGACTTCGGGGCGTTTGTCGAAATCTTGCCCGGTCGCGATGGATTGTGCCACATCAGCGAATTGTCCAATGGCTTCATCAGTCGCGTATCCGACATCTGCAACGTCGGCGATGAATTGAAGGTTCTGGTGATCGGGATCGACGAACACGATCGGGTTAAACTCAGCCGTCGACGTGCCCTGGAAGAACTGGGATTGCCCGACGACCTGGCACCGGCTGAAGGCGATGACGACGGAGGCCGCGATCGGGACCGCGATCGGGATCGGGATCGGCCACGGCGAGGTGGCGGCGGCCGCTCGCGACGTTGAATCCTGCCACGACAACAAGTAAGCCGGCTTGGCTTCGCCAACAATACCACTGGGTCATTTTCTGATCCAGTGGCTGGTCGTCGGTAGCTCGTTTCAATTACAATAAAGATTGTTCATCTTGAAACACCGGAGAGCCGCCATGACCAACGCTTCCTGCCCGCATTGTGGGGAAACCGTCCGAATTCCTCCGTCGGCAAGTCCACGAGCCACCGTTCGCTGCCCTCTGTGCCAGGAAGAATTCCTCCTGGCCGAGTTGCTTGATTCCCTGCCTCCGATGCTCGAGATTACCGATGATCCTGATCAGCCGGAACGTGACGGTACGCCGCAGGCCACCGAGGAATATGGCTTGGCGCCCCTGGATTTGGGTGCTGCCACAAAGCCCGCTCCAGCGTTCAGCATCGATTCGTCGCGGGACCTATCGTCGCCCGCGTCCGCCACGACGGCGAAGCGGCGAAAGGGACCCGTACGGCCTCAACGAAAGAAGAAGAGCCCCGTTGCCGAAGTGGTCAAGATCGTCCTGGGCGGTCTCGCCGGCCTTGTGATCGCTCAATTGCTGCTGTGGTGGATGCCCTGGCAAGATCTCCGGCGAGATCCGTTCACTTTGGGGCCTAGCATCTCGAAGTTCGCTCCCTGGCTGGTCCCCGCCAGATTTCACGCCGGGCGCGAGGTCGGGCGGGCGCCCGCAGACGAAACACCCTTGCCCGCCAACGACGTGCCGGACAGTGGATTACCTCAGCCCAAGTTGGAACCGACGCCCGCAGAACCGGACCAGCCAGCTCGAAATGCTGAGCCCCCAGCGTTTGATTGGGATCCGGAAGATGATCCCTTTTCCACACCAGCAGCAGATCCCTTCGATGCGACCGCCGAACTGCCATCGATTCCACCATCGGAAGATTTGGACGACGATCTGCTGATGTTGGACCCAGATATGGATTTGGGAGCCGATATCGAGACCGACCCCGATTTGGTTATCGACACCGATCCCGATTTGGATATCGAGACCGATCCGGTTCCGGACTTCGAAATCGATCGCGTTCAGGTAGTTCCAGGAAACGATTCTGAGGAGCCCGTGGTCAACGATGATCGGACCATTCGCCATTTGGTCTCGCCCCGGGTATTCGATGCAGACGATTTGGCCGCAGCGCTGAAGCCGATTCAGCCCGAATTCGAAAAGCTGTCGGTCGCCGGGGCGGAAGAAGCAGTCATTCTGATTACTCGAAACTATACCAGATTTACTGAGCTTGCTGAAAAAATAACACTATCGGAAGAAAAAGTTCACCCAGTACGTAGTGATGCAGCGGGGTTATTGATGTCCCTAGCTGATAAACCGGACGTCATCTCGCGCCTTCGACAAGCGGGAGACGTGTGGTTGGGCGCGGGCAGTCGTCGCACGAACGATGGGATCGTGTTGGTCGGCAGAGTCCAGTCTATCGAAGCTCAGGATGTCCTCTTTCGCACCGAACTGGAATTAAGCGATGGTGGCAGCGTCGCCAGTTATAGCGACACAGACCCCTCCGACCACGTGGTTTCTGGGGATCTGGTTCTTTTGGTGGGAGTGATCGTCGAGGAACCAGCCGAACAAATTTTGGGCTACACTGGTGAAGATCAACGAGTGCTATGGGCTCCGTTCTTCCGTTCTATCCCCCTATGAATCGAGAACATCGCTGTTGCTAGAACCCGTTTGGTCGACTCGATCTGCGATCGGCCAGTTTATTTTTGACAGTTAGCCCGTCGCCACTTACACTTGAGATATGCGGTGGTCGAATAGATCGACGGAGCGCGTCCTGTTTTCATTGCGTTTGCCGGGGAATCTTCCAGCCCATTCTTTGCGGATGATCGTTATGTCCCGAAAAAACATCACCATCGTTGCTTGCGGTCTGCTTGTCTGTATGGGGTCGTCCGTCGCGGCTCAATCCCGTGTCAACGGGTTGGTCAGCCCCGTGGAAGCTCGTCGCTACGGCTTGGAGCCCTCGTGGTTTACGCGCGTCGAGCTGGATCAGGCTCGCGGACGAATCAATAATCTGCGTTACTATGTCAGCGCCACCAACGGGCGAACGCTGTTCGAGGTTTCGTATGGCGACAGTCGCCGTATGTTCAGCGAGCGGGATCTGGATCGATTCGGCGAGCCGCTTGGGCCGGACGGCGCGAAGCGGGCGGCCGAAGAATTCGCGGCTCAATTGAGACGTTTGGAGATCGAATCCGAGATCAAGTCGCACGAGGTGCCCGAGATCACGCTTTACGTGACGACGGATCGGTCCTTGGTCCAGGCGATCGACGCTGAAACGGGGCGCACGCTGTGGGCCACGACGGTGGGACGGCGCGATTTTCCCATGGACGGTCCCGGCGTCAACGAAAAGTATGTCGCGGTCATCAATGGAACCTCGCTGTATTTGCTGACGCGAGATACCGGTCAGATCGTATGGGTTCGAACGACGCGAGGCGTGCCGGCGGCCGGCCCGGCCGTATCCGACCGATTTGTGGTCGTCCCGACTTGGACTGGCGATGTCGAGTTGTACGAATTGGAAGAACCTCGAAAACTGCCCAACATGTTCAAATCCAACGGGCGCAGTATGTTGCGTCCCACGGTGACCCCCAACAGCATCATTTGGCCGACGGATCGAGGCATGTTGTATGTTGCCAGCAGCCAGCGACATACGATTCGGTTCCGTTTGGAGGCGAAGGACACCATTGCGGCTCCCGCATCGGTTTTTTCGCCCAACCAAGTCTTCGTCGCCTCGGTCGATGGCTACGTCTATGCCCTGCAGGAGAACGTCCACTCCGAGAGATGGCGGTTTTCGACGGGTTTGAGCATCACCACCACTCCGATACCGACGGGCGAATCGCTGTATGTCGTGACGGACAATATGAACCTGTACTGTTTGGATCAGGAGACGGGCGCGTTGAAGTGGGTTGCCCCTTCCTTTCGACAATTCATCGCGGCCAGTCCGGACCGTGTCTACGGCATCGGGGTGACGGAACGGTTGGAAATCCTGGACGCCAACACGGGCGGTCGCATCGCATCGATGAACCTGGGCAACCTGGATGTCTTCTATCAAAACGATCAATCCGACCGGATTATTGTGGGTACGCGGACCGGGATCTTGCAGAGCTTGCATGAGATCGGCCGAGAGATCCCCGCGTTGCATGTCGATCTCGCGGAGCGGCGCCCCGAGGTCGAACGTCCCGAGGTCCCGGAAGTGGATGATTCCGAAACGCCGACGAAACCTTCTCCGAAGCCACGCGTCGATGATCGCGATCCGTTCGACGACGCAACCGATCCCTTCGGTGGCGACACCGATCCGTTCGGCGGTGGGGCTGATCCTTTCGGCGGCGGACAAGACCAGCCCGAAGATCCTTTTGGCGGCGGGGCCGATCCGTTCGGCGGCGACGATCCGTTCTGATAGGAACTTTGCAAGGTTCAATCGAACACGGTAAGCACCCGGCCGGATATTTCTTGATGGAATCGGGCGAGGAGTCGGGAGTCGTTTTCGGGTAGGCCGCTTCCCATTTGGTAGATCGTTGGCCGAAGACGACTCCCGCCCCCGTTGGCGCTCCTCTGGCGGCTCAGCTTCATCGTGGGGCGGATGGATTGGGTCGAGGCGGTTCGATCGGTTCGGGTGGGGGCCGGTGGCGGTTCAGACGGTCGACCGGGTTTTGAAGATCGAACGCTTCCTCGGCGGGACGCTGACCGTCGGGGTAGCGGTCTGCGTTGGCGCCGGGACGCAGGGATGCGGGAAACTCGCGGCCACGCCCCAGTTCGCCCAACGGTCCCAGCGTGTAGAACCGCTCTTCATAGAATCGCACGCCATGCGTTTCCAAGATCATGCCTGATTGACGCTCCAGGTTGGCCAACTCGACGTTGAACGATGCCAAGAATTGGGCCTCGGATCCGATGGCGTTGCCCCAATCGGTGATGGCCAGCAGCACGTTGATGAATTGGACGCGCCCCGCCAGATAATTCTCGATTTGCAGATTCAGGTTCAGTGCCGCGGCGTCGCGGGTCTGCCGAGCCAGATCGTATTGTTCCCAGGAACGTTCCAGGTTGCGCAACGTCAACGCAAGCTGGTGGGCGGCGGCGTGCAAGCCTTGCTGCAGGTTGGCGCGGTCGCGAGCGATGATCAGTTCCTGGCTGCGCAAAGCGGCTCGGCCACGGCGCAGTCCCAAGGGGACGGAGAAGTTGACGCCCAGAGTCCAGTCGTTGAATTCGCCAAACGACGAACGCAGGTTCGAGCCGTCCGGCAACGTGCCTTCCAAACCGTTCCAACGATAGCGTCCCACGGCGTCCAGTTGCGGATACGTCTCGTTGCGAGCCAGCAACAGGGCCTGTTGGTCCGCTTCGAGAACCAGCTTCAATTCGATCAGGTCCGGTCTGCGTTGCTCGGCCAATTCCAGCAGTGCCGTCCAATCGAAGTGGCGGCGCTGAGTGGTGGGCGGCGAGATGGGGACGATCCGCTGACCGTCCATCGGGGGCAGTCCCAACACGTTGCGCAACGCCGCCTCGCGATCCAATACGGCGTTTTCCGCAGCGACCAGCGACGTACGGAAGTTCAAGAGGGAAACCCGCGCCTGAGCCGCGACGCTGGCGTCGGCGATCCGGACATCCAACGCCGCTTGAGCGCGATCCAAGGCGAATTGAGCCTGCTCGACTTGGCGTTGACGAGCCCACACATCCGTGCGCGCCGCGACCAGCGCCCAATAGCCCTCGATCACCCCGCGAACCAATTCCTGGACGCCGTCTTTCAGTTGGAAATACGATCGCTCGGCGTCGATCCGTGCCAACACGATCGGCGCCCGATTGGCCGCCCGACCTCCGCCTCGTAAAAGCGGCTGGACATACGTCAGATCCAGTGCCGATGGCGTTTGGCGAAAACCGGGTCGGTCCCGTTGCGGATTGGCCAGGATGCCCATCCGCGCCGTGCCGCCGGATGCGGTGACCTTGGACAAGCCCATGTCGAACAGATAATCGTCACGACGACTGCCGAACAAAAACCATTGGTCCGGATCGGGATCGAAGACGAATCCGGGCGTGTCGCGGCGGTTCCAAGTGTTGTCGATCGACAGCGTCGGATCGAAGCGGGCCAGTTGCTCGTCAATCTGATTGTTTACGATGGCGGGATCATGAACGGTTCGGCCACTGGACGCGGCGGTCAAGCCGGCCAGAATCCGCACGACCTGGCTGTTGGCCAATCCGATCCGAATCGCTTCGTCCAACGACAGATAACGTTCGGGCAGATCCGCCTGCGGCTGAAAAATGGTCGCGGGCGGTGGGATGTCGGCAGTGGGCAATCGAGGAAGTTGGCTGGGATCGCGAACCCGGATGTTCGATTGACCGGGCGGGAGAAGCCGGGGAAGAGGCGGTAGTTGAGCGGGCGCAATCCCGGCGGACGCTAGCAATGATGCCAGCGCAGCCAAGGCAACGCAGAGGTGGTGCAGGACGGATCGCATGGTAACCAGTTCTTCGGCATGCCGAGTTCATGGAATCCAGTTTTCGGGGTTATGCCGGTAAAACCAATCGTAAGCTAATCCAGGGTGCGCTGCGCAACCCTGGGGGCATGGAATGGTACCCCGTTGGGGTGCGATGCCTACGGTCTCGTAAACACTCGGGCAGGAACTTTTTGGTGGAATTGGACTGCAGGGGCTGGAAGTCGTTTTCGGGAGCCGCGCTCCTCCTGTGGCCCCCGAGCGCCGAGCTGGGGTCCGGTCGAGTCCCGCTCAGCGCTCGGGACCCACACGATCGATGCCTGAAAACGACTCCCGCCCCCGTTGCAGAAGGCGGCGGGGACCGGCGGCTAGCGCCGGGCCGCTCACGAAGAACGGCGGCTAGCGCCGGGCCGCTCACGGGAATCGGTGACTAACGCCGGGGCGGTCACGAAGAACGGCGGCTAGCGCCGGGCCGCTCATGGGGAATGGCGGCCGGCGCGGGGCACGAGTCGAAGTAAAGAAGGGCCGTGGCGGTTACGAGGGGATCATGCCTAGGAGAAAGACCATCGCGAAAATACCGACGGTTTCGACGATGCCCATGGCGATGATCACGAAGGCGAAGACCTTGTTCTCGCCGTCGCTGAGCGCTCGGATTCCGGCGGCGCCTACCATGCCTTGCATCCAGGCCGAGAGCATTTCTGCAATGCCAGCTCCGATGCCGATGCCGAACAACAGGCCGTACTGCCCGGGACCAAAATCGCCATTGGCCACCGCCGTGCTCATGTTGTTCATGATGATCAAGGCGTACAGCGTCTGGCTCATGGGCATCCCGGTCAGAATGATGTACGTGAAGTTCAGGTTTCGCCCCGCGCGCGCCTCCTTGGCCCAAGCGCCCGCAGCCGCCTGACCGGCCAACCCGAGCCCGATGGCGCTGCCCGCCGCGGCGATGCCCAAGGCCAAGACGCTACCCATTTCGCCGAAGAAGCCCGCCCAGCCGAATAGCATTGGCAAACCGACGATCAATGATCCAAGAAACACCGCAAACCCTGTCATGTCTGATACTCCTGAGTGGTTCGTTGTGAGAAGGGATGGTATCGATATCCCGTCCATTGCATGCCGAGGTTGTTACTGAACTCGAGCATATTCAACCGCACACCGTGTGCGAACATGGCGATCAATGCCAAGCAAAGATTCAAGCTGTGCCCGAAAAACAAAATGACGATCATCAGCGGCCATTGGACGATGCCACCCCCTTCGCTGACCATAGCCATTGCCATCGCGTTAAAACTCTCTGCCAACACGCTGCTGGCCAATCCGACGGCCATCAGCCGCACGTAGCTGATCACGTCGGAGAACGTGGACAGCATCGAGAGCGGAAAATCGGCCACGCCCAGCAGCAGACGCTTGCCCAACCAGGCCTTGGGGTACGCGAAGCCGATCGCCAGCACCGCCCCCACGATCAACAGATAGGGCCACGGGGTGTGCCAGCCGAAGGTCCAGTTCAAGACGAAATGCAGCACGACGCCCAGCATCCCCCAGATGAAGATCATCCAGCCCACGCGGTTCAAGAACAGCGGGTTGGGAAACATCCGCACGGCAGGCCATAACTGCGCGACGCTCAAATGGATCGCTCCCATACAAAAGGTCAGCAGCATCAAGAAGACCCGGGCTGATTCCTCCAGACTGACGTCGATCAAGGGCGTGTACAACTTGACGCCGAAAAACGTCGCGCAAACCAGCCCCCACAACAAAGTGGCAGCACTGACGATGATCATCAAATGGGTGAATTGCTTCCCCAGCAATTCGCTGGCTTTCCCGTACCCCAGTGTCACCGCCAGCAACAGCACAAGGCCGTAGCCTCCGTCGCTGATCAACATGGCGGTAAAGATGGGCAACGCGATCAGGAAAGGTACCGCGACGTCGAATTCACGATACCCGGCTACCGTTCCCAGGACGTTGAACAGGCCTTCGATAGGTCTGGCCCAAACCGGGCTGCGGATCAGCGTCGGGGGCACTTCGTCTTCGGCCGGTTCCATAAACTTGACCGCGACCGGCAGGTTCTGTTCCTGCAAACTCTGCGGCAGCGAATCGGCGGATTCCGCCGGCACCCAGCCCTGCAGGGCGAACAGCCGATCGTCGCTCAGCCCTCCCTTTCGAGCTTGATGGAACTCGACCTCAAGCTCCAATTGGGGAAGCGCCTGCTGCATCTCGGGGACCAGATGAGCCAATTCGGAAAGCCGATGTCGCATCGCTTTCAAGTCCTCTTCGACGCGAGCGGCTTCTTCACGGATCATCGAAGCATCGTGGTGGGGCAGAGGCAGCTCGACCGCCGATTCCGGAACCTGAATCGAACCGCGACGGCTGGCCACCGCCACCACGATTTGGTCGCCGGGTTGCGAGCCGACTTGGGCAACGCATTCGCCTTGGACCTGATTTAGATCGGCTGCCGGCAGGATATGAAACTGGACATCGACTCCGGCCTGTTTCAAGTCTTCCATTTGCTGCAGCCGGAAATCGCCCCACAAATCCAACTCGTGCAATTCGTGATGCAGTTGAGCCAGTCGGTTGCCATCCTCGACCAACCCGCGTTCGCACCGAAGCACCTCCGCGGCCGCATCGACGGCGTCCAACTCGGGCCGCTCGCCCACCGGGACCACTCCGTACAGTTCGTGCAAGGCTCGTCGCAAATTTTGAGCGTCTTCCAGCGTCTTTCCGTCCGACACCGCTGCCTGGGGATCGACGGGCACCAGGTGGACCACACCCAGCTCGCGCAACGCCTGGAGCAACTGGGGTTGGTCCTGTTGGCGAGCGGCGATATAGATTTTGATCATCGGTACGATCATGCGCTGGTCTCCGTTGGCTCGGCGTCCGGCGGGGCGTTTTCCAGCACCTTCGCCAGTTTCCCTTTGGCGATTTTAGCTCGACCTACCGCCGCAGCCATCTCGTCACCCAGCTTGATGCGAATCCGGCGGATGGCTTCTCGATCTTTGGGGATCATGATCTTTTCGAACAGGTTGACGCGTTGAATCACCCGCGCCAGTTCCCGCTGCAGCAGATGTTCGGCTTGGCGCAGCACTTCGACGGCCGCGACGTGGCGACTCTGTTCCCGACGGTCCTGAAGCGCCTGGTCCGCCCAAGCCGGCGTACCAAACAAACTGTACTGCACCACAGCAAATTCCACGTCCTCGAACACCGGCACTTCGACGCCCGCCACGTTGCGTCGGACCGTGACGACCCGTTCGGGCTGCGCCCATTTCTCGAGCGGCAATCCGGTTCGATCGGCCCACAGCGACTGATAGGCTTCTATTTTGGCCGTGACCTGGTTCAACTCCTGTTGAGCCCGGTCCACCTTGACCGACAGTTCGCGCAGCATGACTTGCAGTTGCTGCTGCTTGAGCTTCAACATGGGCAGGAACCGCTCGAAGCGCGCCAGGCGATCCCGGCGGCGTTTGAGTTCAGGACGCGTTAATTTGATCTTCTCAGCCATATCCGATCCGTGCGTTCGGGAACTTGATCCCGTCCAATCAAACCAGGGACTGCGGCCAATGTTTTTCGATAATCGCCCGGCGAATCCCCGTCTCAGCAGGTTCGAAGCACTCGGCCAACATCTTCCAGCACCGGTCCAGCGCGTCGAACAGAGGCAGGTTCAGCGACAGATCCATGATCCGATCTTCGAACATGGTACCGAATCGCAGCAGTTTCCGGTCCCAATCCGACATCTCGAAACCCATATCACGTTTTTCGCGGCTCTCGCGGCACAATGCGTAGAGCTGGATGCACGAGTCCATGATGGCACGGTGATCGTCGCGCGTCTTGCCGTTGACCTGCTGCTTCAAGCGGGACAGGGACCCGAACGGTTCGATGCGGCCGTTGCGCAAGTAAAACTGCCCTTCGGTGATGTAGCCGGTATTGTCGGGAACGGGATGCGTCACGTCGTCGCCCGGCATGGTGACACAGGCCAGCACGGTCATCGATCCGGCCTCGTCGAAATCCACCGCCTTTTCGTAGCGCCGCGCCAATTGGGTGTAAAGATCCCCCGGGTACCCCCGGTTGGACGGGATCTGTTCCATGATGATCGCGATCTCTTTCAACGCATCGGAAAACGCCGTCATATCGGTCAGCAGCACCAGCACTCGCTTGCCTTGCAGGGCGAACTTCTCGCCGACCGCCAAGCACAGATCGGGCACCAGCAGACATTCGACCACCGGATCGGCTGCCGTGTGGACGAACATGATCGCCCGGCCCAGCACCCCACCTTCTTCAAACGCGTGGCGGAACTTCAAATAGTCGTCGTGTCGCAGCCCCATCCCGCCCAGAATGATGATATCGGCGTTGGCCTGCAATCCGACTCGAGCCAACAGTTCGTTGTACGGTTCGCCCGCAACCGAGAAGATCGGCAGCTTTTGCGATTCGACCAACGAGTTGAAGATATCGATCATCGGGATGCCCGTTTCCACCATCTGGTCCGGCATCCGCCGCCGTACGGGGTTCACCACGGGCGAACCGATGTCCAGCGGTTCGCCATTGACCGGGCCGCGACCGTCACGCGGTTGCAACGATCCGTCGAAAACGCGGCCCAGCAGGTTTTCGGAGAAGGGAACCTGCATCGGTTTGTGCAAGAATCGAACCCGATCGTTGTTCGATACGCCCTGCGAACCAGCAAAAACCTGGAGACTGACCTGAGATTCTTCCAGCCGGATCACCTGTGCGAGGGAATCCCCGCGGGTCGAGGTGATCGTCGCCAGATGGTCGTACGCGACGTCTTCCGCACGGACCGTCACGACGTTTCCGGCGATCCGGTCGATCGTGTCATAATACTTCCTCATGTTCGCCCTTTGCTCGCGATAAACTGGTCGATCTTCTCCAGCCAGCCCTTGTACTCGTCGCTGTCGCTGGCTGCATAGTTCCAATTCCTGAACAGGTCCGTCGCCACGACAATCGCCTGGCGGACTTTTGTCTTTTCCGTTGCTTCCAACTGCAGATCGATGACTTCCAGCACCTTGTCGAACACGAACTTCTGCCGTTCGGCGGTCGTGGCCGCATCGACTTTGTCAAAGGCGTTCTGCTGCAAGTAAACGTTGTCGAAAAAGTCGGCCTTCAGCGCGACAGTGAAGTCGTCCAGCGACGTACCCTCTTCGCCCACCACGGTCATCATCTGCCGCACGTTGTTGCCGTGGGACAGCAGCCGACGCACGCGAACCATCTTTTCGGTCTCGATGATTCCACCATACTTGCTCCAGGAATCCAGGGGATCGATCGACGGGTAACGTCGCGCGTCGCTGCGGGCTCGAGACAGTCCCAGAAACGCGCCGACTACTTTCAACGTCCCCTGAGTCACCGGCTCTTCAAAGTTCCCGCCCGCCGGGCTGACGGTGCCGCCGATCGTCAACGTGCCCACGCGGCCGTCCCTCAATTCCACCGCTCCCGCCCGCTCGTAAAACGCCGCGATCCGGCTCTCCAAATAGGCCGGAAACGCTTCCTCTCCCGGGATCTCTTCCAGGCGTCCGGAAATCTCGCGCATCGCCTGGGCCCAACGCGAAGTCGAATCGGCCAGCAGCAACACGTGCAACCCCATCTGCCGATAGTATTCGGCCAGCGTCGCGCCCGTGTACACCGAGGCCTCTCGAGCGGCGACGGGCATGGCGGACGTATTGCAGATGATGATGGTTCGTTCCATCAAGCTGCGTCCGGTCCTCGGGTCGATCAGTTCCGGAAAATCCCGCAGGGTTTCGACCACCTCACCCGCCCGCTCGCCACAGGCGGCGATCACGACGATATCGATCTCGGCGTGTTTCGCGGTGATCTGTTGCAATACGGTCTTTCCCGCACCGAACGGCCCCGGGATGCAGTAGGTGCCGCCGCGAACGATGGGGAACATGGAATCGACGATCCTCACGCGGGTCACCAGAGGGTCGACGGGCATCAGCCGCTGCCGTGCGACGCTCAAGGGAACCTTCACCGGCCAATTTTGCTGCATGGTGACCTTCAAGGTCGAGCCATCTTCGCCGACCAATTCGGCGATTTCCTCATCGAGCGTGTACGAGCCCTCGCCCGCCAGCTTCTCGATCCGAAAATTACCCGTCGCGGTGAACGGCGCCATGATGCGATGTTCGAAGATCCCCTCGGGTACGGTACCCAGCGTATCGCCGGCCGCAACCGTATCGCCCGTCTTGGCGGTCGGAGTAAAATCCCAACTCTGATCGGTCGCCAGACCGTTGATATAGACGCCCGGTTGCAGGAAGTAACCGATCTGCGAAGCCAATTGCGGCAACGGGTTCTGTAACCCGTCATAGATCTGGCCCAACAGTCCCGGACCCAATACGACCGACAGCATATGCTCGTCGAATTCCACGGGATCCTTGACGCGCAGCCCACGTGTCTCTTCGAAGACCTGCAAGTCCGCGCGTTGCCCGCGGACGCGGATCACCTCGCTCAGCAGCCGAGTGCCGTCGGACCTGACGCAGTAACCCACCGAGTTCTGCACGATGCGGCCGTCCATTTCGGCGACCACCAAACTTCCATCCACCGCGACAATTTTGCCTTTCACGGCAGTGACCTTTCCCGATGCTACGCCTTGGTAAAATCAAGGCGGACTTTTCTGTTTCTCTCGCCGTGCGAGAGCACCTAACCTGTTGATTCGTTGACGGCGGCGGCTTCGGCCGCCGCCGGCTTGGCCCCGCCTGTCGTGATCCGCATCCATTCCTGAAGCAACACGAGCCGGCACGCATAGGCGGCCAATTCATCATCACGGAAACTGTACCATGCGTCGTGCCAACTCAGCCAATCCCAACGGAACCGCAGCAACACCTGCTGGCCCACCAGCGGATTCGGCGCCGAAGCCCATTCCGCCAATACCGGCTCGAAATCCTCGTTTGCAGTCGATAGATCCCGAGCGACGATGTAATTGGCAGGTTCCAACCCCAGACGTTTGGCCCGAGCCGTGACCAAAGCATTGCGCAGCGAAACCTCGAAAGGCACCCACTGGGCCAGGAACCGGCTGTTGAGACTCTTCGCCCTTGCATCCGCCAAGCGGAAATAGGCTTCCCACACACGGTCTGCCAAGATCCCCGACTGTTGGCCCGATTCTTCCGGGGCCATGAATTCGAGCAGCGATTCGGGCAACGGTTGTTCGCCATAGCCCTGCTGGACACTCAACACCGCCGGATCGAACTCTTCCACTTCGCCCGCCAGATACCCCTCGCGATGCACCAGATCGACCAGCAAAAAAATCGTGCTGACCAACTCGTGCCGCGACCAGCTTCCGTCCAGGTGTTCCAGCAATTCTGCCAAACCCATGGGCGCTTCTGTCCCCAGGTCGCCCAAGGCGGGAAGCGAAGTGAGGAAGTAGTGGCGATCGAGCATCAGCGGCGAATCCTGCTTATTTTCTGAGCCTATCTTTTGGCTAATCTACCGGGGTACCCCGTAGCGAACTTTGACCTATTCCCAACGGCCTGGCTATGCCTCCGCGTCTTGCCGCGACCGTTCCTCTTCGACCCGGCGACGCAATTCAGCGCCCAGGAACTCGGACAGCAACTGGACTACCGAATCGTCGGTGATCTCTACGGTCGCACCCGCCACTTTGTATTCGAAGCCGGCCTTGTTCAACTGGTCGACCAATTTGATCCGAGACTGCTCGGCCTGGTCCGGCCGAAACGCGTTGACCGCACCGCTCAACAATCGCTTCTTCATGTCTTCCGAAACATCGACCTCAATCGCGTCTCCGCCGGTCGCATCCGCAGTGACGTACTGCATCACCACGTCGTGGATCAACCCGCCCAGGAACTCGGCATCAGCCAATTTCGCATCCACTGCGTCGGTTAAAACAGCCTGCAGCACTTGATTCAACGTCCCCTGGACGCGAAACACGATATCGCGAGCCGCCAGCTTGAATTCCGTCTCGACTCGGACCCGGTTGCGTTCGGCCTCTTGTCGAGCTTGCTGGATGATCTGCTCGGCCTGCTCCTCGGCCTCCGCCAGACGCTGACGAGCCTGTTGTTCGGCCTTCTCGATGATCTCTTGTGCTGCCTGCTGGCCAGCTTGAACGCCGTCCTCGTGCAGTTTGCTGATGAACGTTTCGATCGTTTCTACCATGTTTGCTCGCCGTGGTAATGCTAAGGCCTTGTTGGTGTCCCTAACGGCATCCGAACCGCGAAACCTGACTAACCGGGCAACGTCCGCCGTGGTGGCAACGCGTCCCACCTGGATCGCCCTTCTACCGGGAGTCCTGGTATGCTCCGCAGGAGGGCACAGGCGATTGCGGTCGCCACGGGACGCGAACCGCCCGTTCGGTCCATTGGGCGCATGTGGTGTTTCTACTGCAGCGCGGCAAACCCAATATCGAGAGGTCGTTATCGAACCTAGCCAAATATGGGTACCTGCGCCATAAACCACAAAGCGTCCCTAGAGGTTAGCAAACGCGAAAACGGATGCCAATGGGGGCAACTGGGAATTGTACGCGATTTTTTGTAAGAAGCGGTTGGCGGGCTGACTCTAACACTCGATCGGGTCAAAATGGCCCACACAACGGTGCCGAGCCTGATCGATGTCCAGCACTTGTTCCATCTGGTCGGGGTATCGTCGGAACCAGGAGGCAATGGTACGCATCTGTGCCAAATCACCGGTGTGTTCGAAATCGGGCCGGACGGGTGGGTCGAAAACTCGATCCAGCATCTGACGGCAGCGACGACGGCTGGCTTCGTCCACCGGTTCGCGGACCACGGCCGCCAGTTCGCCGCCGGCAATCAACTTCCAAACCATCCGTCGCGCGCTGCCCGGCACCGGATAGACAAACCAGTAGTGTTGCTGCACGTCGCGTAACCATTCGATTTGTTCCAGCAGATACGTCAGTTCCTCCCGCGCATCGCGCAACAAGGCCGCTCGCTCGAAGCAATTCGCCGCCGCCGCTGATGTCATCTCTGCCTGCAGGCGGTCCAACACGCTGCTGTCGCGGCCCTCCAGCAAAGCTTGTGCTGCCTGGATCGAGGCCGTGTATTGCGAGCGAGTGCATTGCCCCGCGCACGGTGCCAAGCAACTGCCCACATCATTACGTAAACAGGCCGCTGTCCGATCCATCTCAAACAGATCCCGTTGGTCGGAGAATCGCATCGGGGTCGCCTGCGAACACGTGCGCAAGCGAAACACAAGATTCAAACGCTCGACGGCATCACGCGTCCGCCATCCCAGTGGCACTGGCCCCCAGAAGTGTTGGCAATAGCGAGCCGGCAGTGGACCGACTCGAAACTGCGGAGCATCGGTGACCGTGAGGTAGATGTACCCCAGGCGTTGACGCCGTGGACGGCCCACGGCATTGAATCGAGGCCGCCAACGTCGGATCAATTCCAGTTCGCGCAATTGGGCGGTCAATTCGTGCCCCGCCGTTTCCCAAACCAGTCGCTTCGCGTGCTGGGCAATCCGATACTGCTTCGAACGGTCGTCGTTGCCCGTGAAATAACTGAGCAGACGCTGGCGCAACTGCTTGGACATGCCGACGTAGATCAGATGTTCGTCGGCGTCGATCATCCCGTACACGCCGGGACGGGTCGGGCACCTTTGTCGAATTTCCCGCCGCCATGCGGCGGGATCGTGGGCCGACACGGACAACGCGTGCAAAGCCGCACGACCATACGCAACGCTCGTCGGGCCGAACCCCCGAAACGGCCTCCGCTGCCGTACAGGTTCCTTGAGAAGACCATCCATGTTGCTCTTTATTCAGTCTCTGTCAGAAAAGGGGTCTGACCCTCTCCGGGCACATGGTATTTCCCGAGTTTAGAGCGTGCCATCCAAAGGGTCTGACCCCTTTTCTGACAGAGTTTAGTCGACCTGCTCCAATTCGTGCCGAAAACGCTCGATCGCCTCGAACGGATTCAAGTTAAACAGGGCACGCCCATCGGTGCTCCAGTCGCGGCCATCGAAACAAAACACAGCCGTCGCGCTTCGCACATCAGCGCCGACCGCCCGTTCTCGAAGCGTCTCTTCGAGACTGGAGAATTGAATTGTCAGGCCCACAAACGCTCGCAACTGGCCCGTCTTTCGATCTGTGGCAAAAAAAGCCTCGTCCTCGAATTCACAGTCTTGCCAGTCCAAGCCGCGAGCCTTGCTGGCCGCCGAGGCGCCTTTGAGAAAATCCACCTCCAACCACTCTCGCCGAAGATGGAACCGCCTTCTGGCCTGTTCGAAACGGCTGGTTACCCGATATCGCCGCCAATGGGGCCAGACCATGATCGCCAACGCACCCAGCACGGCCGCCACCGTCAATACGAACCACCACGACTCAGTCATGAGAGTATGCTCCCGCAAAGGGGGGTCCTTGCTACTTTCCCCTTCCCCACGATCCATTGTAGTCCATCCACCGCTTCCCCGGCAACTGGTATGTCAGAGAAACAAACCGGCTGACTGGCTTCAGGCGATTTTCAGGGCGATTTCCATGGCCTTTCGGCCATCTTCGGGGGTGATCGACGCGTCTCGACCCGCCAACAGGCATTCGATAAAGTGTTCGTCCTGCTGATAATGGCCCCATTGCCGTGCGCCGCGCTCTTTGACATACCACTCGGTGATTCGCGGGTCGGGGGCATAGCGGGTCACCGTTTCGTTGCCCGTGGCTTTGACCACGTTCGTCGAACTACCGATGACCTCCAAATATGAGGTCGACGCCGACGGGGTGACCGTCCCACTGTATTGCAGGCAGCCGACGACTCCGTTGGCAAACTTGACGACAGCACTCGCGTCATAGCCCGTCGTCCCGCCGAACTGATCCAGCGTCGTGTAGTTGGCCGCTCCGCAAACCTCCGTGATTTCGCAGCCCATCAACCAACGGAACATGTCAATAGACCACACGGACAAGGTAAACAATGGCCCACCACTGGAGCTGCGATCCCACATCCAAGACCCGGGCGGCCATTGCATGGCCAAATCCGACGCCGAGATGAACTCTCGGTACAAAACGGTGGTAACGGCTCCCACTTCGCCGGCCGCGATCGAGTTCTTAACTCTCACGTAATTGGGGGTAAAGCGGAAAGTCAGGCTGGGCATCAGCACCACACCCTTCTTCTCAGCCGCGGCGATCATCCGGTCGGCTTGCTCCATATTGGCCGCCAGCGGCATTTCGCACAGCACGTGTTTGCCGGCTTCGATAGCCGCCATGGCTACCGGGGCGTGCAGCGGCGTCGGCAGAGCGACGACGACGGCCTGGACATTGGGATCAGCTACCAGCTCCTGATAGTCCTGGTACGCAGCTTGAGGCCGATACTTGTCCGCGGCCTTTCCCAATCGCTTAGGATCGGGGTCCGCCACTGCGGCCAAACGCGACCCGTCGATCTTGGCAAACGAAGAAACATGAGCCCCCAGCCCGACAAAGCCGCACCCAACAACGCCAACCCCGATCGTTCCCATGCGCTAAGCTCCATTCAGTTGATAATAGGTCACAATCTCCAGTAGAAGCGGCCTCCGGCCGCAACCATCGCAAAGCGGCGCGAATCGGTCGTATCGGTCGGATCCATCGCACGGCGACCCACTACCGTATCGGCGTCCAACCTTTCGCCACCCGGCAGTGAAACAAACCGACAGCCCTTGCCGCCGGCCGTCTACGCTGCCGTGGCCAACAATCGTCGCGCCACCTCGACCGCACTGGCCGCATCCGGGGCGTAACCATCGGCCCCGACCTGATCGGCATATTCCTGAGTCACCGGGGCGCCGCCAATAATGATCTTGGCCACATCCAGGTCCGCCGCTTTCAACGCGTCGACGGTTGTCTTGATGGCTGGCATCGTGGTGGTCAACAGCGCCGATAAGCCGACCAACTGCGGTTGATGCTCCTGGACGGCTTTTACGAATTTGTCTGCCGGCACGTTGGTTCCCAGATCGATGACGTCGAAGTTAGCGCCTTTCCACATCATGGCGACCAGATTCTTTCCGATATCGTGCAAATCGCCCGCGACCGTGCCGATGATCACCTTGGCGACCGGCTTGATGCCCGCCGCCACCAGCAACGGCTCCAACACGCCCATCGACTCTTTCATCGCACGGGCGGCGATCAACATCTCCGGCACGAATACCTCCGCGCGTTGAAACCGCTGACCCACGTCGTCCATCGCCTCAACCATCACATCCAGAATCTGCTGAGCCGGTACGTTGGCATCGATCGCTTCCTGCGTTAATCTCATCGCATCGTCACGATTGCCGGTCTTGATCGCTTCGCCAAGGGGTACGAGATCAAGCATGGATCACCAACCTTTTGCTTTGGAGAAATCACGAGAAAAATGTCCCAGCACGGCATCCGGGCCAACGCGTGTCCCATCGCAGATTGACCGCGCGAAGTACCGGATGGTTATCCGTAGGCAGTAGTTTACAATGCGGCTCGGTCCGAATCAAGCACCCGAACAAATGAATCCGTTGAAACCCACCGCCATGTGTCGATCTGCTAATTGTGGGGGGCATGATGCGAGTCAGACTAATGACAGCGGTGTGGCCGGTCTCCGACCGAGAAAGCGAAAGATGGCACCTCATTCCCGGTTGAACGTGCATGCTGCTCACGATGAAATCGTGATCGAAGTCGAGCCCCATGCTCGCGGCCAACGGCTGACCGAGTGGCTGCGACGCGCCGATCTGCCACTGAACACCCGGTGTGGACAGCGTGGATTGTGCGACGGCTGTCTTGTGGAACTCGTGTCCGGCTTGCTGCTTCGCGTCGATTCCGATCAGGTGCTGAGCGTCACCGACGGGCCGGTCTTAGTGCAAGGATGCCAGTGCTGCCCGATCCCGGGCAGCGACACGACGATCCACGTGCCGGGACGATCCCTGCTGGCGCATCGCCCCCAGGTCGTGACCTCGTTCCGTGTCGATGTCTGCCGCGCTCACGATCCGCTGTGGCAGAGAATCACTTTGGACGGGAAATCGTTCGCGGCGACCTCCGATCCCGCCTCGGCTGCCTGCGATGCGGTGCGTCAGCAACGCGGTCGCGAGACACGGGAAGTCCCCATCGTGGCGGATTCTGAATTAGCCTCGTGGCTGTCAGTCGATCGACCGATCCACTCTCTGGTCTTGCAGCACCGGGGAGAACATTGGGTTTTGGGGCCCGATCCGGAGTCGACCGATGTGGAGGGATTCGGCTTGGCGATCGATGTCGGGACCACGACCGTGGTGGCGACGTTGGTCGATCTGAGCAACGGTCAGGTGCGCTGCACGGCATCCGCATTGAACGGCCAGACGCGATTGGGCGACAACGTGCTGACTCGAATCAACCAGTGCATGCAAAAGCCGGCAATGATGCGACGGATGCAGCACGCCGTGTGCCACAGCACGATCCGGCCGTTGCTGACGCAATTGCTTACCGAGTCGGACATCGCGATCGAGCAACTCAAGACGTTGGTGATCGCCGGGAATACGACGATGTTGCACTTGGTGGCCGGGGTCGATCCCAGTCCGTTGGGTACCGCGCCGTTCACGCCCGCGTTTCTCGAACATCGAGTACTGGCGGCACGATCGCTGTCGCTGTTGCCAGCGGCAGCGTTGGCCGAGTCTTCCGGTGCGGCAGCGGCGACCGCTCGTTCCGACGGTTTCCATTGCCATGACCCGACCGTACATCTGTTGCCCGGTGCGGCGGCCTATCTGGGTGCTGATGTGATCGCCGGGGTGCTGTCGACGGGGATGGCCTACCGCGACCAACCTTGCCTGTTGGTCGACGTGGGCACCAACGGCGAGATCATTTTGAAGCAGGGGCAGCGGATCTTGGGTTGTGCGACGGCCGC
>SKKK01000700.1 GCA_007121535.1 Planctomycetaceae bacterium | reverse complement strand
CTGAAGGAGACGCTCAAGCGGTTGAAACGAGGCGAGTTGGTGCTGATCTTTCCGGAGGGAACAAGGACGCGAGACGGGGAAGTCGCCGCCTTGAAGCCCGGCTTTGTCGCCTTGGCACGGCGCAGCAAGACTCCGCTGTTGCCGGTGGCCGTCGACGGCGCCTACGACGCCTGGCCACGCGAAGCCAAGTTTCCTCGTCGGTCGCGGATCAGCGTGTCGGTCGGTTCGCCCATGACGCCCGAATACGTGCGGACGCTGACCGATGAGCAATTGGTCGCCGAGCTGGAACGGCGGATACGAAACTGCCACGCGATCGCACGGCGCATGTGTCGCCGCTAATCACCCGGCCAGGCACTTCTTGGTGGAATCACCCCGATGCCTCGCCCGAATCGGCGACTTAGGGTACAATTCAGCCAGTCACCTGATTCTGCCGCAGCCGACGAAAAGGAACGGATGAGCTTTCACGTCGATCTGGATATTTTCCGAGGTCCTTTGGATCTGCTGTTGTACCTTGTTCGCAAGAGCGAGTTGGAGGTGACGGAGATCTCGGTGGCGACGATCGCCGAGCAGTTCTTGAGCTATCTGGAGATCCTGCAAGAAATCGACGTCAATCTCGCCGCAGATTTCATCGAGATGGCCAGCACCCTGATGGAGATGAAGTCGCGGATGGTGCTGCCTCGTGGCGGCGAAGAGACCGAAGAGATCGAGGACCCGCGCGAGGAACTGGTCGAACGGTTGCTGATGTACAAGAAGTACCGGGATGCAGCCAGCATTCTGGATGATCAGAGCCGCGATTGGCAGCAGCGATTGCCCCGATTGTCCGATGACCTTCCGCCACGGCGGAAGGAACCGGCGGTCCAGCCCATCCAAGAGCTGGAATTGTGGGACTTGGTCAGCGCCTTTGGCCGGATCGTCCGGGACAGCCAGGTAGTACAGCCGGCCAGCATCGTGTACGACGAAACGCCTATCCATGTCCACATGGACGTCATTCATCAACGTTTGATCCAGCATGGGCGTGCATCGTTTTCGGAAATGTTTCAACCGGGAATGCACAAGTCCACCATGATCGGCGTCTTTTTGGCCATCTTGGAACTGGTGCGGCACCACAGCGTTCGCACGGAGCAGGAAGATTTGCATGGCGAGATATGGATCCTGCCCGGACCCAGTTTCCACGAGCAACTCGATCTGTCGAATGTCGACAATTATGGGCAGCCACCCAAAGAGCAGGTCCGGCAGGACGAATCAGCCGCTCCGGGCTAAGGATAGTCATATCGATTTACACTATGACCACCCATGTGCAGTAAGTTTTGTTGCGGTGTCGGGTAGCGTGAAGAATCGGCAAATGCGATCCAGTCGCTTCCATCTGAAGAACGGACGGGCGATGCTTGGATTTGGTGGTTGGCATTCCGGCTTCTTTTGATTCTTCCCCGCCAGAATTCGATGATAAAATGGACTAGATGGACAATTGAAATCGGCACGTCTATTGGTAGTTTGGCTCGAGTTGGAAGCTGCGATGGATCGTCGCGTTGCGATTACAGGAGCAGGGTGCATTACGCCTTTGGGGGCAAGTCCCTCGGCGCTTTGGGATGCGCTGAAAGAAGGAAGATCTGGCGTAGGACCTCTGACTCTGTTTGACGCCAACGGTTTTCCGGTACGAATCGCCGCAGAGGTCCGAGACTGGGATCTCTCACAGGTTTGCGAGCGAGCCGACGATCTTCGCCAACATGCTCGGCAGACGCACTTCGCCATCGGTTCGGCCTTGACAGCAGCTCGATCTGCCGGGATATCGGACTTGCCCATCGATCGCAATCGGGTGGGCATCTACACGGGTTGTGGCGAAATCTACCCGAACTTCGAGCAGTTCTGTCGTTGGACGGCTGCCGGAATCTCCGAGCATGACTTCGATCTGGGCGGTTTCTTGCAGATTGCCCAAATGTCCTGTCCGCCGGACGAGGAGCTAGTCCTGGAACCTGGTACGGCGGTGGGGTTGATCGCTGGTCTGTTGGACGTCTGCGGTCCAAATATCAACTATACGGCCGCCTGTGTCAGCAGCAGCAAAGCCATCTGCGACGCGGCGGATGTCATTCGTCGTGGTGATGCAGACATCATGCTGGCGGGGGGCGCTCACAGCATGATCCATCCTTTCGGGCTGTCCGGGTTTCACCGCCTTTCGACACTCAGCACGCACCAGGGCCCGCCCACCGAGGCCGCTCGGCCTTTCGATCGCGAACGCGATGGATTCGTCGTGGGCGAGGGTGGTACGATGTTGGTCCTGGAGGAATTGCAGCACGCCTTGCGTCGTGGAGCCGAGATTTGGGGGGAGTTGCGAGGTTGGGCGACGACTCACGACGCGTATCGGATCACGGATTTAGAGCCGGAGGGACGAGCGGCTGCTCGATGCGTAGGCTTGGCTCTGCATCAAGCCGAGCTGAATCCGGAGGACATCGACTATATCAACGCGCATGGCTCGGGGACGGTTGTCAATGACAAGACGGAGACCTTGGCGATCAAGCGATCGTTGGGAAACTGGGCCTACCACGTGCCGATCTCCAGCACCAAGAGCATGACGGGCCATTTGACGACGGCGTGCGGGGCGATCGAGGCCTTGATTTGCGTGTTGGTGTT
>SKKK01000191.1 GCA_007121535.1 Planctomycetaceae bacterium | reverse complement strand
TAGTGCTTCGTCAAACCCAAAAGTTAGGGTTGGCTGTAGTGGATCTTGCCAAAGATCCCTTGGTGCGAGGATCTCTGGCGAGATCCACTACCCTAAGATTACGCTCTGACGAAGCACTAGTGCGTTGTCCGGGCGAAATCTTGGGGTCGACGTGAGTGAGCGGCACGGCGCTAGCCGCCGGTGGCGTCCAGAACCGGCGGCTAACGCCGTGCCGCCCACAATCCGCATTTTTGGCCTGGACAACGCACTAGCGTGTTGGTCACGTCCATTCGACGGTGCCCGAGGCGAAGGCCAGCCTGTCTTGTTGCGTGTCGACCAGCAGACGGCCCTGCTGGTCGATGCCTTGACAGTACCCGCAGGTTGTTTGCGTCTGGGTCTGTACGCAGACCCAGCGACCGGTCAGCATACAACAAGCCTGCCAGCGCTGGCGGATGGTTTCGGGTTGTTCCATCAGTGCTTGCAGCGCTTGGTCGAAATCCTTCAGGATTTGCAGCAGGACGTCGCCTCGTTCGCACGGCGAGTGGCCGGCTTCGGCCATCGCGATCGCGCGTCGACGGACCTCTGCGGGCGCTTCGTGGAACGAATTGCTCACGTTCACGCCGATCCCGACCACGCACACGTCGGGAGGATGCGCCGGTAGCTCGATCAAGATCCCGCTGACCTTGCGATCGTCGACATACACGTCGTTCGGCCATTTCAATCGGATCGCTGACGAAGGAATCCAATGGGCGACGGCGTCGCGGACGGCAATCCCGGCGGCCAAGGCCAGCAGCGAACGTCTTGCCGGGGGCAGTTGTCGAGGGTCCAGTGCCAAGCCCAGCGAGAAAGTCAGGGCTCCGTCAGAAGACCACCACCGATGATCGCCTCGACCACGCCCCTGCGTTTGGCGGTCGGCCAGCACCAGCAGAGGCAGCGGGCCGTTCGGCTGCTCTCGTAATCGCTGCAAGGCGAAATCGTTGGTCGACGGCAACTCGGCATGATGTTCGACCTGCCGTACGAACGTCCGGGCACAGATCAGGTCCCTATCGATCATCGAGGTCCGCCCGCCGGAATGAAGCCTCAGACTATGGACTGGTACCTGGAATCACCGGAGCAAAGGTGCGGGAGCGTTGGAGGGCTGATTGTTCGGCGGGGGTGGCAGACTCAATGGCGAAGAACCGGCTGCTGCCGTACGCGCGTTCAAGTAAAGACGCAGCAACTGATGCACCGTTTTGAATTCCGGGCGACCGGCCAACGTTGCGAACTGCGGGTCCTTCGCGACGGTATCAAAGCGAGCGATCGTCTGTTGCAACGTTTCCACGTCCGTCCGATCCGCTTCTTGCCCGATTCCAGCGGGCAACGCCAGGAATTGTTTCCAATGTTCGTCCAGCAGATTTTGCAAAGGCTGGGAAGCAGCGACCAGTTGTCGCCGCAGGTCCGCCTCGGATGTGCCCGGCGCGACACGGTTGTCGGCCAGAGGAGCGGACGTCCGGGGCGGCAAAGCCGGCTGCGAGGGCAGCGTACGGTCGGTGTGTCGCGCCACCGTTTCCATCAAACGAACGGCCGATGCGGGGAGCGAGGCCGCTGTTTGAGCGTTGGCCAAATGGGGCGGAGCGGTGCCTTGGTAAAAGGACTGATTCGCAGCCTGGTCGATTTGCAACATCGAACCGTCCAAAGAGACACCAGCGAACAGTCCGCGGCTACGGCTGTACGAGAGGATCTCCGCTCGCAACTGCGCATCGGTCGCCGCAGCCGCCTGCCGGCCCACCGGCCCGGCCGCCGCCGCCGCATCGACGCCGATCGTGAACTTTCCGTTCAACAAGCCCTGAACGCTCTGCGGCGTCCTGAACACCAAAATCACATCCGTCGCCTGCAAACCGACCTGCCATCCGATGCTGCCACCGGTTATCGAAACGAAGACGGGCGGCTGCCAGGCCCGCTGCTGGTCACGCACCATCACCACGCCGCGACCATGACGCACCCCCACGACAAAACCGCCCTTGATCACTCCCGGGATGATGGCCAGACCATGGGCGTCGGCCAGCAGATTCTGCGGGATGCTGGTCGCCGGCACGTTCATGATTTCGTTCAACACGTTGACGGAGGTCAGCACCGTCTGCTCTGCCGGGGATTGGGCCAACGAGGGCGATCCGATCAACCCACCGAAGACGAACGAGACAACAACCATTATGACAGCGTAGCGATTCATCGCCAAAGAACTCCTTTTCTTGTGTCAATGCGTTCCGCTCCAAGCGTACACCCGGCGAATTGTAAACCAATTCGCCGGGAGAAAGCAACGCGAAAATGCATGCGCGCCAGCACTGCCAGCAATGATCCGCCGAGACCTTCGAGCGTCCGCATCGTCAGCAACGACAACACGGCTAACTGATGGAACGGCATGCGGCAGATGGTTATACTGGCTCGAAGCGAAAAGGACCTATGAAGATGAGAGTCCCATGAACCAGTTTTGCATCCTGGCATCAAATCGAGAAAGTGAGGCGGGACAGGAAAGAACCTCGCTCACGCTTCGGGAGACCTAAAATGAGAACGACAGCCATGATACTGATTGCCGCGGCCGCCATGTGTGTCGGGGCGGCGTCCGGCCGGGCCGAGCAGCCTCGGGCCGAAGACGCTTTCCAGCCGCAAACCATCCTGGCATTGGCTGACAGAGTGTACAACCATACGCTCGAGAACCCCTACACGGCCACCGACCGCAACTGGATTCGGGCGACGTTCTACAGCGGCGTGATGGAGCTGTACCACGCCACCGGCATTGCAAAATACCGCGAGCAGGCTGAGCGATGGGCCGAAAAGCACCAGTGGCGGGAAGGCACCGAAGGGTCGGGCATGAACAAGCTGTTCTGCGCGATGACCTGGGCGGAACTGTACCTGCTGGCTCCGGATGCGAAGAAGATCGAGCCGACGCTCCGGTGGCTGGCCACCGACGCTCCGAACTCGCCGGGTGGAGCGAAGATCTGGTTCGGCCACGCGCCCGCACCTTTCGATCGTCCGCTCTACAGCGACTCGCTGTATGGCGCACCGGTGTTTCCCATGTTGTACCGGGCCACGGACGACCGAACGCATCTGGAGATGCTCGACCACGTGTTTTGGACCGTTACGAAAGCCACGCTTGACGAAGAGGATGCCCTGTACTACCGCGACCCGCGTTTCATCGGTCAGAAGTCGCCTGCCGGCCAGAGGGTGCTCTGGTCGCGCGGCAACGGCTGGGTGTTTGCCGCCTTTCCGCGGATTTTACGATACCTGCCCGAAGATGCTCCGGGGCGGGAACGCTACGTCGACCTGTACCGCCGCATGGCCGCCTCGCTGGCCGCGCGACAACAGCCCGACGGCTTCTGGCGCTCGAACCTGGCCGATCCGGAGCATACCTCGATGCCCGAGAGCAGCGGCACGGCTTTCTTCATTGCGGGCTATGCCTGGGGCGTCCGCAACGGGATTCTGGACCGCGAGACCTATCTGCCCATGATCCTCCGCGGTTGGACGGCGCTGGTCCGTTCCCTGCATCCGGACGGCAAGCTCGGTTGGGTCCAGCCGGTGGGCGACCGGCCTGCCGCCTCGAGCCCGGACACAACGCACGAATACGCCGCCGGGCTGTTCCTTTCCGCCGCCGGCCAGGTGTACCTGCTGGTCAAGGAGGGCGTCATTTCGCCCGAGGCCATACGGAAATGTTGCCGGATGGAGCATGGTACTTCGGCGCATCGCACATCTAATCTCCTGCAGGGCGAAGCGGAACTGTACCATGCAAACGAAGGTGCTTGGACCGGCACGCCGCTCGGCAAGGTGCTCAGGGCCGCGCTGCCAGACCACCGGATATCGCACATGGGGCAGTTGTCGCGGCACAAGGAGGGGACGATCGAGGTCGTGTTGACGGTCCTTCCCGACGACGGGAGCCATCGTTACGGCGCTCTGAGCACCAAACTGGTGCGCGTTCTGGCGGATGCCTCGGGAACACCGCGTACGTGCAATCTGGTTTGCGAACCCGACCCCGCCGGGATTCCCGATTGGCAGCCGAACATCCAGCGGCCCGCGCAGCACGCGACATGCAAGCGGCCCGCCCTTTTGTGGACACGGGGTATCAACTCCCACACGCTTACGGAAGCGCATACGAACGTGAACCGGGTGAAGACCGAAGTATGGCTGCAACTGCCCTTCGACGAAGGGAAGAACCCATAATGCCGCGCAACCATTCGTGGAGCTGGTTGGCAACATCGCGTCACCGTCATTGGCGAATACAAAAAAATGGGTGGCACCAATTGCCCTTCAGTTGTTCAGCCTCGTCAGCAGCGCCCATCGTCATCACCTGGTGCTGCAGCATTACCTGGAGGACGTGTTGAGCAAGCTGGCCGAGGCCCAGCAGCGGCATCCGACCGCTCTGGAACCTGGTTGTCCGTATCTGCTGCATTTGCTGCCCGATCGCTGGGCGGCAGCCCACCCGCAGTCCGTTCGTCAGGAGCGGATCGCGGAGCAGCAGCACGTCTCCGACGCCAAGCGACTTCGCCGGGTTCGAGTCCGCATCGAGGCTCGCCAAAAGTCATCTCGCCCTTGCCGGTCACGGTCACTTGAGCGTCCTGCTGCCGATCCGGGGAAAGCTGGATCGGCAGCCGGTCCGGCCTCACGCGCAGACTGGCCGCGTGGGTGGCCTTCAGTGCCCAATCCCCGTAGCCGACTTCGCCCTCGGCTCCCGTTGCCAGCACCAATCCGCCTGGCCGATCCTGCACGGATCCCGCGATGCCTCGGAACCAAGCCCGTTCGGCCGTGGCATTCGTTTCGCCGCGGGGCAGGAAGCAGTAGTCGGTCCCTGCCTGGTCCTATAGTTTGATCACCGTCCCTTCGCCCAGCGTGGTGAACTTCGGTGCCACTTGATCGCGGAAGCGGGGGAACCTGACGACGAAATAGTCGCCTTCGCCGTCCAAGCGAAGCTGCAGCAGGTCCCGATAGTCTTCGCCCCGGACGCTATAGTCCACGTACGGTACAGCGCAGCGACGGTCTGGGTGTGCCGCATCTTGTCGAAGTCGCCCAGCGCGCCCAGATGCTGTCGAGCCCGGTCGGCCAACCGGACGGCCGCGGCAGCCTCCGCGTCGCCACCGGTCATCAGGCAGACCTCGATTGCCTGAGCATCTTTGTAACTGGGCACCGGCCGGATCTCCTCGCGGCTGAGGATCTGACGCAGCGTCGCGGCCGATTGAGCTGCCGAAGCATCCTGCCGCACGCGCTGCCGGGCTCGATCAACATCCTCTGCCGACGCGAACAGATGCGGATGCCGCCGGTCTTCGCGAGGCCACTCCAGGACCCAATCCTTGTTGGGCGAAAGGGGTCGGGAGTCGTTTTCGGGTAGGCCGCTTCCCATGTGGCAAATCGTTGGCCGAAAACGACTCCCGACCCCCGTTGCATCCCAGATCCAAAGCTACCCCAAAATGACAAGATACTCCTGGCCGGGTGCTTATCCGACTTGTGGACGCGCGACCAGTGCAAGCGGTCATGCGGGTCCAGGTGTCGCACTTCTGGAATGATCGACGCGGCGTCCGACAACTGCTGTTGCCCGGCATCCAGGGCATCGCTGCGCCCGTCACGATGCAAGGCGACTGCTCGATCCAGCGGACGACGTGCTTGGTCTTGTTGGCGCCTAACGTGTCCGCCAGTTGCCGAGATCGCCGATGACCGTCGTGGACTCCGGCTGTCGTCCGGTACTGCCGGCGCAATAAGTGATGCTCGTGGTTTTCCCGCACACAACACGCAGAATCCAACCGCAGGGCGGGAGGCGAACTGCGACGGAACGCGTCCGTACGGGACGGCGACGAAGGGTCCGTACCTGCAGCTTCCGACGACCGTGGGCTCGTACGGGGCAAACGGCTTTGGCCTGTATGACATGCACGGGAATGTGTTGGAGTGGTGTGCGGATTGGCATAACAGCGGCTACTACGCGAACTCTCCGACAGACGATCCCACAGGGCCTACGTCAGGCTCGCTCCGCGTGCTCCGCGGCGGCAGCTGGTACGACGGCGCGAGGGACTGCCGGCCGGCGCACCGTTACAGGCTCACGCCGGTCTACCGGATCAGCAGCCTCGGGTTCCGCGTGGCCTCGAGTTCGGTGGATCAGTCCGGTCAGTAATTAGTCCAGCAGTTAGTCAAGCGGCCCATGTGGTCCGGTATCTCCGAGACCGGTGTGGAAAAACCACGTAGCCGGCGCAGCCGGCGTGGGGTCTGGGGCGAAGCCCCAGCGAAATTGAAAGGCGATCCTGACGTTAAAATAGGCAAAAGTCACTCAAGAAGCGAACCCACAGTCGCCGGCCTTTTTGACGGATGCACTTGGTGTGTGTAAAATGCCTTGCTGATGGAACATGCTCCGGACGAGGGGACAAAGATGTATACGGTCGATTTTCCTGACCAACTCCAACAGAAGCTCGACGAGCGTGCCTTTGCCACGGGCTGCGATGTGGTCGACTTGATTCAGGTGGCTGTGATTGAGTTCATCGGCCGCGATCTTTCGCCGGTTGGTCGTCGAATTCCCGATCCACCGCTGATCTCCACCGAAACGACAGCCCCCTACGATCTTCCCCGCGGCGAGGCAACGTTTGTCACACCCGATGTCGTCATCGACGGCCCGGCACGCATTCCAGATTTGGTCGGTCTTGACGTATGATTTACGAGATCGCTGGCATTTCGGACTCGATCAACCAGGGTGATATCATCTCCCAGTGTCCGCTGATTTACTGGTTGATGGAGCGGCGGAGCGACGGGATGCTGGAGCGGCGAGCGACCGTTTCCCACGAGCGAGTTGTCGTTCTCACTCAATCCTGTGACTTGGCTAACGACAAAACCACCAACGTGCAGGTTGCGGTGGCCCACGAAGCCCGCCGGCTTGTGGAACTGGGACTGCTCAAGGAGCATACCATACGCGATCAAGTCCGCCGCCACCGGGTCTTTGGCTGGTATTTTTTGCCGGCCGGACATAACCAGCCCGAATCCATTGTGGATTTCCGCGATATTCACACGGTGCCTCGCGCGCTGCTGCTCGAACAGATTTCGATGGGCTATCGCTCAGTGACGATCAAATCACCCTATCGCGAGCACATGGCTCAGCACTTCGCAGTGACATTTTCCAGGATCGCGTTACCGGAGCCTTACGAGACACTGGACGATCGGGAGTAGGGAACACTAATCGACACTAATTACCACTAATTGGAGGTGCTTCAAGACCGCGATGCCTAGCTCTTCATTAGTGTTCATCAGCGCAGATTAGTGTTCCTCTCCCTCCGAGCGCAATTCTTCTTTCCGATCTGCGTCTTCTCCGTGAACAGGCAAGCGAGCCGCGTTGGCCGCTGCCGGTTGACATTCCATGTTTTTCACGAAGGAGACTGATCATGTTGGTTCGTACGTTCACATTATTGGTGGTTGTTAGCGTCGGTGGCGCGGCGGCGTGGGCGTTTTCGCCGGGTCTGCGGACGCAGATGGCGGCGTGGTAGGATTCGCACACGGGCTGGACCAAGGCGGCTCGACAGGCCGATCCGGCGGGGTTCGCTTCCCATGCCGAGGCCAAGCTGAAGCAGGATCTAGCCAAGATGGACGCAACACGCCGCGAGTTGACGGCCGAGGTGGGCCGGTTGTCCAAGACGGCTCGCGAGCAATCGGCTCTGGCCGAACAGGCTCGTCGTATGGCCGAGCAGTTCCGCGACGTGTACCAGACGGCTCAAGCCGACGCGCGCTTCCCTGTCGAAGTCCGTGGTGCTGCGTACACAGAAGCGCAGGTCCACTCCCAGGTCAGCATGTTGTTGGCCGAAGCCGAGGGCTACGAAGCGTCACTGGCCGACCTGGAATCCGTCCGGGCAACGGCCGAAGCCAAGATCGAAGAGCTGGCCGTGCGGATCAACCGCACCGAAGCGCAACTGGCCGCGCTGGCCACCAAGCGGGAACTGCTGCGGGCACGGCAACTGACCGCCGCCGGTGAACAACTGCTGGCCCAGGTCGACGAGCTGATGACGGGTAACCGCCAGACCATCGACGCCAACCCGGTCGCCACCGTCCGCGAACTGCTGGCCCGCACCCCGGCCAAGCCCGAAGGCCGCGCCACAGACCGCAAAGTCGACGAATTCCTGACCGCCAAGCCCGCCAAACCGGAAGCGGTGGAGACCAGCATCGAGCAGTTCGACACCTCGGTGGTCGAACCCACCAAGCAGCAATCCCCGGCCCAGTTCGACAGCAAAGACAAGCCGCGGACGGGCAAGCAGTCCAAGCTCGACCGCACCAAGCCCATTTTTCAGCAGTCGTAGTGGCATGAGCAATCACACGGAACTCGAACACTCATGCTGCAGTAAATGCCCTCCAAACCCGGAGCGAAAGCGAGGCTGCCACCGGCATTTCGCCGCCGCTGCGGGTTCTGGCTTTCTTAGATCCCTGACGGCGAAGAAAAAGCAACCATCCCCGCAAAGCTGGTTTGCAATGACCCCGCCCCGCACCAGCCGCCCAACGAAGCCTCGTCAAGCATTCCATGCGGATTTCCGCCTGACGGTGTGCCTTGGGGGGGGCAGGTGGTTATTCGTAGACGAACGTGGCGGTAACCGTGGTGTCTTGGTCAAGACTGAGATGTTCGACGACTACGGCGGCTGGTTGCTCGACAGCCAGTTCATGGACCGGATGGGTTCGCCATTCCTGCTAGCCCACGGGCTGGGCGAGCCGGTACGCCACAGCCAACCAGCGGCTGGGGCAAGGCGATCACCGAACCATTCGGCACCATTTCACTTCACGGCCAAGGTCCCAGGCCCAGCGCTTGGCCGTCGCGGATCATTCGCAAACCTTGCTCGATCGCGTCAAAGTTTTCCAGCGACATGATGAAATGGACGCCCGCCCGCCGATACCCGCGAAAACTGGGGCCCGGACCGTGGCAGACACCCAGCGCGATATACAGGACGACCGGGATCTTTAGCTTCACGGACGCTTCGCACAGCCGATCCGCCATCGCTCGACTGTGATTGGCAAACAGGACGATCAACAGCCCGTCGGGGCGGTCGGCTTCCAGCCGCTGGATCCAGTCGTCGATCTGCTCAGCCGTCCACGCGGAGGATTTATCCATTGCGATGTCCATCTCCAGTCGTCGGCCCATTTCGCTGAGCGTTTCCATGTACTGTTGCTGGCGGCCTTCGGCATCAAAGTCGTTTCCGGGCCAACTCCACCAACCGTCGGGATCGTCCGCATACGTGCTGGAGGGTGGGTAGCAAAAGACGGTGCGGATCGTGGGTTGCGGGGATGGGTTTGTGTTCGGGTTCATACCATCAGTTCCTTTCGCTGTGCATTTTGGGCATGGGCGTCGATCGGTCACACGGGCCACGGGCCTTCGTAGCCGGTGGACATCAGCTCGATCCGATACAACTGGGCGAACTGACGAAACGCATGAGCGAAATCGCCACAGAACAGCACGTTGTGATGTCCCACGGCCATCATCGCATCGGTCCGGTCCAGCAATTGGACCTCGACGTTCGTTGTGCATCCGCCGACCGGCGGCATGGGGTGTGAGGCGAAGACGCGGCCGGCATAGACGTCCATGCGGGCTGGTCCTCCCGGATAGACGCGCACCAGGGTGGCTGGATCGCCTTGCTTCCAGAAGACCTGGATCGCGCAACTGCCTTCGTTGGTGTGCGCAAATCGGCGCAGCAAATAGGGCAGCTCCGGACCCTCGGGGCCGTAAAGCCGAGTCGGGCAGGTGCAGTGCGATGCGTAGTAGTGATTGCGTTCGGTCTCGACCGCCATGTTGTGCATGAACCCCGGACGCTGGAACAGGAACTTTCCCGTCAGCATCGTACAGAGGGCCGGGACGTCCATCTCGCAAGCGGCCGGGGTCAACTGGCCGTTCATCGCGGCGAAGCTCATGCAGGGCTTCAGCCAACCTCGGCGCAGGCAGTTCATCGTCAGCCCGTCGGCTTGTTCTTCCTCCAGGATCTTCTGCAGCGCCAAGTGGGCGCGCACCGCATTGTCCAACGCATGGTCGGTGATCCCCTGTCGCTGGTCGGCACCGTCGGTGAGTTGAGCGATCCATTGGCGAGCGTCTTGATCGATCGACGCGGCTTCGAATTCCTGGGCATAGCGTTCAAAGGGGATGATTCGAAACTTGACGCCAAAATAGGGCAGCGTTGCTTCGCTGGGCTGACGATTGTCGAAGCCCAGCACGGTGCATTGACGGAGCAGCTTGCCCGTGTTGATCATCCTCAACCCGTACTCGATAGCCTCGGGCTCCGCCGAACCATGCAGGGTGTACAGGCCCTCGCGACGGTAAGGCTCGCTGGAAACGGCGGGATCGGCCAGCCACAGCATCACGGGGACCATCGGCCCGCGAAGCTTCTGGGCGGCGGTTAATAGGATGTCGGCTTGCGGCAAGAGGTCTTGGTTCAACACGACCAACACCAGCCCGTCGGGTCGCGGCTCGGTTAGAAGCAGACGGGCCAGCGCCTGAGCCTGCTCGGCGTCCGCGGTGTTCAGCGGCAGCAGATCGAGCGCTACGCCCAATCGGTCGGCGTGCTGGAACAGCGCGGCCGCTGCGGGTTCCGCATCGGCTGCGTCCGATCCGATCAGCACGCCTCGGATCGATGCGTGCCGCTTGGCAGCGGGCGCCGATCGCGGGGAACCGCTTCCGGTCGCCAGCGGCGTGAAGACCAGGCCGCCAAGCGCACTGATCGCTGTGAGAAAACCGCGACGGTCGCAACCGCAGTCGCAACCGCAGCCGAAGCGATGGGAATGCCCCCTCATCATGTTCTCCTTTGCAAAATCTCGGCTCTTGTCGGCTTGCGCCAAAGTTGTCGCAGACGGCGCTGCCGGCAGATCTTGGACTGGATGTTTACACCTCCCGAACCATGCCCGGCAAAGGCGGCCCGTAGATCCCGTCAGGACCGGCTTGGATGGGCGCCGGACTGTCGAACGTCATCGCATCGATGTTCTCGACGAACTGGAAGTCCGAATTCAACATCTGGTCCCAGGTGATGTAAGCACCCGTGTGGGCGGCGGCGCGTCCCATCAACGACGCCAGATTCGCCTGGCCGGCTCGCCGCGCTTCATTATGAGGCGTATCGTTGCGGATGGCATCCAACAACAGTTGCCATTCCTCGATATACGGATTATTGTCGCGCTGGCCATATTCCCAGACCAGATCGTCGGATTCCATGGCATGGCAGCGGTAGATGCGAGGCTTGGGATCGCCCAGGCTCTCCATGATCACCGCCGCGCCCTTGGTGCCGTGCGCGTAATCGGAGTAGGTATTCCAGCAGTTGCTCATGTGCCGCGAGAACGCGAACAGCTTGGTTCCGTCGGCAAAGGTGTACTCGACGGCAAAGTGGTCGAACTGGTTTCCGGCTCCGGCGTAGCACCGGCCCCCCATCGCTTGGGCGGACACCGGCCAGGCATCCTTGGCCCAGCAGGCGACGTCCACGTTGTGACAGTGCCAGTCGACAAAGAAGCCCGCCGTGATCCAAGTGAAACTGGCCGACCGCTGCAGTTGGAAGACCAATTCGTTGGCGCCCTCGGGCAAGGGCGGGCAATGGACGGGGCCGTGAACGCGGTAGATCCGCAAGGTGTGCAGGTCACCGATCGCGCCGTCATGGATGCGCCCGATCACCTGCTGCCGCGCTTTCGAGTGCCGCCACATCAACCCGGAGGCCACCTTCAGATTTTTCTGCTCGGAAGCCTCGGCGGCCTGAAACCAGCGGCGATTCGCCGGACCATCGACCGCGAACGACTTCTCGGCAAAGACGTGCAAGCCCTTGTCCACCGCGTATTCGAATTGCGACGGACGAAAGTTCGCAAAGGCCGTCAGCGCCACGACATCGCCGGGCTCCAAACAATCGATCGCCTGCTTGTAGCCATCAAACCCCGCAAAACGCCGCTCGGCAGGTACGTCGACCTGATCGGGATACTGATTCGACAAACGCTCGTAGCAACTGTCGATCCGCTGCTGGAACACGTCCGCCATCGCGTGCAGCCGGACCGGCCCGCCCACGGTGCGGAACGCGTCCGCCATCGCGCCCGTCCCTCGTCCACCACAGCCGACCAAAGCCAGTTTGATCGTGGAATCTCCCGCAGCATGGCACTTGGGCACCGCCATGGCGCCCAGCGCCGAACCGGCGGCGACTTGCCCCGAATGCTTGAGGAACTGGCGGCGGGAATCGGCGGGCGACGATCCGGTCGAATCGAGCGACAATTCGGATTTCATGAGAGGGCTCCTGAATTCCTAGGGAACAAGGCGTGATGGGCGGTCGAGTCCCGTTGGGCAGCCACGCACTGCCACAACGCCCGACGCCGATGCCTCATCGCTGAGCCTCCAGTCTTGCAGAAGCCTGACCGCTTCGCAACCATCGTGCGCGTGCACGGGGACCCGGACGCGCTCGAACGGGGCGTGGAGCCTAAACGCGATGCGGCTCGAAAATCGGCGCCGAGACTTAACAGATGGCTTGCTGCATCAAAGGCCCTGGTGACCGAGGATGTCGCTGCCATCCGGCAGAGCGGCTTGCTGCCTTGGAACGGCGCTCAAGGTCGCCGGTCCAGACCGATAGGATTGGTGAACGTCCGGAACAGATGCTCGCCGTCGTGACGGTGGAGTTCGATGCTGAGCGAGTGCATGTCGTCGGTGCCAAATTCCCAAATGGGCCTTTGAGGCATGAAACGCGCCAGCAACTGGTCTGACCGTCGTTCTTCGTACTTTTCGGTTGCCGTCGAGCAATTGGTGACTTCGATGCCGACCAGCTTGCACTGCGGTACGTGGGGGGATCGCGCGAAGACGCACCAGTCGAGTCTGAGTTGACGTCGCCGCTACGTAGCGATGACGAGTGTTTGCCATCGCTGCCATGACGTGGTGCGATGTCACTCGATCGGCTGGGCGGCGGTTGTCGAGCTTCGAACTGGTGGCAGACGTACGCAACCGACGAGCCAACGGATGGACCCAAGCGGCGGTAAGCACCGTTCGAGAAATAACTGTCCGATGTCCCCTCGCCACTCCGGGGAGAGGGCAGGGTGAGGGGGCCGAAAGTGCGTCAGTTATTTCTCGAACGGTGCTAAGCCCCTTTTCAAGTGGTCCATCGATCCGGCGCCGCTCGGTCATCTCGGTCGTTCGGCGGCTTGAACTAGAGCAATATTGCCAGATCGTTTTTTGCTGTGAACAACTCAGTTGAACGATCAGACGAACCCGTATTCCCGCTTTGACAAACAACAACATATGTGGGCGTTGTCTGTCTCGTCATTGGACTCGCAGCCCTTCCGCTGGCGATGTGGCAATACCGGAGAATGCAAGCGATATTAGTGCCACTACGGCTTCGGACGAGCGGATGTGAACCCTGCCCGAGTAGCTTCTAGCCAGAGGCCCCATATGGAGTTTCAGTCAGCGTAAGCACCCGGCCAGGAGTTTCTTGTCAATTAAGCCCATTTTTCGCACGCCGCTTCACAGTCAAACCATGTCGGCCAGCGAAGCGGGGTGAGTTCAGGTGGGCGGACGTGGAAGACGCTGGCTCAGGATCTGGGCCGGCGTCGAGAAGCCGAGTTGTTGAAGGATCTCACGCTGACGCGTCGTCAATCGTGTCGGCTGGGGATGACGTTCATACGTTCAATGAGCGGAAAGACCACCGCCAGCGAGCCGAACCGACACGCTTCCGCTTCCGTCTGGTTTCCGTACCAAGTAAACGCCGTCATTTGCGTAATATGGCAGGTCTACGCAGATCGCGCTAGCCCAGTTTTCGACTAAATTCAAGGTTGCGGAAAATGGGATTAAGGTAGCCTTGCATTGGAGCCACAAAGGGGTCGGGAGTCGTTTTCGGGCAACGATTCACCACATGGACAGCGGGTTCTCCGAAAACGACTCCCGACCCCTTTCGCCCGACTCCGCCAAGAAATATCTGGCCGGGTGCTTACGCTACCCAGGGCGACGGCGACGACACGCACCACTCGCGTCGCCTTGCCCCCGGGCTGATATGTCGAGCCCCTTCAGGGCAGCAACGACGCGAAAGAAAAGCACGTGCGCATCCTCTCGTGAAACCAAGTCGTCACAGCGATGGTTTGCCCGGATCGGACACCGGCATGCGGGACGCGAAGAAACGCCTGCTATCGTTGCGCCGGCCTTTTAGAGTGGCGTTGTAGTGACTCAGGCTCGACTGCAAAGGCACGTTTTGGGAGTCGCGTTGCACGTCGATTGCAATCATGGACGACGAGGCGTTGCTGGCCGCTTGCGCGTATATCGACCTGAACCCGGTGGCGGCCGGTTTGACTGCGACGCCGGAAACGAGCCCACACACATCGGTGCATCAGCGGGTGGAACATGCCGCGGCCCAGGGGAAACTGGAAGAATGGAAGGCGGCGGCCTGTGGCAGCGTCGCGGGCAGCCTGGCTGCCGGGCCTGCCTGACCCGGATCATCGAGTTTTTCTTTCCGACCTCTCACGTTAGCACCGTTCGAGAAATAACTGACGCACTTTCTGACCCCCTCACCCTGCCCTCTCCCCAGAGGGGCGAGGGGACATCGGACAGTTATTTCTCGAACGGTGCTTACTCGAAACCGATCGAGTTGCCGCCATTCTGAACGCGCACTCCCGACCCTTCGGACCACGCAGACTGCGCAGCCCACTTGCCGCTCCGAATCACCCACCACTGCAACTGACGCAGCGTCGACCCATCCCCCATCCGACGCCCGGAAATCCAAGATTTTGCAGCGTTGCCGAAACGACACCAATAGGCTCTTCGAAGCGGGCTGCGACGACGGTACGTATTGTGCCCGTGACGGGGTGGCGCTGCTTCACTTCGACCGGCATGCCGAGACGCTGGAAGAAGCGATTGGTGGATTATGAGGAGGGCGTGTCCAGGGGCGTTGGCTCCAACCAGCACGGGATCTTCTTGCCGGGCATTCCTACGGGCCTCGGCTGCTCGATAAAATGCGCCAGCGTCCACTTCGCCAAGGAATCCACGATCGCGCGATGCAGGTCGGCACAAGCCTGATGAAATGCACAGGTCCGAGCCAAGTCGTCCGCCTCTTCGCAGAAGTCACCCAGAATGGTGCCTTGGCATGCTTCGACGATCGCCAGCAGGGTGATCTCGTGAGGCTGGCGGTTCAAAACTACGCCCCCTGCAACTCCGCGTTGGGATCTGAGTATCCCCGCACGGGCTAGATAATTGGCCACTTTTCCCAGATAGGTGGGCGATTCGCCCAACTGTTCCGCAAGAACACGTGGCGACACGGGCTCGGAGCTACCCACGAGCCCCATATGGGTCAGCATTCGAATGGCAGATCGAGTTGTCTTGTTAAGCATTGCGATTTACAGAAAGAGCGTGGGAGCGGTTGCATGGTCAACCCGATCCGATCAACGCAAAGGCCTTTCTCATGGCAGCGGCGGCGGTCTTGACCGCTGCTTCATCTTCCATGGCGTTCAACTGCTGATTGAACGGTTCTGGTCGGACCGGGCCATCGTAACCGATTGTTACCAGCGCGTTCAAAAATCCTGCCAGATCGATCACTCCGGTGGCTGCGGGCAACTCGCGGCGGTTGTCAATCTGCTGGTCTACCGGGATTTCCGCTGGAGCGTCGTTCAGATCACAGGCGACAACATCCTGGTTGGTCAATGTCAGCAGGTCCTCGACCGTCTCCTGGGCCGTATACCAATGCCAACTGTCCAAAACCAAGCCCACGTTCGCTTGGCCGATCTCGGCCAGCAGGTCTTTGGTCTCGGCCATCGTATGGATAAAGGGGTGACGCGAAGCGGTCCAGGATGTCTTCGGGCCCACGTACTCTAAACCGAATCGCAGCCCGCAATCGCCCAGAATCTTGGCGATTTCGCGAAGCCGTGTCGCATGTTGGCGGAAATTCCGGACGTACGTCAACTCGGCATGATTGGGTGAGATCCATGTACCGACTCGGGTGACCCCGGCTCGCTGCAACCCCCGGGCCAACCGAGGCAGTTGGGATAAATCCCCGCGAAACGTATCCGCATCGCGGCGGAAGTTGACGGGCAACCCGGCGGCACCCCAGACCAGTTGCTTTTCCCGCATCGTCGCCAACAATTCATCCAACTGATCCGTCGATAGATCGGCCAGGAATTGGGGTGATGCGCCGACGGATTCAAAGCCATGAACGTGAGCCAAGCGGATGGCCTCGCGCTGGTCGGCGCGAACGCCAATGGCTCCGCACACCAAATCCATGGTGAACTTGCGGTTCGATTCGGTGCTGGCCGCTCGGGACGCCCGGCCCGCCATGATGACTGTAGCTGCGACGGTCGCACCACCGTGCTGCAGAAACCGCCGTCGAGAAATGTGTCTCATTGCTGCACTCCAAGTTCATAGGTGACCAATGAAAGGCGAGACCAACGCTGTTTGCATCTCGCGAAGCCATCGAGTCACGGGCCTTGATGGTAACATTGTGCCATCCTAAACTCTGTCAGAAAAGGGGGCAAACCTCTTGGACCATACTTTGAAAACTTAGAAGATACCGTGTGCCCCGCGAGCGAATGCCCGATACAATCGTTCTTTTCGGTTGGCAGTTCCATTGGCTCGCGACCTTTCTTTGTCCCGTTTTCCAACCTTCGCACCGAACAGGAAGCCAAGCCCCATGCCGTTATCTGATGTGCGTATTTTCGATCACGCGGAACAGTTGGCGCGAGCCGCAGCAGAAGGATTCGTCGAAAGCGCTCAGAAAGCCATCGCCCGTTCCGGGCGTTTCGTGGTGGCCTTGGCCGGCGGTTCGACCCCCAAGCGATTGTATCGATTGCTGGCGGATAAACCGTATAGTCAACAGATCGATTGGTCGCGAGTGTTGGTGCTCTGGAGCGACGAACGAACCGTGGGGCCAGAGCATCCCGAATCGAACTACAAGATGGCGTGGGACGCCTTGCTTTGCCGCGTTCCCATCGATCCGACGCGAGTGTTGCGGATGCCGGGCGAAGCCAAAGATATCGACCAAGCGGCGGCGGATTACCAGCAGCGGATCGCCGCAGCGCTGGACGTCTCCGACCACGGGGCGGCCCCGTGTCTGGACTTGATTTTGTTGGGGATCGGCGAAGATGGGCACACGGCCTCGTTGTTTCCATACACCGCAGCACTCGACGAACAACACCGCTGGGTAGTCGCCAATCATGTCCCGCAGAAGAACATGAAGCGACTGACCATGACGCTGCCGATTTTGAACCGAGCCAAGCGAATTTTCTTTCTCGTGACCGGAGCCAACAAAGCAGGCGTTCTTCGGGAAATCCTGGAAGGCCCCTGCGAGGCCGCGCGTTTCCCCGCACAGGCCGTCCAGCCAACGGATGGTCAGCTCGTCTGGATGGTCGATCGCGATGCGGCCGCAGCATGGGAGCACGCCGGAAAGGATCAGGCTTCCCAATCATAATCGCGCCAAGTAGCCGCACTCTCCCGAGTGCGGAGGTCCCCGTTCCGGCGAACGCCGAGTCGTTTTCGGCCAACGATTGTGCGGGACGCGAGCGCTGAGCGGGACCCGATCGGACCCCCGCTCGGCGCTCGGGGGCCACATGGGAAGCGGGTCACTCGAAAACGACTCCCGACCCCTCTCGCCCGATTCCAGCGAAAAACACCTGGCCGGGTGCTCAGTACGGGCTGGGGGGGGCTTTCTCGGCAGGCGTCACGCCTTCCACGGCGTCGGTCTGCGGTTCAATCTCCGGGGGCTGCGGGGCTCGCAGCCGGTTCGCAGCGGCTTGAGCCTGGCGGCTGTAATCGATCGATTCGCCCAGCACGCGCGCGGACTCCTGGGGGGCATGAAAGCCTCGCGAGTTTTCGCTGCTGATAAAGTCCAATCGCCACATCGCTTTCCTCTGCAGATCGAGGATCGGCGCTATCTCTTCGGGCGAGGCGCCGGCCGCCTGGGTTTCGAGGATCGCATCCAGCATGTCAACCATCGCGTCCGCCGCTCGCTCCATCAGCGAGGTGGTCCGTGCCTGGATGCCATGCACCCGGTCACGCAATTCGTCTTCGGGAACCTGATGGCATACCTGGCACGATCTGTTGATGTTCAACATGGGGCTGCGAACCCAATGGCTGCTGACTTTCATCGCCCCTTGCCGTTCGTAGGGCATGTGGCAATCGGAGCAACTGACCCCGGCCGCCGCATGGACCCCTTGGCTCCAGAGTTCGAATTCCGGATGCTGTGCCTTGTAGAGCCGCGCTCCGGTTTCGGTGTGATAATAGTCGTAAAACGGTGTACCGTCGGGAAAAACATACTCGTCGAACACCTGTTCCATATGTTCGGCCTTCAAACCCTTGTCCCACGGGAAGAACAGCGAGTCCTTCGTCGCACAGTAGTACTCGACGTGACATTGGGCGCAGACGAACGAGCGCATCTCCTGGCGGCTGGCCAGCAGATTCGGATCGTAATCCTGCCGCCGATCCCCTTCGCGCCAACGCTCGACGCTGGGCATATGAGGAACCGGATCATCGCTCTTGGCCAGCGCTGCGATGCCCAGCATGAAACCGGGGCGAGTGATGCGGATCTTCATCGTTTGGGGATCATGGCAATCCACGCAACTGACCGGATGCCCTCGGCCCAGGTGAGGATCTTCGATGTCGGGATCAATGTCCATGTGGACTTCGCTGGTCGGCGTCGTCACCGGTCGAGCTCCGCCCGGAAACAAGGGAGCCTCGGTGGCCGAGGTGCCATCGGGCGTTCGCAACAACTCGGCGTGAGCCGTGGCATAATCCATCTCGGCGGCGATTTCGAAGCCGGCCATGACCGCCGGCCAATTGAATTCGGCTCCTAGCGCCTCGGCATCGGCGGGCAATCCGGCCGCTTCCAAGCCCAATCGTCGATACGTCGGGACGACCGAGGCGTGACAGTGCAAACAGGAACCGCTCTGTGGCCGCTTGGTCACTCGTTCGGTCACCTCCTGGTCGTACAACATGTACGCATGTCCTCGCGCCTCACGATAGTCCAGGCTGAACGCGTAACCGGCATACAACCGGCGCAGCCAGGGATACTGGTCCAACTTGCTCTCGGGCATCGCTTCCGATCCGCCATACCTCGTGTGAGTGGCATCGACTGTTCGGCGATAGGTATCGAACTGAGATGGCCAGTTGATGCCCCAGGGAACGGGGTTTGTCGTCGTTTCGTCAACTTCGACCAGCCGTACGAAAGGCGTGCGAGCCGCTTGGCGATGTTCGAAGATGGTCACCAACAGGTAGGTGACGCCCAACGTGGCGACGGCCACGACAATCATCAGCGTCACCAGAAAAATCGGGCGGTAGGGCTGCGGAGGCCGAACGCTGGCTGTGCCCTCCTTCGGGTCCTCGGGTGGTTGGGAAGCGTTCGACGGTTGAGGTGAGGTGGGATTGCTGTCCATAATTCTTTCTCGTTCTTCCTCGTCTATTGATGCCTGAGTCTTTCGCCGGGTTTCCGAAGGTACCCGTACCCGTAAGAAAATTAACGAAAAGCGTGCCCGACGTGGCTGTGACAATGCACACACGAAAGCATGTCACCGCGGGGTTCTTCCGGCAACATGGTATGAACGAAATCCCCGTGGCAACTCAAACAAGCATTCTGAGTCACTCGGCGATTTCGGGGTTTGATTTGGATCGGTTCGTGAAAATCCTCCAAGGTGAACGCCAGCGAGTGAAAGAACCCGTTGTCCGCCTTGGTGATCCACTTGCCCAAAAAGTGGTCCGGCAAATGGCAATCGTTGCAGACGGCGACGTGCCGATGCCCCGAGTTCAACCAGGAATCGTAGTGATCCTGCATGATGTGGCAATTCGCGCAGGCCAGCGGATCATCGCTCAGATAACTGGTGCCCTTACCATAGCTAAAGGTGAATACGCCGACACCGCCGAGAATCCCCAACATGGCGAAGAACACGGGCGGAAGCAGGGTTCCGCCCACAATGAAACATGAGATCCAGCCCTTGCGTGGCACCGGCCGCGGTGCATTGGCATCTGACATCAGCGAAACTCCCTTCTCGCGATCGCCCTGAAGAACGATCGCGTGGATCATCATCCTTTGACCCTTATTCGGGATCGTCAGCAAACGGATCAGCTTGTTCGCCCCCAGGCGCCGGTTGCGGTGCTCCGGGAGCCGGCGGTGCAGGGGCACCGAACGGATCGCCAGCGGGCGTTTCGAAAGGATCGGCTTCAGGTGCGGCGTCGGGCAGCCCCGGATCGGTCCCGAACGGGTCGTCCTGTGCGTCAGGGTCGAGGTCATCCATGGGCTCGTCATCCTCCGCCCCAGACTCCCCGAACGGATCGCCAGCCGGTGCTCCGAAGGGGTCGTCTTCCGCGTCGGCGTCGGGCAACCCCGGATCGGCTCCGAACGGGTCGTCCTGTGCGTCAGGGTCGAGGTCATCCATGGGTTCGTCATCCTCGGGCGCAGGCTCCCCGAATGGATCGCCAGCGGGCGCTCCGAAGGGGTCGTCTTCAGGTGCGGCGTCGGGCAACCCCGGATCGTCACCGAACGGGTCGTCCTGTGCGTCGGGGTCGAGGTCATCCATGGGTTCGTCATCCTCGGGCCCAGGCTCGCCGAACAGATCCCCAGCGGGTGCTCCGAAGGGATCGGCTTCAGGTGCGGCGTCGGGCAGCCCCGGATCGGCCCCGAACGGGTCGTCTTCGTCGGCATCAAAACCATCCATCGGCTCGTCAGATTCTGGAGCGGGCTCCCCGAAGGGGTCGGCCCCAGGTGCACCGAAGGGATCGTCGTCGGGAACTGTCGGAGCCGGGGCGCCGAAGGGATCGTCGTCGGGAACGCCCCGATCAGGCGCGCCGAATGGATCGTCATCCGCAGGTTCGGGATCTGCTTCTTCCTGCATCGGCGTGTCGAACAGATCATCGTCAGCAGGCAAGTCAGCGGCATCGAACAAGTCTTCCGCCGGATCGGCCGGATCGTCTGGCACAGCGAATAAGTCCCCGGCAGGGGTCGCTGGCACCCCGAAAGGATCATCTTCAGGGGCTGCTGGAGCACCGAATGGTTCGTCGGGACCTTCGTCCATCGGTACGTCATCCTCAGTGGGAACCACCACAGGCTCATCCGGATCGGCAAATGGATCACCGAGGTCAGAAGGATCCGCCGGTTCGGGAAAATCCGGCTCGATCGCGGGGTCCACAGCCGGCTGTTCGTCAGGTACCACTGGGTCTTCGGCCGTAGCGGGATCGGCAAACGGATCGGTGGGATCTTCGTCAGGAACTGTGGGAAGTTCGTCCGGCGGCGCACCGGCGTCGGGACGGCGGATCACTCGGGGTTCGTCCGAGCGAAACTCCTCGTAACGCTGCTGACGAAGGCGGATATCTTCGACATGAGCCGTCAAACGCGCTTGATAGCGGTAGTCCTCCAGGGCCAATCGAGTCTGCCCCTGGACTCGCTGCAGAGAAGCTCCCACGTCGATTTGAATCGCTTCACCAGCCGCTTCCAGTTTGGCACCGCGTTTGAAGTCTTCATTGCCCTCGTCGGGGCGGCCGAGCCGATGGAAGGCAAGCCCCCGGAAGTAAAATGCGCGGGGATCTCGGCTTCCTTGATCGATGGCCATCGACAACAGTTCATGGGCTTTTTCGGAATCTCCCGCGAAAAAGTAGTGGACTCCCTGCCCGTACAGTTCTGACAAAAGCGTGTCTTGGGATGAGGCCGACGAGGCACCCCAAGCCAACAACGTAAGTGCAATCACACCGTGAAAAAGCCTCCCGGCCATGATCGTTTTCCCCCTTGAATTGAGTTCGGTGCCGCAGTTTGGCGTAATCATTGGCAATGCTCAGACATCTTCGATACCCTTCATGCTAATCCCAAATCTTTGGATCTGCAAGATTGCGGACTGAAAAACCGGGTACAGGTTGGGCCGTGCCCTTGCTGCCAAGGCTTAACCCAGGTTCCTCAGCAATCCCCGTTTACTTTTCCGCTTGGCCATCGGTCGCATCGGAAGGTATCGATACGTGGATTTTGGGAAGCAACTGCTGGTTTAAGCGGTCTTTGGGAAAAAATTCGTCGCTTTGAACGATTTCACGACAACAGGTCTCCATATCGTCCAGCAATTTGGCTAGATCCACACCCTCGTGCTTTGGGCAGAATGGCTCCAGATGACGGCGGCTACTGTGGTAAAGTTTTCTGGCCCCGCGCGTGTTGCGTCTACCAAAATGATGCAGGCACACGGCCACTTGGATCAGCCCTTGATAAAACGTGCGCGATGGATCGCGACATTCCATCCAGAGTTCTTCCCAAACCTCGTGGGCTTGAAAAAAATTCTCTTCGTTGAACCAACGAACGCCCTCAAGATATCTGGGATCGTAACGATTCTGCTGCACGAACTTAGCCTGCCTCTTGTACCCCCGACGACAACTGTCGGAGACTGAGCTGAAGATTCACATCGACCTTTGAAGTCTAAAAGGGGGTGCTCCCGTTGTCAAGCTGCGCGGAATCAGGCCCGCTCGCATCGGTGCCTCGATCTTCCGTACTTGACATGCCGGGCAGAACACGCCCAGAATTGCAGCCTGTTGCGGCAGGAGATTCACAAGCCAGCGAGTTCAGGGCCATGATACTATCGGGCGTAGAGATCCAGCGAAATCTGGGTGGAAAAATTGTCATCGAGCCTTTTGACTCAGCCAATCTGAACCCGAACAGTTACAACCTGACTCTTCATGATGAACTGCTGACGTACGAAGAAGTGGTGTTGGACATGCGACAGCAGAATCGCGTGCGACGCATCAAGATTCCGCAAGATGGCTTGGTGCTGAACCCGAACCAGTTGTACCTGGGCCGGACATTTGAACGGACCGAGACGCACTCGCTGGTGCCGATGATCGAGGGTCGATCCTCGATCGGAAGGCTGGGATTGTTCGTCCACGTGACCGCCGGTTTCGGTGATGTCGGTTTTTGTGGATACTGGACGTTGGAGATCTTTGCTGTCCAGCCGGTGCGGATCTACCCGGGCGTAGCGATCTGCCAGATCTTCTACCACCAATTGGAAGGTGACTTCGAAGCGTACAGCAGCGACAAGTACCAGAATAACCAGGATATCCAACCCAGCATGCTGTTCAAGGAGTTGAATCCCGGGGCCCGGCGGTACGACCCGCAACTGAAACTGCCCTTCGACGATCAGGATTCGGTGTATTGATGTGTTGAACTGGCTTGTTGCAGCGGTTCTGATTCTGATTCTGGCCCTGATCCTCGATTTCGGGCTTTTGGCTTACGCCATGTATGCGCTATTGGCGGTCTTGCTGGCCAGCCGATGGTTGACTCAGCAATGGTCGGAAAACCTGGCGGCCCAACGGGAGTGTAATCGCTTGACGGCTGAGGTGGGCGACACGGTTGCCGTGGTGGTGCGGGTCGAGAACCGCGGACGCATTCCGATCGCCTGGCTGCTGTTGGAGGATCTGCTGCCGCGCAGCGCCTTGATCCACGAGCCGCCGAATTTGCGAGTGCTCGGACGGCGCGTCCAGCTCACGATGTTGCCGGGCGGAGGGCAGCGATGGTTGCGGTATCAATTGCAGTGCCATCGACGAGGCTACTACCAGTTGGGACCCCTGGTGGTGGAAACAGGCGATTTGTTCGGCTTTCATCGCCGCTATCGCGTGTTGAGCGAGCCGCATTTTCTGCTGGTGCTGCCCAAGGTCGTACCGTTGGAAGGCTTTGATATCGCATCACGGCGACCGATCGGCGAGGTGCGGATGTCGTATCGGCTGTACGAAGATCCGACTCGCATCGCCGGAGTTCGACGGTATCTTCCGGGCGATCCGCTGAACCGCGTCCATTGGAAAGCAACGGCTCGAACCGCCGTATTGCACAGCAAAGTCTACGAGCCATCGACCGTAGCGGGGATCACCCTGCTGTTGGATTTCCATCAGGATTCGCACGATCCGCGACATGAGCCGGTGCGCAGCGAGCTGGGTGTAACGGCAGCCGCTTCGCTGGCCCATGCCGTCTACGAATTGGGACAACAGATCGGACTGGTAACCAACGGCCGGGACGCGGCGGATCGCATCCGCGTCGAAGGCTGGGATTATGACATACGGACCCGCGATGCGGCTCGCCGCGCCGCCAGCATGTCCGAAGCCAGCGATCGATTGCAACCCGTGATCGTCGAAACCCGGCGCGGACCGGAGCAGTTGACACGAATCTTCGAGACGTTGGCTCGTCTGGAATTGACCGACGGACTGCATCTGCCGGAACTGCTGATCGAAACAACCGGACGCATGCCCCGCGATGCCACGATCGTCGCCATCCTGCCGTCGGTTGACGAACGCCACGTCATCGCCTTGCAGAACCTGCAACGCCAAGGTTTCGCGGTAACGGCCATCCTGAGCATTTTCGAAGAGTTCGAATTCTCACAAGCCGCCGGTCCGTTGTTGGCAGGCGGCATCGACGCGCGACAACTCAAAGACGAGCCGAGCATCGCGGACCTGTGCCGCCAATGGGCACTCGCAGCGATTCGCTGAGATCGGCTGGCACGGCTAAGTCACGTGGGTGTCAAATCGATGCCAACCATGCGGCAAACGCTTGCCATTCGTGGACCAAGCATCGTCAAAATAGAATGCTCCCATTCGAAGAATGCGAGCCCGTGCGCAGGGCCAGCGGGATCGGGATGCGGCCAGGGTGGCTTGGTCCAACGAGGTGATTCTGCTAGATTCACCGCATCAGACGGGTGGTTCGACACAGTTACTGAGCTTATCCTCTTCATGTTAGGGCTGCTAATGAACGTTTACCTTGCAGAATTCATCGGTACGACGCTGCTGGTCTTGCTGGGCGACGGCGTGGTGGCGAACGTTTGTCTGGCGAAGACAAAGTCGCACCAAGCGGGTTGGATCGTGGTCACCGTGGGCTGGGCACTGGGCGTGGCCATGGCCGTTTATGCGATAGGCAGGATCTCCGGCGGCCATATCAACCCGGCGGTGACCATTGCCTTGGCCTCATCCGGTGCCCTGGATTGGGTACAGGTTCCCGGGTACATCGCGGCTCAGATCGGTGGCGGTTTTTTTGGCGCGGTGTTGGTCTACCTGGCCTTTCTGGCTCATTGGGGCATGACGGATGACCGGGACGTTATCCTGGGTTGCTTTTGCACCAGCCCGGCGATTCGGCGTTTTGGCCCGGCGTTTGTGACCGAGTTCATCGGTACCTTTGTATTACTGTTTGGCGTTCTGTCGATCGGTAGCGTTGCGTTGGGAGCCGAGCCGTCGGAAGCCGCGTGGACGACGGCGGTCGAAGCCTATTTCGGTCCCCTGTTGGTCGGCCTGCTGGTCCTGTCGGTCGGCGTATCGTTGGGCGGCCCCACCGGTTACGCGATCAACCCGGCTCGAGATCTGGGCCCGCGTCTGGCCCATGCCGTGTTGCCGATCCCGGGGAAACGGGACGCCGATTGGGCTTACGCTTGGGTCCCCATCGCCGGACCGATCGCCGGGGGCATCGCCGGTGCGCAAGTGTTCCATCTGGTGGGTCTGTAACGAGTCGTTACGGTTCCAACGCATGGATCGTGTGGTGGATGCGACCGTCGACCCACTCGCCGTCGCGCGCCCGGATCGCATAACGGATCTCCATGCACCACGTCGGACTCAGATCGGGCACGACCAGACGAACCGCGTGCCCGTCATCGGTCAGTGAAGCCGACTGGACTTTCAGCGTCTGCTCGTCGAAGTGGTCGGAACCGTAACGGGCGCTTCGCTGGATCGACCACGATTTCAGGCGATAGTTCTTTGGATCGGTGGCGACCTGCGGATCCAACGGACCGCTGAACGTGATCGTCAACTGCTGCTGGCGCGCTTGCAGTCCGACGGGCAGATAGACCGGGTGCCCGGTATAGCGAACGCGATAAAAGCCGCCCGGTTGTTGGGGATTGGCGGCCCAAGCGTACATGCCCAACGTGTACAATTGCCCATTGACCGGGTGGAATCGGCCTCGCATGATCCCCGTGGGGAACGGGGGCAACGGCAGATCGCTGACGCCGCCTTGCATCCGATCTCCGAATCGTTCATGCGGTACGATGTAGATCTTGCCGTACCCGTAGGACAGGTTCAGCAGGCTGCCTTCCAGTGGACCCCAGGCGGATGAGTCGACCCACAGCAATTCGGCCGGTGATCGGTCCATGGCATTGGTGATCCAGCACAAAGGTGGTTCCATGAGTTCGTCCGAGGGATCGGTAACGTCGTGATAGCCCCAAAAGTTGCCGTAGTATCCTCCGGGGCGGTCGATCCAGTTGATGCGGTTCTTCGGCATCCAGTGGCCCTCTTGATCGGTGACGAAGAAGGTGCCGTCGGGGTTGATGCAGACGCCGTTGGCAGCTCGAAAGCCGGTGGCCAGGATCTCGGTGTGGCTGCCGTCCCGCGCGATCTTCAACAGCGTTCCATGGTGCGGCACCAAGGCGGGCAGCGCGTGCCGGGCCGACTTGGCGTAGTAGAAGTTCCCTTCGTCGTCGGTCTGCAGCCCCATGGCGAATTCGTGGAAATGTTCGGTGACCTGATGGTCGTTGTTCCAATTCTCGTAAAAGTCGGTTTCGCCGTTGCCGTTCAGATCGTGCAGCACCACCAATTGATCGCGGCACATGACGTGGATTCGGCCGTCGACGATCCGCAGCCCCAGCGGCTGGAACAGACCGCTGGCGATCCGCTGCCACGTGATAGGGAACTCGACGGGTTGATCCGACGGCACCACCGGGCCGTCGGGGACCTCCGGATCGATGCCTTCGACCACCCACACGTCGCCGTCCCAGGTGCAGACGGCCACGCGACGGCCATCAGGAAAAAAGTCGAATCCGGTCAATCGCATGCGGCTGGACCAGGGATTTTGTTCGGGATGCTGCAACACGTCGATGGCGAACGGTCCGGGGTCGTTGCCCAACATGCCTTGCCGCGTCAAGCGTTCCGGCCACCTCGCCGGACCGCCGCGTGTCAACGGTTTCAGGTCCCGGGGTTCCTGGCCTGCCGTCACGCGTTGCAGCGAGTCCGCCGCAAGCGGAGCGTGGTCGATACGGCTTGTGGCGACGGTCAATCGTAGCGGATCGCTGCCCGCGGGGATGCGTAACCGCAGATCGCCCCCTTGGTCCGTGATCCATTGGGCGTCTTCGATCGGCGGCCAATGCCCGGCCAGAACGCTACGTGAATCGGTCGCCATCGCCGCGCGTCGCAACACGCGCGCGTGGTGCCCCTGACCGGTGATGTCTTCCACCGTCGAGCCCTCCGCCGAGGACGGTTTCCAGTGAGCGATCGGAGGGAAAGGCGGTTGGCCATCGGCAACTTGTTGCAGTTCCGCGGGCTCCAGGCAGCGATCCCACATGGCCACCTGGTCGATTTGCCCTCTGAAGAACGTCTGCTCGGTGGGAAAGTTGGCAGCCGCGAACCCGATCCGCACCGCGTGTCCTTGAACGCGCTGCTTGGGCTGCAAACGGCCTTCCCCGTCCAGTTGGCCGTCGATGTACAACCGCACTCGACCGTCTTGATGCCGATACGTCATCGCCACGTCGTACGCTTGACCGTCGTTGATGGTGCGTCGCGAGCTGACCGCGCCCACCCAGCCGATGTCGAAGACCAGCCGCCCGTTGCGGACGAACAGGGCTTTGCCGTCGCGAACCCAGTTGCCTTCGGGATCGGTCTTGCTGAAGATCGTGCCGCCTTGCCGCGTGCGGATACGAGCGAAGACGGTGCAGTCGCGATCGGCCAGCTCCAGCGCTTCGGCGTCATCCACCTGCAACCACGTGGCTCCATCAAAGCGCACGGCAGCGTTCGCCTCGTCCGGTGCCGGCTGGCCGAAACGGATGGCGGTTGGTGCGTCCTCGATCGTTTCCGCGACGGCACCAGGTCCCAGGTGATCGACTTGTAATATCAGATCGTGGGTGCGCGGTCCGATTTCCAACAGGCGGGCGAACACGGGTGGGTCGTCCGTCGCATCGACGTGAGGCATCTCCAGAACCGAGGTTTCCCCGACGGTGTAAGCCAGGATCACGCGGTCTTCGAAATGGTACAGCCCGCGGTAATGAGCCCAATCACGAGGCAACGGGCCGTAAAACCGATCGTCACGGCCCAAGAGTCGCCTCTCCTGGAAACCGCCCGTTTCCGGGTCGGCCCAACCGGGACCGGTGGGATTGGCCATTTGGATGCGCCCCAAGATCCGCGGGTGAACGCCATGGCGACCGTTGAAATGGATACCCTGATAATCGATGAAATCCGATCCGCTCCATGCGGCAGCCCAGCGCATCGTATCGTGGTCGAACATCATCCAGTGTCGGCCTCGCGATACCCCGCCGGGTCCCGCGTCCAGCCGGATGGCGACGCCTTTGTAAGCAAAGTTCGAAGCATCCTTGCCCACCTCGTACGAAGCCATCAGACTAGGTCCATAGTCCATGGTGACCCAGGGTTCCAGGCTCGGCGGCTCGGGACCACGGCTGCTGCCCGCCGGCAAGCTGGCCAAGTAGTCATCGTCCACCTCGACATACTGGCTGGGATTCCAAGCGGCGAGGTACGCCTGGCGGATGTAGTGAATGACGTCATACTTCTGCTGCGGCACCATCATTCGCTGGGGCATCATCAAGCCGTAGCCGTGAGTCAACGTCTGGTACATGCTGTAGGG
>SKKK01000366.1 GCA_007121535.1 Planctomycetaceae bacterium | reverse complement strand
GGCAACGTCAGTTTCGGCGGCAGACTGGACAACGCCGGCGACATCGACTTCTACCAGTTCACTCTGGATTACCAACAGATCCAGGCCATCGGCGGAGTCAACGATGGCGGCAACTCGTGGTCGACGGTCATCGATCTGGACTGGGCGGACGGTCTGACGCGCCCGGACACGACCGTCGCCCTGTTCGATTCCACCGGGCGTTTGATCCACGTCGGGCGCGCGTCGAACATCGAAGACGATCGCCCGCTGCCGGGGCAGGGAACGCACCTGCACGACCTGAGCCGCGGCAGCGTGGGGACCAGGGACCCGTTCATCGGCCCGATCCAGTTGCCCGCGACCAGCGCGACGTACTACCTGGCGGTGGTCAACAACCAGCAGTTGCCGACCGCGTTGAACGCGCAGTTCCTGCGCGGTTCGGCCCATACCAACGTCCGCCTGGAACCGGCGACGTCGGTCAGACGGATCGTCGAGGACCATATCGGGTACACCGGCTACACCTCTCACGGCGCGAAAATCGACCCGGTGTCCGGCCCCCTGCTGCAGATCCGCACTGCCTCGCAACTGGCAACCCACGTGACGCCGTTCACCCTGGGCGACGTGCAGTTGTACGTGGGCCGGCCGACCAATCTTTGGACCGTGGACCCGTTCACGGGCGAACGGGTGACGCGCGTCAGCCAAGACGCCTGGAATGACGTCCGGGACGTCCATATGCGAGGCGACGGGTACCTGTACGCTTACCGCCGGCTGCCCGGAAACGCCAACAATGTCGGGCAACTGGTGCGCATCAACACCGACACCGGCGCTATGGAAGTGATCGGCAACGACGGGATCGCCGGCCACGGCACCGTCCCCGTCGGGCCCGTAGGTTCTGACATCCTTGGGGGCTCGAGCCCATCGATCAACCGGCGGCATCAGACGACGACCAGCGATTGGGTCGACGCCCTGACCATCGAACGGCTCGGTACGCACAGCAACCTGCGCGAACCGGTCTACATCGGCTATTACGCGGTCCGCGAGCAGGATCCATACGCTGCGGCCGATGGCTATACCTCCAAGCTCTACCGCTTCAATCCCGACAACGGTTCCGCCGAGCCGGCCAACCTGGGCACCACCGGCGGCATCAATCGCGGTTCGACCGGCGTGCTGGGCTATATCCAGCCACCGGGCGTCACCAAGTCGACAACGACCATTGCCTTGGTCAACCAGGACGGCAACGTGGCGAGAATCGACGTACAATCCAAGGATTCCGGCGACCGCAGTAACGGGATCACCATCAACATCCAGCCCGTGACGGGCGGCGGAACGAGTGTCGTGGGCGTCAGCTTGGCCGCGCGAACCATTACAGTCCGTGTCAATCGCGACGGTGACGGAAACATCACTTCGACGGCCAATGCCATCATCAATGCGATCAACGGCAATGAAAACTCGCGTCGCTTGGTCTTGGCCGGGCTCAGAGCCGGGGACGACGGCGGGATTCAAGGCCGCAACCTGGGCGGCGGCCCAACCTATGTGACCGGCGGGGCAATTGGTGAGCCGCTGCAAGGCCACGTTACCGGTTTGGCCATGGGCAGTTACAACGGGGGCCAACTGTTCGGCGTGACGGCTGCGGGCGAATTCCTGCGGATCAGCAAATTCAACGGTCAGGTTCAGTATTACCGCAATCTGTACGCGGAATTCGGCATCACCGATTTTCAGGGTCTGACCCTCGGCCCGCAGAACGTCGAGGGCGGCATGTATGCGAACATGCTGTTCGCGACCACCGGCGCTGGCGATCTGTACGCACTCGACAGCTCGGGCGAACCTCAGATGGTCTTTCAGTCGGGCGATACGGTACAAGAGATCAGCTTGTTGGGCGCCCCCTCCGAGGGCATGTTCCAACTGAATTTCCAAGGGCAATGGACCGAACCGATCGCCGTCACCACCCAGGCCACCGTCGACGTGAACATGGTGCAAACGGTCGCATTCTCGGGCCCTGCCACCGGCGGGACCTACACCCTGAATTTCGAAGGCCAAGATACGCAACCGATCGCGTGGAACGCTCCGCTGGATACCGGCGTCAACGCGCTGCAGCGCGTGCAATTGACCAATCACCCGACCGAGACGTTTACGCTGACTTTCGTTGATCAGACCACCGATCCCATCGCCTTTGGCGCGCCCGCATCGATTGACGTCGACGAGTTGCAGCAGATCGAGGTGGTGGACAATCCGGATAGCGGTTCTTTCATTTTGCAGTTTGGCGCGGAGCAAACGCAGCGCATCGGTTGGAATGCACCGACGACGGGCGACGGCATCAACGAAAGGCAGCAGTTGCGGTTGATCGGGCCTCCCAGCAGTGGAACCTTCACCCTGACCTTCGAGGGCCAGACGACCGACACCATCCAGCGGTTTGCAAACGCAGCGGACGTCCGTGACGCCTTGGTGGGCCTTAGCAATATCGAGCCCGATGATGTGGTGGTCTCCGGCGGCCCACTGCCCGGTTCGATGCAGATCGAGTTTACCGGCGCCCTGGGCAATTCGGTGCGCGACCTGCTTGAGTTTGATGACACGGGCTTGGTCGACGGCCAGGTGGAAGTCACTCGCGTGGGCGATGGGGGGACGCCAAGCGTGCGCGGCGCGCTGGTGGCATTGAATGCCATCGGCGTATTCGACGTCTTTGTCGATGGTGGCCCATTGCCGACGAACAACATCACGGTCCGGTTCCAGCAGGCGTTGGGCGGGCAGGACGTTCCCGAGTTGGAAGTGGTGGACAGCACGCTGGAAAACGGATCGGTGCAGATCAATACGCTCGAGCCGGGGGCGACCAGCGTGCAAACGCGTCTGGAAGCCTTGTCCAACATCAATGCGGGCGGCGTCGCGGTGACCGACGGACCGGGGAACAGCTATGACGTCGAGTTTACCGGAAATTTGGCGCGGACCGACGTGCCGGAGATCAGCGGCGACGGGACGGGCGATTTGAACGTGTCGGTCACGCCGTTGCAGCAGGGCATCGCCAGCGTCCGGGAGCGTCTGGAAGGGTTGCCCAATCTCGGTATCGGCGACGTGCTTGTGACGCCGGGACCGGGCAATTCGTATAACGTCGAATTTACCGGCAACCGGACGGGCAGCCAAGTGGACACGATGACCGGCGACGGCGACGAGCTCAATCCGCCTCCAGACATTACGGCGACCATCGCACAGACGGCCGTTCCCAGCCTGCGGCGCGTGCTGCAGGGGCTGAACGACATCAATGTCGGGGATGTGGCGGTCGCAGGTGGACCTTTGGAACAGGAGCCGCTGCGCGTTGTGTTCACGGGGCAGTATGCGGGGCAGAGCATTCCCGCGATGGGCTGGCAAGACTACGTGAACGATCCGCTACCCGATGGGACGGCGGCGCAGGTCCTGGTGCTGACGGGCGATGGGGTCGCTGGATCGTTTGTCGCACGCGTTCCCGGGCTTCCCGGCATCATCGGTCTGGCATTTTCGCCGTTGGATTTCAACCTCTGGCACCCGACCACCACCCGCGGCAACGATGCCGGCCACGGGATCAATCCGGCGCCCGACGACACGCGGACGCCGAGCCAGGCACTGGTGGACGGGAACGACGGGCCGGGCCGGATCACCGGCGGGCGGACGACGAAGAGCAATGTGCGGGAATCCGCGGGGCACACCAGTTTCTACTTCGGTCTGGACCAGTATGCCCCCGGAAACGTTTCGGACAACGCCTCGCCCTACTACCGCTACACCTCGCTGGGCCAATACGGGGTTTTGCAAGGCAACGTCCATCTGGACCTTTCCAGCAACCCCAACATCGCGGGCACGTACAACCTGCCCGGCGGCGCGCTGGGCAGCCTGACCACCAATAGCTTCAGCCTTTACGGTTACGCGCCGGCGGACCAGCCGACGCTGTACTTCAATTACTTCCTGGAGACGGAGGACCACAGCGGTTCGCGCACGAACACCAATAGCAGCAACCCGTTCCGGGATGCGGCGCGAGTCTTCCTTTCCTCCGATGGTGGCGCCACTTGGGATCTGGTGGCCACGAACAACCCGTTGCTCACCACGACCGGCGCCGGTGGCGAATTGCCGATGTTCCTGTCGGAGGACTTTACCTATAACGGGTCGCAGGTCCAGCAGTTGTACCCGACTGCCGACTGGCGGCAGGCCCGGATCGATCTGTCGGCCTATGCCGGGCAAACCGATCTGCGGCTGCGCTTCGATTTCACGACCGCCGGCACGATGAACGATCCCAGCCAGCCGCAGATCACCCCGGCGCTGAACAACAACACGTTCGGCGAATTCCGGCACAACACACGTTCGATTCGCAGCCAGGACAACCAGTACGAAGGATTCTACATCAACAACATCATCGTCGGATTCGCCGAACGAGGCGAGATGGTCACGGCGGCGCCGGCCGGGGTGTCCACGTTCGACAATCTGTACTCCGGATTCGCCGGCGGGCGCGCGAACATCAACAACCTTCCGGAACCGCCGTCGGTGATCACCAGCGGCGCCTATCAGGTCGAGATTCGCCGCGGCACCGAATACGCCGCACCGATCAGCGAGACGGAATCCGAACTGGCCATCTACCAGACGTTCGACACCAACGACCGCCATGTATCGGGGATGCCATCCAATCTGCCGCCGATGGTGGCGAATTTCGACGCCCCGGCAGAATTCGATCCGTTCGACATGAACCTGTTCGTCGACGCGCCGGGCAGCGTGGGCAACTGGTCGCTTTCCAGCGAGAGGGCGGTCAGCCCGCCCAGGAGCTTCAAATCCGCTGCCGTGACGGCGGTGGGCGACTATTCCGCTACCCGGATGGAGAACGTTCAAACCAGCGAGGGCACGATCAGTTTCTTCGTGATGGTGGACGCGGCCCTGCCGGATGTGAGCCCCGGCCCGAGCTTTACTTACAATCGTTTCCAGTTCCTGATCAACGGTTCGCCTCAGATAATCAACGTTGGAGGCGTAGCGCTCCACTACCTGCCAGGCGTCGGGACGGCCACGCCACAGTGGGTCCACCTGTCGTTCCCCATCTCGGAGGGCACCCATACGCTGGAGTGGCGCTACACTAAAGGGAACACCAACGTGTTCGGCGCTGATGCTGCGTACATCGACACCGTCGTCATTCCTCAGGCGCCGGTCGCGTGGCGCACGGGCGACCGGAACGTGCCGCGCGAGCAAGGCATGGTAGTCATCGAGGGCAACTTCATCCGTAACGTCTCGGGGACGGGGATCATCGTCGAGGCCGGGGCGCGGGACTCGGGGAACAACTTCCCCTACGTCGGACCGGTGCGGCAGACGCCCGTGTTGAACAACGCGCGCTTGGTGACCAGCACGCTGGTGGTCAACAACGTGGTTTCCGATTTCGGCACGGCCGGCATCCGGGTTAGCGGCGACACGGGCACCACGCCGCAGGCGGCGGTGCCGATGGGCAAGGTGATCAACAACACACTCTACGGCGGCACCACGCCATCGGGGATCGGCATTCATATCACCAATGCCGCCAGTCCGACGGTCATGAACAACATCGTGGCCAATACGGCGACGGGAATCTCCGTCGATGCGTCTTCGTCAGGCCTGCCGTCGTCACCGGATATCACCACGACCTTGTTCCAAGGCAACAATACGCCGGGAACCCAGGGCACCAATGCCATTCTGGCGCCGCCGTCCGCTCCGCTGTTCGTCAACCCGGCCGAGGGCAATTTCTACCTGGCCGCCAGCCAGCCGGGAAATCCCAACCTGGCGATCGACAGTTCGCTGAACACCCGCGTGGCGCGCTTGGCGTACACGCAAGTCACCAATCCACTGGGCATCCCTCAACAGGACATGTTTGCGCCCAAGATCGACCGGTTTGGCCAATTGCGCGTCGACGATCCGGACACTCCCAACGCAACCGGCTTGGGCGGAAACATTTACATCGATCGAGGCGCCATCGAGCGTGCCGATTTTACAGGTCCGGTCGCTCGTATGGTGTTACCATTGGACAACGATCCCGCTGGAGTCGACCGCGATTCGGCGCTGACCTACATGCACATCGTTCCGCCGGAAGGGTCTCCGCCTTGGACGCAGTTCATTTTGGAAATCGTGGACGTCGGGATCGGCGTGGACCACTCGCTGGCCGGAGACAAGGACCGTTACGAATTGACCCGCGACGGGATTCTGCTGGTCGAGGGTTCCGATTACTTCTTCGCCTACAACGCCAATAACAACCGGGTCATTTTCACATCGGCCTCGTCCTTCCCCTTGGATGCCGTTTACGAGATCACGATCGACAACTCGGCCACGGGCATCCGCGATTTGGCAGGGAACATCCTGTCACCGAATCGGATCACCGGCGAGACGGCCTTTACCATCTTGTTGGGGGGGCGGTACTTGGACTACGGAGATGCGCCGGACAGCTACGGAACCACTCTGGCCCAGGACGGCGCGCGGCACGTGCTGTTGCCTAGCATCCCCTTGTGGCTGGGCGCCGGCGTCGATCCCGATCCGGATGGCCAGCCTACCAGCGACGCGACAGGTGACGACAGGGACTATTACTTGTTGGTACCGGAAGCGACGCGGGAGTCCGGCCTCCAAGTGGTGCATCTGCCTCCGCACACCATCCAAGCGCCGGCTGCCGGCGGACCTGGCGGCGTCACGGCCCACCTGCCGGCGTCCATCGAAATCGAGGACTTTGATGGCCAGTCGGTAACGCTGGACTTCGCCCTGAACGCCCCGATGGGTGGGATGAATGAAATCGCTTACTATGACGGCGATTCCGCCGAGACGATGGGTGAGCGGATCGTCCAGGGGATTAACAGCGCGACGGGTTTGACCGGGGTCAATGCGATCAATCTGAACGGCGGAGCGGTACAGATCGACGGGGCTCAAGCCGTGTCCGTTGTCGGCGGGAATCTTTCGCCGACGAATCTGCTGCCTGCGGCGTTGCGTTTGCCGGACAACTATGCCACCGATGAGATCGACGGCTTGACCTTCACGGTCTCCGACGGAGTCAACGTGCCGGTGACGTTCGAGTTCGACAACGATCTGAACACGCTGACCGGAACCACTGTGATCGAGTTTACCGACGGCGAAGACAATCTGGAATTGGTCCGTCGGATGGTGGACGTGATCGGCGACGCCTTGTCGAATCTGGAAGTCTTCTGGTCCGAACCGGAACCGGAAGTGTACCAGGTCCACATCGTGTCGCTGCCGTTGCCCGGCACGACCGATCGCCGTGACGACGAAGACGGCGTGGTGATCAACGGTGCGTTCCACACCGGCGTGAACAATCTGACGCCGATCACCGTGACCGCGTCGGCGCCCGGTTTCCTGGACGCTTGGATCGATTTCAACGGCGATGGCGTGTTCGGTCCGGAGGACAAGATCATCGACAGCCAGCCGGTGGTGGCCGGAGCGAACGTTTTCCAGGTTTCGACGCCGACCAACGCCGTGCTGGGCAGCACCTTTGCCCGCTTTCGCGTCAGCCCCACCGGCGGGCTTAGCCCAACGGGTTTGGCCATCGGCGGTGAAGTGGAAGACTATATGATCGAGATCGTCGCGGTGGCTCCGCCGACGGCGATGCCTGTAGAGTATACGATCGACGAAGATACCGTGCTGGATTCGACCACGTACGTCGATCCGGGCGGGAACGATTTGTCCAGTGTTCTGAACAACGACATTCCCGGCTCGGGGGCGCTGGTCGAAGCCGTACTAGTCACGCCGCCGGTCCATGCGGAATCGTTCACGTTGAACCCGGACGGCACGTTCGTGTACGAACCCCTGCTGAACTTCTACGGCACCGACTCGTTCACCTATGCCGCCCGAGATGCGGTGCTGACCTCGAATAACGTCGCCGAAGTGACGATCCACGTGCTGCCGATCAACGATGAACCGATCATCGATTTGTCGGAAGTGCCCGCAGACTTGACGATCGAAGAGAACGATCCGAACGGCTTGGCGATCCACGGGATTCGGATCGATGATCTGGACAACATCCACGGGGCGGATGATCTGCTGGTCGAGGTCAGCGTTTGGGCGGACAACGGTACCTTGTCGCTGCCCACGGCGGCGATGACCGATCGGATCCTGTTCCCGACCCTTGGCAACGAAGTGGTCCAGGGGACGATGGCCGACAACCCCGGCATCGCTGTCGAGCCGGAAAACGGCGACGGCGGCAACCGCGACGAAGATCACGTATTGAGCGGCGCGGGGCTCGTCATGGTCGATTCTGGACCCAATCAAGGAAAATTGATCCATACCACTGGCTTGAACGACAGCACCAAGTGGAACCTGCCTCAACAAACGGGCGGGCTGCTGATCCAGTTGCCGGGCGACTGGACGGTCGAAGTGCTTCAGATCTGGAACTTCAACGCCACGACGTTCGAAGACTGGGGGGCGGATTCGTTCGACTTGTACCTGTCAACCAGCGCCACGCGCCCGGCCAGTCTGGACGACATGGAAGAGGTGCAACTTGGTGTACCGCTGCAGCGATTGGACACTTATCCGTCCGAGTACTTGGGCGAAACCTTCGTGTCGGGCACGTCCAGCTCGAACATCCTGCCTGACGAAGTGGGCGATGCCGATGGCGAGAAGTCACTGGATAACACGGCGCCGATCACCGGCCGCTGGCTGTGGTTGGGGAACATGTCCGGCGCTGCTGGCGCCGATCGAGTCGGATTGTCCGAAGTCCGGCTGTACGGACGACCGGCGTCGGCGCCCCAGATCGTCTTGCTGGAAGGCGATGGCGTCCGCGACGAAACCATCACGTTCCGTGGCACCTTAGCCGACGTCACCGGCGCCTTGGATGGATTGATCTACTATCCCGATCCTGACTACAACTCGGGCAATCCGAACGTCGTGCCATCGAATATCGTGCCCGACTTGGTCCACATCCTGGTCGACGATTTGGGCAACGTGCACAAAGACACACCAGGTACCCCGCAGGGTATCAATCCGGATGTGGCGCTGACGGCGCAGGACGCCATCCCCATTACGGTCCTGCCCAAACAGTCTCCACCCACCGTAGATGTCAGCGGAGCAGTAGGCGCCGCGTTGGACGAAGATACGTCCTTGGTTCTGGGGCCGATCCTGGTGGACGACGTGGATGCAGAAACCGATCCCTTGTGGCAGGGCCAGGTAACCTTGTCCGTCAGTCACGGGACGTTGAGCCTGGCGCGCCAGAGCACAACCGAATTGATTGTTCTGCCGGACGTATCCTCGGCGGCTGTCGACGGCCGTAACGCCAACGGTGTGGGTAGCGTGTTGCCGGACGGCGGTGCGGGCAGCGACCACGATCAGCGGTTCGCAGTCGATGGCGCCGGCTTGTCGCTGAACCCGTGGGGCCAGTTGATCCATGCCACCGATGACGTGAGCAAAAGCTGGCGGATCGCTCAGCAAGCGGGCGGCTTGATGATCGATCTGGGCGCGATCTATACGATCGACGTGATGCAGATCTGGAATTACGCCGTGGCGGGGCTGGAGCATTACGGCCCGACCGAATTCGATCTGTGGGTATCGTCCGTGGGCGACTCTCTGCCACTCAGCACCGCCGCAATGACCCGGGTCCTGCAAGACGTGCCGTTGAACCAAGCCGCCGATTTGGACGGCGAAGGCTATCTGGGCGAGACGTATCTGCTGAGCGGGGCGACTGAGGCAATGATACCGCCCGAGTTGGGTGACGAAGACGGGATCATCACCGATCTATCGGCAACCCCGGTGACCGGACGGTTCTTCTTCTTCGGCAATCTGCAAGGCGCCCCCGGCGCCGGTCACGTCGGACTGTCCGAAGTGCAATTCTACGGCCGACAGGTAGGCATCCCCGGACTGGTCTTCGTGGAAGGTGTCGGTGTGGATGATACGACCATGACTTTCCGAGGGTCACTGGCCGATTTGAACGCGGCGTTGGACGGGATCACGTACACGCCGGAGGCGGACTACAACTCGGGCAATCCCGATGCGGTGGGCGTGGTCCCGGGTTACGAATTGTCGCCCGAGCAGTTGGTGGTGACGATCAACGATCTGGGCAACACCGACATCCTGACCCCGCCGGGCAACACCGATCCGGCGTTGGGGCTGGAACACACGGAAACGTTGGAGATCACCGTGCATCCGATCCAGGATGCGCCGACGCTGAGTGTGGAGGGTGCGGACAGGACGGTGGACGAGCGTGACTCGGTGGT
>SKKK01000203.1 GCA_007121535.1 Planctomycetaceae bacterium | reverse complement strand
GTTTCCAAACCTCCCTCCACCGGTGCGGGACCGGTGGGGAGGCAAGTTTCCAAACCTCCCTCCACCGGTGCGGGACCGGTGGGGAGGCAAATTACATTTTGAAGACTTTTTTCCAGAAGGGCGGTTCGATGATATTTCAGCGAATGATCGGCGTGGGGTTGGCTTTTGGGTTGTGCTGGACGTGCGTCGTGCCTTTGGCTGCCGGCCAGCCGTCGGCGGATGCTCGGAACGTGATCCTGGTGTTGTCGGATGATCACCGATACGATTTCATGGGTTTTCACCGGGGAGCGCCCGAGTGGCTCGAGACGCCTTCGATGGATTACATGGCGACTCAGGGCGCCCACGTCGCTCGGGCTTTCGTCACGACGTCCCTCTGTTCCCCCGTGCGGGCTTCGATCCTGACCGGTCAATACATGCACCGGCACGGCATTGTGGACAACCAACGACCGGAACCACCGGACATCGTCTTCTTTCCACAGCACTTGCAGCAGGCCGGCGCCGCGACGGCGCTGGTTGGCAAGTGGCACATGGGCCACGACGACGATCAGCCTCGCCGCGGTTTCGATCACTGGGTCAGCTTTCCCGGGCAGGGCGAGTACTTCGATCCGGTGCTGAACGTCAACGGCCAGCGACGGAAATTCGAAGGCTATGACGCCGATGTGTTGACGACCGAAGCGCTGCGGTGGTTGGACCAGGATCGACCCAAGGATCGGCCCTTCTACCTGCATCTGGCGTTCAAGGCGCCTCATTATCCGTTCGAACCTGCCGCTCGACACAAAGGCCGTTACGCGGGAAAACCGATCCCGTACCCGGATACCATGGCACGCACCGAACAGAATTATCGCACTCAACCGCGTTGGGTGCGCGAGCGGCGGTATTCGATTCATGGAATCGACCACATGGAGACCGGACGTTTCGACAATGATCCGGTACCCTGTTTCGATTCCTGGTATTACGGCTATTGCGAATCGATCCACTCGATCGACGAGAATCTGGGCCGGGTGCTCCGCTATGTGAAAGATCAGGGATTGGCAGACAGCACGATGGTGATTTACATGAGCGACGGTGGTTTTCACATGGGCGAGCACGGGTTTTATGACAAGCGTGCGGCGTTCGAACCGTCGATCCGCATCCCGCTGCTGGTTTGGGCGCCGGGGATGATCGAACCGGGCACGCGTATCGATCAGATGGTGCAGAATATCGATATCGCTCCGACGGTGCTCCAGGCGATGAACGTTCCCAAGCCGGATGGCGTCGATTGGGCGGGGGAATCTTTCCTGCCGTTGTTACAGGGACAGGACATTCCGTGGCGCGACTACGTGCTGTACGAATACCACTGGGAATGGAACTTCCCGGCGACGCCCACCATGCTGGCGATCCGCACGGAGCAGTACAAATACGTCTACTATCACGGGGTGTGGGATATCGATTCGTTCCACGATTTGAAGCACGACCCGGCCGAGCGTCACAATCTGATCGAAGTTCCGTCCTACCAGGAGAAGATCCGATCGCTACGGGAAACCATGTTTGCCGATTTCGAACGACGTGGCGGTCTGAACGCTCCGATACGATTCCCGACCGGCGAGCGATTGGGGCAACGCAAATTGCCTTGATCGAGCTTGCCTTGCCGGCCCGGTTCAGGCTAGAATTCACCATGGTGCTTCGGGCATCGCAGGTCCGAAGTGCCATGGATACAACTCGCACCTGTTGGCGATCTCTCGTGAGGTCGCTCACGCCCCGTTTCCCTCCCACCCTTGGGATGAATTGACGATGTACCATCCTCACCTTCCTGCCGCCCCGCGTCGCGTTTTGTTCTGCCGATTTCTTCTTGTTTGTGGCTGCGGCCTGATGTTGTATTCCGCGGGGCGTGCCGGGGCTGAGCCCACGGCCGATCCGGCTTTGGATAAAGCTTTTCAGAAAATAATGGCGTTGGAACCGGGCCAGGATCTGCAGCAGTTCCGTCCGATCGATCATGCCATCGGGGCGGCGCAGCACGACGAGGCGACGCGAGCGGACATCGAGGCTCGTTTGATCCAGGTGCTGCGCGGCGAAGCGACCGAGTTGGCGAAGGACTATGCGTGCCGCCAGTTGGTGACGGTGGGCGGCGAGGCGGCCATTGCGGCGCTCGGCGAACTGGTCCCCAACGCTCGCATGTCTCACATGGCTCGTGTCGCGTTGGAGGGCATCGGCGGTCCCAAGGCGGCTGGTGTACTCCGCGAACTGCTCGATGTCACGGTTGGTTTACAACAGATGGGCGTGGTGATCTCGTTGGGACGCATGGCCGACGCAAAGGCAGCGACGCAGATCGCCGCCTTGTTGGACAACGCAGAGCGTCCGCTGGCCGATGCCTGCCTGACGGCGCTGGGACAAATCGGCACGGTTCCGGCAGCGCGAGCGCTGCACGACCACGTGGGCGGGACTGAATCGCCGTCGCCTGCGGCGATCGATGCGCTGTTGGCCGCTGCGGCATCGTTGAGTCAAGCCGGGCATTACGAACTGGCAGCCGAACTCTGCGGCGGATTGTTGGGCTCGGAATCGCGTCGAGTTCGGGAAGGCGCGTTTCGCGGCTGGATCGCGGCCCAACCGGACCAGTCGCTGGCGATCGTTATCGCGGCCCTGGCAGGCGATCAGGAGTGGAAGCGGGTGGTGGCGGCCGACTGGATCGCGGATCTGCGCGAACCGGCCGAGCTGCAGCAGATCGCCGCAGCACTGGAGGATCTGCCGCCCGAGGGGCAGGTGGCGGCACTGGTCAGTCTGACGCCGCGCAGCGATCCTGCGATTCGCCAAGCGGCCTTGTCCTTGATCGGCTCGGCCAACGTGGACGTGGCCGTGGCCGCGTTGGAAACGCTGATCCTGTCGGGGACGGCCGACGATGTGCCGACGCTGATGGGGATCGTGATCGATGGGCAGGACACTCGGACTCGCCAAGCAGCTTTCGAAACGATCCGTCGGATGCCCGCCGATGGAGTCGATCGCGCCGTGAAGCAACGGATGGATCAAACCGGCAATCCGCATCCCCTGATGGTTCAATTGGCCGTCGCGCGCCGCGCACCGATGCTGGTGCCGGCCTTGCTGGACGCGGCGTCGGCGCCCCATATGGTTTCGCGGCTGGAGGCTTGGCAAGGTCTCGAGATCCTGGCCCAAGGGCAGCATGCGGCCTCGCTTGTCGACCTGTTGCTGAAGACGGCCCCCGGCCCCGAGCGGGAAGCGGCCGATCGAGCCGTCTGGTTGACCTGCCTGCGAATCGAGGATCCCGATCAGCGTTCCGCTCCCCTGTTGGCGGCTTTGGAAGAAGGCGACCAGAACGCGGCCGTCGTGTTGTTGCCCACGCTGGCTCGTATCGGCGACCCCGCCGCTCTGCCCGCCGTCCGACGCGCGATGGGCAGCGACCAGCGTCAAGTTCGTGACGCGGGTCACCGGGCCTTGGCCAATTGGCCGGATCCCATCGTGGTCGACGAGCTGCTGCAGATTGCCAAGACCAGCGAAGTGGATACCTATCGTATCTGGGCGCTGCGCGCCTTCGCTCGCTTGATCGTGATGCCCGATGATCGAAGCGCGGAAGAGACGTTTCGAATGCTGCGGGACGCCATGCCGCTGGCTCAACGAGTCGAAGACAAACGGCTGTTTCTGTCCAGGTTGTCTGCCGTGCGCGTGCCCGAGGCGCTCGATCTGCTGATGACCTACGTGGGCGATCCGGAACTGGAAGCGGCCGCCGTTCCGGCGATCTTTACGCTGGCCAAGGGCCTGAGCCAAAGCCATCCCCAGCAGGCGGCCGCCGCGTTGAACGAGATTCAACCGCTGGTCACCGACCCGGAGATCGAGCAGCAGATCCCGCGCGTGCTGCGAGATATCGATAACCGTTAGGAAAACGTTCGACCGACCTTCGACTTACAGAACCCGGCCCTGATGACGGGGCATCCAACGATGACAAGGATAGGACCATGACATCTAGCACAAGGTCGCGGATGACGCGACGGGAAATGCTGGTACGATCGGCGGCGGCGTCGATCGCTGCGCCCCTGGTGATCCCCGGCTCTGTTTTGGGAAAGGACGGCGCCACGGCGCCCAGCGACCGCATCACGGTGGGCTGCATCGGCATCGGCGCCATGGGACGCGGGCACTTGCGCATCTGTGCCGGCTTTCAGGATACGCAGGTGCTGGCCGTCTGCGACGTCGATTCCTGGCGACGAGACAACGCGGTGCAGACCCTGGAGCAGACGTACAGCGAGCGAAGGTCCGGTGGCCAGGTTCACGACGTAACCGGCTACAACGACTTTCGAGACATCGTGGGACGGGACGACATCGATGCAGTGATCATCTGCCCCGGGGAACGCTGGCATCCGGCGATGACCGTTCTGGCAGCACAAGCGGGCAAGGACATCTACTGTGAAAAACCCATTTCGTTGACCATTCGCCAGGCGCGGACCATGATCCAGGTGGTCCGGCGACATCAGATCGTGTTCCAAACCGGCTTGCAGCAACGCAACTCGGCCGAATTCCTCAAGGCCGCCGAACTGATCCATGCAGGGCGAATCGGTCAGGTGAAACTGGCCTACGTATCGGCAAGCGGAGTCAGCGATTATTTGAATCTGCCAGCCGAACCCGTGCCGGAAGGTTTGGATTGGGATTTGTGGCTGGGGCCAACTCCATGGCACCCTTTCAATCATCGATACCACCACGTGGGACCGCCCCAGCACGTGGTGCCGTGGACGTGCAATCGAGCGTTCGGGGCGGGCGGACTGACGTCGGGCACCGTTCACAATCTCGATTCCGCTCAACAAGGCCTGCGAAAGGATTCGGAAGGCCCCGTCAAAATCACCCCTCCTGGCGTCGACGGCGCCCATTCATTGACCTTCACGTACGCCGATGGCACGCAGATCATCTGTGCCACGCGACTGGAACCCGGCAAGTACGAAATCCCGCCGGGCTGGGACCCCCAAACACCGATCGTGAATTTTGGGGTCCTGTTCGTCGGCGAACACGGCTGGATTCACGTGGAAAGGCGAGGGCTGCTGAACTGCTATCCGGAACATATCCTGGACGTCGAGGTTCCCAGAATCCATTCGGTGGCGGAGAACCATCGTGACTGGATCGATTGCATCCGTTCACGGCGAAGGCCGCGTGCGGATGTCGAGAGTAGTGCGTACTCGACCATCCTGTCCCATCTGGGCTGTATCGCCTTCTGGACAGGCCGATCGCTGACCTGGGATCCCATCCGGGAAGAGTTCCAGGACGATCGCGAAGCCAATTCGATGCGGGCTCGCGCCACGCGAGCGCCGTGGAGCGTATAACCACCGATGACGAACGACCACTGCGTTGCCGGTCGGACGACTCACAGCATCTGCCTGATCGCAGCGATGCTGTTGACATCGAACGTAAAGCTGGCCGCTCAGCCGCTGGAAGCGGACGAAACCGGCACGGCCCGGCCGGTAGCAACGGTTGCGGTCGCCGAGGAATCCGCGCCCGAAGACTTCGGCCCGAGCAAGTTTGACGAACTGGTCACTCAGATCGTTCTGGACAACATGCCGCACCAGATCGTCCGGGACAAGGACTGGGGCCGGACGCGACAGATCTGGGACGGCGTCAGGATGCGATGGGAAGGCAACCGGCTGGATACCCGCCGCCGGTGGAAGACCGTCAATCACGGGACTTGGAAACGCTACGAGGTTCAACTGGTCGATCCCGAGCAGCGCTTTGCGGTCCAAGTCGAATCGCCGGAAGCGCAGGAGGACGGTCGAGTTGGTTTCGTGGCGCAGGTCGATGCGACGATCGACGTGTTCGGTCGCGTGGCCCAGTGGGAGCGCGGCGTGCAGTTGATCAGCTTGAGTGCCGAGGCGACGGCCGTCGTCCGGTTGCGAATCCATTGCAGCGTCGCCATGAAGTTGGATCCCTCGCGATTCCCACCCGACGTTCGTTTCGAGCCGGAGGTTACCGACGCCGAATTGCAATTGATCCGTTTCCGTCTTCACCGAATCAGCCAAGTTCGAGGCCCCCTGGTCCGCGAACTCGGGTCCGCGCTTCGAAGTTTCATCGAGTCCAAGATCGCCGACCGTCAGGACCGCATGGTCCAGCGGATCAATCGCCGGATCGAACGCCAAAAGGACGATCTCCGCTTATCCATCCGCGACCTACTCGCCTCCCGCTGGGGCGACCTAGCCGCCGAACAACTGGAATCCACCGGCGATTTGCCACCGTGAGCTGAACCGGACCTGGGGCGGACTGCAGCATCGCATGACGGCCGTATTGCGGGACTGCCTGGCCGAGTTGCCCGACACCCGGCGTTGGCCGGAGCAAACACGTTGTGCGCTGTTGGATTTGATTCAGGACTGCGGCGAGTCGCTGATCGACGATTTGTTACGGTTGATCCGGCAGCGCACGTTGCTGGACGCGAAAGGCTTGGGCCCCGATGTGCATGCCGGACTGCTCAAGTGTCTGATCAGCAACGGACACCGGGTGACGCCCGAGTTCTGGTTCGAGCAGTTTGCTTTGCTGGGACCACGCTACGGCGCCTTGATCTTTTCCGGACTGATCGATCATGGCTTGGACATCACCATGCGGCAGTTGCCGGCATTGAGTGCCGACCCGGGAGCTTGCCAGCAGATCCGCTGGCTATTCCCGCACTTGAAAGACAAGTACGGAATCCAATCCGTACGCGCAGCGCTGGACGCCCGGCAGGGACACATTGCCGAGGAGACCTACCGTCTGTATCGCCAGGATCTGATCTTGCCGGATTCGCCGGACCCACCCATCGCGCACCATAATTGCGACATCTCGACCACGTAACCATCCGGAGCAGTGGTCATTCATCGATTCGGACGGCGGATGGATTGGAACCCATCGCTTACACGTCCGCACCCGTTGCCGTGGCCTCTTCGACGATGCGGATTTCGTCGTCGGTCAGGCCGTAGAGTTCGTAGACGAGCTGGTCGATTTCGTGGTCGGTGGCTCGGATTTGACGTTGAAGAGCCGTTACCTCGTGTGCCAACTTGGTGCGTGTTGACAGCTTCTGAAGTCGGTGCATTTGCTGGACCAAGAAGCCGAGTCGTGGCGGTACGTCTTGTATCGTGGATGGTATTGGAAAAGGATCGACGTACTGAGCGCGGAATTCGAGATATCGGTCGCGGGCCCCCTCAAGCGCAGCGCACACACAACCAAAGTAGAAATTGGCTACCCGCGAGTTCAGCACCCCAACCAGTGTCCAATCTGCAACTGGAAGAACAAACATCTTGTCGTTTACGAGAAAACCTTCCTCATCGATGACGAAGCGGCATTCCTTTGCAATGATGGGGTAGACAATCTTGGGCATTTTCATGAGAGGCAAGAGGGCGACAGCGGGCTGTTGAAGTTCAAACCACTCTTGCGGTCCAGCGCGTTTGTCCAAAGCCTGTCGAAATGGGGTAAGGTACTCTTTGATGGCAGAATAACTGTGAACATTGATGCTTGGATGACAGTAAATGACGAATCGACCAGCGGGTTTGATGAGATAGCGCCTCACGTCTCGTCCAAAGAGTATGGGCTTCAGAATGTGGCGTGATCTTGGATCAGTTCTGACCAATTCCTTCTTGATTTCTTCGTCGACAATGAACGCATCATTTAGCCCAGTCTTTAGCCCGAATAGTGCTCTGGTCCCATAGTGTTCTGATAGGGATTTCCCACAGCCTTGAAGTCGCGACAAGAGATCTGAATGAGAAGCTGGAATGAGACGCCATTGATCTCCAGAGAGAGCGTGCTCACCCAAGCAAAATCTTGAAGATTCAGCGTGTTGATTGACACTGATTCGTCCAGTTGAGATGGCTTTTAGTGTCTCCAGGTCCGGTACGGGCACGTAGTTTGTTTGGATAGAAGGGTTACGCGTTGGTGTCGCGAGGACAACGATAGTCCGAACCGTCGCCCCGACGAAGACGCTGGCCCCAGCAAAGTCTGTCAAACAGGTGATCTTCACTCGATTGGACAAGACGCGCCGTAACGGTCGCCCGTACTTTGCTCGAATGAATTTATTTGACACGATCATTCCGAATAACCCGGCTGGGTTCAATAGATCGATAGCTCGCTCAATGAAGTACGAGTACAAGTCCGATCGTTCTTCGTGCGATTCGTAGTGCTCGCTTAGGTAAACTTTGATGGATTTGAACGCCTCCATTCTTACATACGGCGGGTTACCGATCACCGCGTCGAATCCGCCGGACTGCATGATCGGCCGGAATTCGGTCTGCCAATCGAAGACGTTGATTCGCAATCGTTCTTCTTCGTCGAATAGATCGAGTTGCTTCCCCCGGTAGAAATCCGGGCCGATCAGGCTGTTGCCGCATTTGATGTTGTCGGCCAAGTCCGGCAGGGCGCGCTCTTTGGCGAACAGTTGCCGCTGGAGCGTTTCCTTGGTCTCGCCTTCCAGAACCTTCAGCAGCAGCGACAGCTTGGTCACCTCGACGGCCTGCGAGTCGATGTCGACGCCGTAGATGTGGTCCAGCAGGATGCGTTTGCGCTCGGCGGTGGACAGCCGCCATTGGCCCTTCTTGGTCTGGTACACGCGGTCCTTGTGGCGCTTGGGATCGTCGGCCACGAACCAGTCGCGGTACCAGTCCAGCAGGTACTGAAACGCGCCGATCAAGAACGATCCGCTGCCGCAGGCCGGGTCCAGCACGCTCAGCGGCCGCCCGCCCTTGGCCGGTTTCCACGTCCGCGTCCGAGCCGCGACTTCGTGAGCCGTCTTGCCCTCCAACAACTTGCCCACCGTGTTCCGGACGATGTATTCGACGATGTACGTGGGCGTGTAGTATACGCCGCCCGCCTTGCGGACCTCGGGCTTTTCCTCCACCTTGGCCTGGTGCCCGGCCGTCAAGCGGATCACCTTGCCCAGGAACTGCTCGTACACCTGGCCCAAAATGTCGGCTCCGATGACCGAGAATTCATAGGGGCTGTCCGGGTAGTACAGCTTGCGGATGATCTCTTTCAGCACCGCGTCGTCGACCGTCAGGCCCAAGGTCCATTCATCGGGCAGTTCGCGGCGACCCCTCTCGGCGGCAAAGTGGAACAGCCCCGAGTTGTACCGGTCATCGGCCTCGCGGAACAATTCGCACAGCCGCCGGTAGATGTTCGGACCGTTCGGCAAGACCTGCAACCGGCCGTAGGTCTCCATCCCCCGGTCTTCGCAGATCCGCAGGAAGATCAGCCGGTCGATGGTCTTCTGGACGGCAAAGTTCAGATCGCGTTGCGACAGGTCGCGGTTGCGCAGCGCCAGGTTGCGGGCCAGCACCAGCCGCCAGCCGTCGATTTCGTCCAGGAAAGCCGCATCCACTTCGGCCGTGCCTCGTTTCTTCTTGTTCGATTCAGCGTATCGGTCGAAGGAACCTTTCAGCACGGCGTCCCGCGAGAACACGGCGGCGATCTCGTCCCAGCGTTCTTCGTACTGGTCGAACGTGACGTACATCACTCGCGCCGTGGAAGGCCCATCGGTCTTGACCGGCCGCACGCGGCAGTCGTAGACCGCGAACTCCTCGAAATCCGTCAGGATGCTGAGCGCCAGTTTCGCCGACCAACCGTATCGCCGAAGTTGAAACGCGGGGGCGATGTCGTGCTTGATATTGACCGACGGCTTCTTGGTCTCGACGAAAAACTTTCGTTCGGGTCCAACTCGGAAGGAATAGTCGGGCGATTTGGTGGAACCACCGATCTTCAAGGAATCCTCGTGGACCACCTCCTTGTACGCTTCGGCGTGGCCTTGACGGTTCAACACGTCCCAGCCCAGCAGTTCGAACATCGGATCGATGAACTGCCGCCGTAGCGACGTCTCGCTGAACGCATCGGACAAATACGTGTCCCTGTTTTCCCGAAACTGCTGAACCAACTCGAGCAACTCGTCAGGCGCAGGCATCGCATCAACTCTGGGGCTATGAAAACTGAGACCGACTCGAAATAATCCACGCGAAACCCGATGGATGGAAGCTGCCTGGACCTGCCTTCGCAGTCTCTCCGAGTTTTTCCGTGGATCGTATCGTTCATTCCAACATTCTGTGCCTAGTGTGTTGTCCCGGCGAAATCTTGGGTTCGCGATGAGTGAGCGGCACGGCGTTAGCCGCCGGCAGCGTCGAGAACCGGCGGCTAGCGCCGTGCCGCTCACAATCCGCATTTTTGCCCTGGACAAC
>SKKK01000552.1 GCA_007121535.1 Planctomycetaceae bacterium | reverse complement strand
GCGGGATTGCAGTTCTACCAGACGCGCGTCGACCTGCGCCCTGCGGGAAACGAGCTGCTGGTCGACATCGAGGCCCGATTCGACCCATCGACCGGACTGGCCGAATGGACGTTTAACGCGATCGATCCACTGACCGGCGAGTTCACCCAGGACCCGATCGCCGGCTTCCTGCCGCCCAACAACCCCGAACTGCATGATGGGGAAGGATCGGTCAAGTTCACCGTGCGTCCGAAGGCGGACCTGCCCAGCGGCACCGTGATCGGCAACATGGCCAGTATCATCTTCGATTGGAACGAACCGATCGATACGCCGCTGATCACCCATGTGATCGACAGCGAAGGCCCTGTCAGCGCCGTCGATCCGCTTCTGGAGGTGAGCAACGATTCCATGTTCAGCGTGACGTGGGACGGTTCGGACGACGCGGAAGGGTCCGGCATTCGCGGCTATGACATCTACGTCTCGCAGAATGGCGACCCGTACCGCCGCTGGCTGACCAACACCCGCAGCTTCGAAGCAATCTTTATCGGCTCGCCCGGCAATTCCTACGGCTTCTACAGCATCGCCACCGACAACGTGGGCCACGTCGAGCCTGCACCGACCACACCGGACGCGATTGTCTACGTGAACATCCCGCCGACGATCGGCACACTGTTTGCTGATCCACAGACGGTTGCTCGGCCCTCTGCGATGGTGCTGACGGCCGACGAGGTGAGCGATCCGGACGGGAACGTGGTTCTCGTTCAGTTCTTCCGCGGCGATCTGCTGCTCGGCGAGGCCCCACACGGCGGCGACGGTTGGACGTTGACCGTCGATACCGCGGGCTGGGCGCTCGGTGAGCATACATTGTGGGCTCGTGCGCAGGACAACCACGGGGCGTGGAGCGAAATGGTCGGAGTGACTGTGACCGTGCAGAAAGGCTCGCCCGTGGCCGACGCCGGCGGGCCGTATGTGGGTTTCGAGGGCGCTGAGCTGGTCCTGGATGCCTCGGCGTCCTACGATCCCGATGGCGACGCGCTCTTGTATCGCTGGGATTTCGATAGCAATGGCCAGTGGGATACCGACTGGCTGACCGAACCCGTCATCCGGCGCACGTGGGATGATGATTGGGCGGGCGTGATCCGTCTGGAGGTGTCCAACGGCCCGCTTGCTGCGGTGGCGACTGCCCAGGTGACGATCCGGAACGTACCACCCGTCGCGATGTTCCAGAACGACGGACCGGTGACCTACGGCCAAACGGTGACAGTGGCTTTCAGTCAAGCCTACGATCCCTCGACGGCCGACACGGCGGCCGGATTCCGTTACGCCTTTGCGCACGACGCCGCCGAGTTGGATGCCGTGACTTACGAAGACGGCAGCAGCGAGGCTCTTTCCTGGACGGTGACGGGTCTGGCTGCCGGCGAGCATACGATCTACGGGCGAATCCTCGACAAGGACGACGGGTTCACGCAGTACGCGACGACGGTGATCGTGAACAAGGGCCTGCTGACCATCACCGCCGATCAGCAGATGAAGACTTACGGGCAGGATGATCCGCCGCTGACGTATCAGGCGACGGGTTTCCAGTTCGACGAAACGGCGGCCACGGTTTTGACGGGCTCGCTTGCTCGCCAACCGGGGGAAGCTGTGGGCGATTACCAGATCCTCCAGGGCACTCTGGCTGCGGTGACGGGCAATTATACGATTGCGTTCCACGGGGCTGTGTTCCGGATTCTGGCAAGTGCACGACCGGTAGCAGAAGATGACTACTACGAGGTGGACGAAGATACGGTGCTGGTCGTGCGCTTGCCCGGGGTGTTAGCCAACGACTCAGGTTCCGGAGGCAGTTCTTTGACGGCCGCATTGTGCAATCCGCCTCAGCACGGTTACCTGGCCTTCAACCCGGCGACGGGCGCGTTCAGTTACCGACCGTTCGAGAATTTCCACGGCCAGGACACGTTCACCTATTTCGCTGTCAGCGGGTCGCTCAAGTCCGAACCGGCGACGGTGACCATCACCGTCCGGCCGGTAAACGATCCGCCGGTGGCCCGAGACGATCTGTACACCGTGATGCAGAACGCGACCTTGAGCGTGTCTGTCGAGGGCGGCTTGCTGGCCAACGATACGGACGTGGACGGCGACGTACTGACGGTCAGAAACGTGAGTGCCGTCACGGGGGGCGGGGATCTGATTGTGAGCGAGGATGGTTCGTTCACGTACACGCCTGCCGCCGGGTTCACGGGCACGGCCAGTTTCACCTACGAGGCATGGGACGGCCAAGCGGCCTCGACGGCAACCGTGCGAATCGAGGTGACGGCAAACGCGGCAACCCCGGAGGTCGAGAGCGTTGTGATCAACGACGGGTCCGCTCAGCGCTCGATGGTCCGGAGCCTGAACGTGACGTTCTCGTCCGTGGTGGATCTGCAGGCCGAGCAATTCCATCTGCTGAACAGGAATACGGGCAGCGAAGTCGACTTGGTAATCGCCAAGAACGATGTGGGGGGCAAGAGCGTGGTGACGTTGACCTTTACGGGCGACGGGATTGTCGGCGGTTCGCTGGCCGACGGCAACTACCTGCTGACGATCGATCTGGAGAAAGACGGCTTTGGCACAGGGAACGATCACCAGTTCGGCGCGGCCCAGGCGGACAACTTCTTCCGG
>SKKK01000318.1 GCA_007121535.1 Planctomycetaceae bacterium | reverse complement strand
CGGCCATCGTCCGGCAGATTGCTCACGAGGAAGTGGAGTTGCCTGCTACAACAAGCCTCGCTCCGAGAACGGAGACGAGCCGATCGAGCACATCGGAACGCAGCGTGCGGTCCCCGGCGAGGAATTCAGACAGGTGAATGGGTGTCGTTCCGACGAGTTCGGCCAAGGAAATCAGATCGCGGTCGCCGGCATGAATGGCACGCCTCAAATCCCCGCTGAAGGTGTTCTCCTCAGCCGCCTCTCGCATTCGCCGCTCCCGAGCGACGAGATCAGGCAACTCGGCGGCGATGTGCTCTCGAGCCTGCTCAATGTCTGCCAACTGGTCGGGCGTCAACCCGCGAGGGGATGGATTTATCATGACTATTCCTCATTGGGCTCAATGTGGTCGACGTTTTCATCCACCCAAAGGAATTCGAGGTAGGGCATGGCGATTCCCTGTGCCTGGATTTCCACTCAATTGCGCTTTCACGACTTAGCGACAAAGCCGCCCGTCCGGTGCATCTTCTTCTCGGCACCGACGAATAGGGCACGCCGTGTCGTACTTCGACCAGCAAGTCGGTTAGACGTAATGCATTGTACGGCATGTGCTTGCCAAAGTCATTACCGGACCAAGGCTGGGCTTGGCAGACGAGTGCTCTTGTCGTGTCGAAAAGGCGAAAACGGGCCCAAGACCAAACGGAGCACCCCTCCTTGGAGTGTCTGGCAGGAAGTGAGCCGCGAACGAGGCTATCCAAAGCCGAGAGCTGGTGTCAGATCTGGTTTACGCAATTTGCGGATATTCTGGCACACTGGGGGGTGTTTATCTACTCGCCTAAACCGGATCTGACCCCAGTGTGTTTTCGATGGTGCGGATCACCGGCCGCCGGAGCGGCCAGGCTGATCGACACTTACTGACCTGTTTGGGGGTGGTATGGTTATCGACCTTCCGACTGCTGCGCCGACCGTTGAAAAGCCCATCGTCGTTGGTCGAGACTACCAGGACGCCGATAGCTTCGGCCGCGACGACCTGCTGCACCTAGCCCGTGCCGCGGAGAAGGCTTTCGACTAAATCAACAGCCAAGTCCATGTCGACGAACAGTAGTTCAACCAGCCCCACCGCTCCGGGGGCCGGCTGCCCCACCGCCCCACGCCCAAGTCTCCACCCAAAGTGGTCGATAACTGCCAAGTGATGTGTGTTCCCCTCCTTTTGTGAAGAAAAATACCACCGATTAGATTGCGGCCATCGTCCGGCAGATTGCTCACGAGGAAGTGGAGTTGCCTGCTACAACAAGCCTCGCTCCGAGAACGGAGACGAGCCGATCGAGCACATCGGAACGCAGCGTGCGGTCTCCGGCGAGGAATTCGGACAGGTGAATGGGTGTCGTTCCGACGAGTTCGGTCTGCTTTCTATGTTCCTCGTGAGGGCGGCCGCAGCAGAGCTAGATCAGGGCTGATTTCGTAGTACACGTTCCGCCCACGGCGTTCGGCCAAGTGGATCAGGTGCAAATCCAGGAACCGATTGACATACTTGGCGAAAACCGCAGCGAAGAATAGGAAGGCAAGACTGATGCCACGCCAGACGGCCGCGCGGATGTAGACGTGATGGGCGTAAACCATCAGTGCCATCAAGGCCGAGTAGAACGCAAAGAGACCGCAGATGACGGGCCCGATCCGCCTGACGAGGGCAGGGGGGGACGATGACGTCGACGAGTTTCGCGCGCCGCTCGAATATCTCCCAGGGCCTCACCGAGCGCCATCCGGATCGATTGCTGCCGAAAAAGGGTGCATTAGATGCTCGGTTGCCTCGATCTCGAAGCAACCCCCACAGATATTCAAGGATAGTAAGGAGAGACTGGCAGGTCAAGGCGGTGGGGCGGGAAAGGGTGGGCATGCCCGCCTTTCCCGCCCCACCCCCGCGTTAGGCGAAATGCTTACGGACCGTTGCCCGGGATCGGAGAGCTGCCGGGGTCTAAGTTGGCAATCGCCAAGCGCATCGGACCGGGGTGAGGACCACGGGCGAAGAGGATGGCCCACGTGCCTTGATATTGGAACAATTGCGGCCGGGCCCGGGTGATCATGTCGGTCGTGATGATTGGATTCTCCGGGTTCCTTTCGTACGGCCCCAGCAGGTTTTCGGACCAAGCCAAGCCGAATCCCAGTTGATCGTCCCAGCGACCAGTGAAGACGGTGTACCAGCGGCCCTCGGAATAGACCGGCCGCTGCTGGGGCATAAAGTCGCCGCGAAAACCCTCCGCCCGCTGCCAGGGACCCTCCGGTTCGTCGGCGACCAGAATAATGGAGCCATAGGTGCGGTTGCTGCCGGTGCGGTTGGTCCCCTGGACCTGCAGATAGTACCGCCCTTCATGATAGATGGCCCAGGACGAATAGACTCGGCCTTCGCGGTCGATCTCCTCGCCGGTAGCTTCAATCCAATCCGGGACGGCGCGGACATAGTCATGGACCGTCAGCATGGGTTGTTCGGAAGGCCGCCAATTCACCAGGTCCGTGCTGTAGGCCGCTCCAATCGCCCGGATGCCTGGATAGTGGCCTCCCAAATCGACGAAGTAGACTACCCATTGCGAGTCCTTTTCATCGTACAGCATGGCACGCGGCATGGCGCGCTGGCTGCCCTGCCAATCGGCCAGTTTGTACATGACCGGATTGTTGGGGTAGTCGTGCCAATCGACCAGGTTTTGACTGAAGGCCAGACTGCCGGTCTGGGACGCGGCGAAACCTCGGGGAACTTGAAAGTCCCGGGGGGGGACGGAGTTGTAAAGGACACCGATGCCGCCGGGGGTGTCGAAGGCGCCCGGGGGCACCGGGAACATGCCGCGGGGCTTGAAACGCCGGCCCCAGCCGCGCCGGCTGTCCAGAACATTGCCTTCCAACTTCTCCCAAGCCGCGGGTGACATCGGGGGAGCCCCTCTGGCCTGGTCCTTGCATTGCCCCGGCCCAATCAGTCCCGCATGGGTGCCGCCGGAACCGTCCGCGGCTCGCGTGTCGGGTACCATCGTGGCCATGCCAATCAACACCGCAATCAGACGGATAGAAAAATTCATTCTTGCCTCAAAACTCAATGATATGCCTGTCGCGTGCCATTTTTGCGCTTTTGACGGCAGGCCCGCTTTGCCGCTGCCGACAGGTGCCCTGTCGGCATAACTCCGATGATCCCACAAAGCGGGACGCCTGTATGGTAGTCAACGCAACGGCGGGTTGTCAAATACTTATTCCACCAGGCGGAATTCCACGCCGCAGAGCAGGGGAGGACGCATGCCGCCGCCGGCCGTGAGCCCGATCTCCAAGACATCTTCTACCTCAACGCCCTTGAATTCCCTGGCGATTTCCCTCATGTTCCCGCCGGCTTCCCGGAAAATGTCGAAGTTTTCAAGTGCCGGTTCGCCTTGGAGGGTCACGCTGAACACGCGCTGACCGGGCGCGGTCGCCTCCGGCTCGAGGAAAAAGAGCCGCACGTCGTAGCGTCGGACCTGCTTCCGGCTCTCCTCGGGCACCAGCTCAACGCGCACGGTAAGCTCGCCGGGCACCATGGCGATGGATGTCTGAAGCTGGTAGGAACAGTCGCAGGTGCGCGTGTAATCGGGCATGCTAAGTATTCCGTCGGCCGGGACCATGCTCGCGGTGCATCCGGCCCGGACGCCGGTGACCAGGGTGGTGCCCGAGTGATTCGCCATGTCGTAGTAACCGGAAACGCTGCGCCGGAAGGTGAGCAGGTTCTCACTCGCGATCATCTGGCCGCAGTTGGAACTGCCCCAGAAACGCCAGACAACTTCCTCGCCAGTCAGCGGGTGGGACACCGTCTTGTCTTCCCCGGTCAGCAGGCAGATGGCCCGGCCCTGGATGATGATGCTGTCGTGGTGGATGATCGAGGCGATGCGCGTCGCATATCTCAACCCGCTGTCGAACTGCCTTTCCCAGAGCAGTTCTCCGTCGCTGGCCCGGTAGGCGATCATCCGGTCGTCGGGCTCCCCGCGGATCCAGCTCCGGTGGCAGACCGCCGGCCGGCCGCACTGGAGCAGGATGTCGTGCTCGGCGGAGTAGCCGAGCCAGGTGCCGAAGATCTCGCCCCAGTCGGAGCGTATCGTCTCCGTCCGGTAAGGCCGGCTCACCAGGCGCGGTTCCGGCTGGGTCTCCGGGTCGGCCCGCCGCCAGATCTGCTCCCCGGTGCGCGCGTCCAGGCAGATCAAAGCCGGGTCCGGCAGGTCGTCGTTAAGGATCGGCGCGTCTTCCGGCTCCCGGATGTTCCCCGTCGGGTCCGGCCGGGGAGCGGAAGCGGGCCACCGTCTGGCCGGTGGCCGGGTCCAGCCGCAGGATGGTGTCGCGGGCGTTCCCGGGGATGCAGTAGATGCCGTCGTCCAGCGACACGTAGGGAGAGCCGACGTGCTCGGCGCCCGGCTGGTGAAAGGTGTTCGTGTAATATTCGCCGATGCCGGGAAGCTCCCGGATCCAGAGCTTGCGTCCGGTGAAGACGTCGCGCGCCTGGATGGTGTCGCCCCCGAGAATGAAGAGCCGGCCGCCGACCACCTGCGGCACCGGTCCGGTGCCGTGGCGGGGCAGGACGTTGCGATTCGACGGTCCGCCGTACCAGAGCAGGGTCAGCGGCGCGCGCACCGCCCGGTCCGGGGAGACCCGCGAACTCGAAATCTGAGACTTGGCAGTATCAACACCTCATCCAGGCCATTTTATCCTCCGCAGCCGCCACGAATCCGCTGATCCCGCCGCAAGCTGGATGCCGTGCCGTCGTGGCGACGGGAACGCGAGCGGGCAGGAAGATTGGGGCAGGAAAATGAATTCGCTTGCCCGCAATTCGCTTGCCCCCCCACCGACCTCTGACCTCTGCTTCCGGCGTGGTAGAATCGGACGTCGGCGAACGCTGACTCTGCTTCCACCCGATTTGTCCCGATTCCTTATTCCGAGGTGATTGTCCCATGTCCGTTCCAGCACCACGGCGCGATGCCGCCTCGAATCCCCACGATGCGTACACCCAAAGCGTGTTCCGTGAACTGCCGCAGGCTCGTGGTTTCTTTCGTGGTTACCTGCCCGACGAAGTCCGGGAACTGTTCGACTGGCGAACGCTACGGCTGGAGACGGGAAAGTTCCTTTCGGACCAGTTGCAGCGAGATTTCGCAGACCTGCGTTTTTCGATTCGCTTCGCGGGCCAGCAGCGAGTACACCGGATCACCGATTTTCCGACCGCCCACTCTTCACCCCTCCCTAACCCTCCACATACAAGGGGGTGTTTGGGCTGCCCCTCCCTAGCCATTTCCATCGAAGGGGGAAAACAGGCACCCCCATTCCAACCTAAGAACCCCCATTAAAATGGATTAAAGTTGGCCACCCCTCACTAGCACGGCACGCCCAAGGGGAGGGAACAAGACCGTCCCGCCGGACCAGTATTCCAATACCCCAGTACCCCCATTCCCTTGCCCGCAATTCGCTTGCCCACCGTCTCACCTCTCACCTCCCCCCTCTCACCTGGTTAGGCGAGGTTGGTGGATTGTGCGGGTTGCAGGGGCTGTAGCGGATGCGTTAGAATTGCGGACGGACGTTCGTCCTCTACACTTTTTTGCGATCCCGTATGTTTTTATATTCTTCGATTTCAAACCTAGTCGCGCATGCGAAACGGACAACTCGGTTCCCCTGGACGGCTAAGCGGCACAGCCGACGACGGCCGCGACGGCTGGGGTTGGAACCGCTGGAAGACCGTACGCCTCTGTCGGGCTGGTTTCTGTCCATGAATCACGATCCGGAAGGCGATATGCCTCGCAAAGCGGCCTTCACGCCAGATGGCGAATCGGTGCTGGTTGTACATCGTGATACGGATAACGTGATGGTTTTCGATGCCGAAACTCGAACGGTCACGGCGACGGTGCCGGTGGGTCGGCGACCGGTCGACGTGGCGGTCAGCCCGGATGGCAACTATGCGGTGGTTCCCAACCTGGACGCGAATACGGTGACGGTGGTGGATTTGCCGTCGCGTTCCGTGGCAGCGCACGTTCCGATCACGGGTTCGCAGCCGTACCGGGTCCACGTGACTTCGGACAGTCAACATGCGGTCGTGGGGGTGATCAACGACGGGGAGGATTCGTCGTTCTCGGTGATCGATTTGACGACATTGACCGAGGCGCGAACTTTCAGCTCGGCGCCCCAGGGTACGATCGGTTTCTGGGGGAATCCCGAGACGGGTGTTTCCGACGATACGTACACTCGATTCGCCGTCTCGCCGGACAACACCACGATTGTCTTGCCGGATCGGGACGCAGGGCGAGTGGTTCTGTACGATTTGAATCTCGAGACCATGCTCGCGTCCTTGCCGATGGCCGCGCGGCCGTCGGGTGTCGATATCAGTCCGGACGGGGCCATCGCGGTTGTCAGTCACGAGTTTCCGGCACGAGCCGTCAGCGTGCTGGATTTGAACGAGCCGTTTGAGGTGACGACTCACGAGCTGGACCACGTTCCGAGCGGTCAGATGGTCCGCGTGACACCGGACGCAAGCCATGCGATTGTTGGACTGAGCAATTCGGTGTTGTTTGTCGACTTGGCGACGGGTGCGAGTTCGGAGCCGATTTCCACCGGTTCGGTCGGCGACATCGTGTTCTCGTACGACGGTCAATTCGCCTTTGTTTCCAGCTTCCAGGCTCGCGTCATCGACATCGCGACTCAGACGATCGTTCGGACCTTGACGGTCGGGCCCAGCTACGATGCGGCTGCCAGCCCGGTCGACTACCGGGCCGTCGCGCTGAACAATCGGTTTCGCGAGGACGTGCATTTCTATAATATCCAGGGGGCTGCCGGGTCGGTTGAAGGCCGCGTTTCCAGCGGCGTGTGGCCGGAGGGCGATGCCACGCGTTCCTTGGCCATCTCGCCCGACGGCCAGACGCTGGTCGCGGGCAATCCGGTTTCGAGCAACGTTTCGATCGTCGATCTGGAAAGCGGGTCGATCCGGGCCTATCTCGATACGGGCGACCGGATCAAGGAGCTGGGCGTTACGCCCGACGGCAGCCACGCGGTCGTGGCCAACCAGGACTCGAACACGGTATCGATCATCGATTTGGCGACCGACGCGGTGGTAGCGACGTTACACGTCCCGACTCGCCCGACGGCGGTGGCGATGGGGCTGGACAGCCAGTGGGCGTATGTGACCAGCACGGGCGGGACCCAGCGGCTGCACTTCATTCAATTGGCCGGTGCCGCCAGTTCCGTCGTGGGCACGCTTGACACGGGCCGTATGGGTCAGAGCAACGATTACACGTTCACCGAGACCAGTGGGATGGCGTTATCTCCGGACGGCTCGGTGCTGGCCGTGGCCATCAGTTGGGACGACCAGGTTCTGCTGGTCGACACGGCCACGCGCACCGAGTTGGCTCGCATCACGCTGCCAAGCGGCAGTTTTCCGCTGAAGGTGGCTTTTGCGCCCGATGGTGCTCGAGCCTACGCGATCAACTCGCGAGGCCACAGCGTGTCGGTGATCGACGTGGCCGGTTCGTCATCCAGTCTGGTGACCACCATCGACGATATCGGCCTGCCAAGCTCGGTGGCTGTCGACGCTGCTGGCGAGTTCCTGTATGTGGGTGGATTCGCTGCCGATTCGGGCGTGTATGTCATCGACGCCTCGACCAACAGCCTGGTAGGCACGGTCGGTCTGTCGGGCGCCCGGGCTCGGGCGATGCACTATTCGCCGCTGGATTCCATGTTGTACGTGGCCGCCACCGGTCCGAACGCTTTGTATCGGGTGAGCGCCGCCGGTTTGTCGTCGGCCGTGGTCGATTCGGTACCGCTGACCAGTTCGCCCGCGTCGCTCGTTTTCAGTGAATCGCGGCGCATCGCCATTGCCGCTCAACCGATCGTCGATGGCGTGGATCTGGTGCCATTCTCGCCGCTCTCCCAGATCGATCTGACGATTGTCACCCAGCCCAGTCCGACTGGCGACCACGGCCAGGTGCCCGTTTTGCCCGCCAGTGCGGATTGGGTGCACGAGTGGCAGTCGTTTTGGGTCGAGCTTTGGGGCAGTACGCCGGAGACCACGGGGCTGGGCATTACCGAAGCGGTGGTGGATCTGAACTACGATTCGAACTATCTGACGGCTCAAGAGATCGTTCATGGCCCCGCTTTTACTGTTGAGCCGACGGGAACGATCGACGATGCTGCGGGGCAGGTCCGCGCGATCGGCGGCCGAACCGGGGCGGACCAGCAGGTGGGCGACGAGGGTTATGTGCTGTTGGCCCGGATCCGCTTTGCCTCGACCGGTGACGACCAGGTTCCGGTGGACCAAGCGGGACGGTTCATCGGTCCTTACGACATGCAGTTCGGCTTGAGCAACGGTCTTACGCAACTGGCCGACGTCCAGCCGATGGTGCCCGGGTTAGGCGGTTCGCCGGGCACCGAGCTGTGGGCGGTGATGTACGACATCGAAGATAACGACCGGATCGACTTTGGCGATCTGTCGCATTTTGCGGCGGCGTTTGGCCGCACGGTGGGCGAATCGGCGTCGGAACCGCCGTTTGTGTGGTGGGCGGACTTCGACAAGTCGAACCGGGTCGATTTCGGCGACTTGGCCTTCTTTGCGCCCAATTTCGGCACGAGCCGCGAGGGGGTCCAATCGGGCAGCGAGACGTTGGTCTTTCCATCGAGCTTCCCATCGTCCTGGAGCGGCCAGTCCGGCCCGGACCCGCTGGGCGAAGCGGAGGGCTTCGCGGTCCAGGAACTGGCACCGGCAGGGCACCCGGTGATCAGCGTCCCGAATTCTTGGTCGCTTGGCGATCCGCAGCGGCAAAGGGGCGAATCTGCCCCGACCCTCACCGCTGGCTCGCAAGTCCTCGACGTGCAGAATCCGAGCTTCGAAGCGCATTGGAACACTCCCTTGCCCGCGAATCGCCCCATTTTCGCCGAGTACGAACCATTACGCCGCTGGTCGGAGCCCCAGGACCCGCTGGAAGAGTTGCTTGGGATGGATCCGGTCGGTGGTGGGTCGGTGGTCAGTAGGTGGTAAGGTGGTAGGTGGTAGGTGGTAGATGGTAGATGGTAGATGGTAGGTGGTAGGTGGGTCGGTGGTCAGTAGGTGGTAGGTGGTAGGTGGTAGGTGGTAGCCAGACCCTGGTTCCCTCCCCTTGGATGGGGAGGGTTAGGGAGGGGTGGCCTTGGATAAGTAGTGCAAAGTGAGAAATGCAAAATGCAAAGTGCAAAATGGTGCTTGTTCGTGATTCTTTGTTCTTTGTTTGTAGGTCGTCGTGAGGGGTTCGAACATCTCTGAACTCGCCACTGACGCTCGACCCGGCGTACTCGGCGGGTACGAGTGTCGGGCTGTTCATCCAGCAGGGTCCGCTGCCGGACGGCTACTACCGCTTCACGGCCAATGCGACGCTGACCGATCGGACGGACAATCCGCTGGACGGCAATGGCGATGGCGTGGGCGGGGACGCCTGCGATCGGACGTTTCACGTGGGGATTCCCCCGGAGTATACGCTAGAGAGCGGCAACATCGACACACGCGCAACGGCCACGGCGTTGCCGCTGACGGAAGATCCTGACGGCAGCGGTTATTGGGTAGTTCGTGGCCTGGGGAGCGTTCATCCGGCCAGCGAGCAGGACTGGTGGAGATTCGAGGCGTTGGCGGGCGACCTGATTTCGGTCAACCCGAATCCGACCGATGTTTCGGTCGCACGGGTCGATATCTCGACAACAGCCCGGTATTACGCAGTCGTGTTGGCCTTCGAAGGAGAGGGCCCGTTCGGGCAGTATGTGCTCGACGTGACCATTGCTCCGACCGGGGAACTGCAGTTCGCCGACCTGAGCGTCACCGCGATCAGTGTGCCGGAAGAAGCCGCCAGCGGCGAAACGATTGCGGTCCAATGGAACATCGGCCCGTACGACATGCAAATTTCGTTAGCGAACGGAGTGGCGCGACTGGCCGATGACCATGCCAGCTTGGCCGCACTGGGCGAATCTCCGGACACCAAGTTGTGGGCGGTGGTGTACGACATCGAGGACAACAATCACATCGATTTCGGCGATTTTTCCTTTTTCGCTGCAGCGTTCGGCAAGTCGGTGGGCGAATTCACGTCCGAAGCGCCGTATGTCTGGTGGGCGGATTTCGACAAGTCCGGCCGAGTCGATTTCGGCGATCTGGCGTTCTTCGCGCCCAATTTCGGCAAGACTCGGCTGGCAGTGCAATCGGGCGAACAGACGCTCGTCTTCCCGT